>NZ_LNHZ01000015.1:0-130468 GCF_001463265.1 Citrobacter sp. 50677481
CGACGAGCTACCAGGCTGCTCCACCCCGCGTCCGTGGATGCGCACTATACTCTGCTAACATTTTCATGCAACCCTTTTTTCACCTGGATCACGGTTTAAGGGCGAAATTGAACAAAAACAAGGCATTTCAGTTTAAATTTTGCGCGGAATTTGCGTCAGGGTAACCCTGCTCGTTTCATTAGCTGGCGGGGTTTGTTATCTTCTTTGCGTATGAATGACAGCGAAAAGATGAGAACAATGAAAGGACGTTGGGTAAGTTATCTTCTTTTGGGGGCGGTGGTTGCTATGCTTGCTGCCTGTTCCTCTAAACCGACCGATCGCGGACAGCAGTATAAAGACGGGAAGTTTACCCAGCCTTTCTCACTGGTGAACCAGCCTGACGCCGTTGGCGCCCCCATCAACGCCGGTGATTTTGCCGAGCAGGTGAGCCAGATCCGCAGTGCCTCTCCGCGCCTGTACGGCAGTCAGAGCAGCGTCTATAACGCCGTTCAGGACTGGCTACGTTCCGGCGGCGATACCCGTACCATGCGCCAGTTTGGAATCGACGCCTGGCAGATGGAAGGAGCCGATAACTACGGCAACGTCCAGTTTACCGGTTATTACACACCAGTTGTTCAGGCGCGCCACACGCGTCAGGGCGAATTCCAGTATCCCATTTACCGTATGCCGCCAAAACGCGGACGCTTGCCGTCTCGCGCAGAGATTTACGCTGGCGCGCTGAGCGACAATTACATTCTTGCCTACAGCAATTCTTTGATGGATAACTTCATTATGGATGTGCAGGGCAGTGGCTATATCGATTTTGGCGACGGCTCCCCGCTTAATTTCTTCAGCTATGCAGGGAAAAACGGGCATGCTTATCACAGTATCGGTAAGGTCCTGATCGATCGCGGCGAAGTGAAGCGGGAAGACATGTCGATGCAGGCGATCCGTCACTGGGGGGAAACGCACAGCGAAGCGGAAGTCCGCGAACTGCTGGAACAAAACCCGTCGTTTGTTTTCTTTAAGCCGCAGTCTTTCGCGCCAGTGAAAGGCGCAAGCGCGGTGCCGCTGATTGGCCGGGCTTCCGTTGCCTCTGACCGCAGCATTATCCCGCCGGGGACAACATTGCTCGCTGAAGTCCCGCTGCTCGACAACAACGGCAAATTCAACGGTCAGTATGAGCTGCGTCTGATGGTGGCGCTGGATGTCGGCGGTGCGATAAAAGGCCAGCACTTCGATATTTATCAGGGAATTGGTCCGGACGCCGGACATCGCGCAGGTTGGTATAACCACTATGGTCGCGTCTGGGTGCTGAAAAGCGCGCCTGGCGCTGGTAACGTGTTTAGCGGCTGAATATGGTATTCTGAGCGCTGTTTCTATGGATCAGACAGGGTGAGGGATAACCTCGCCCTTTTTAATTCTGAGGTGGTATGTCAGTAGTAATAAGTGATGCCTGGCGTCAGCGCTTCGGCGGCACGGCGCGTTTGTACGGTGAAAAAGCGCTGCAACTGTTTGCCGATGCGCATATTTGCGTGGTCGGGATTGGCGGCGTTGGTTCGTGGGCGGCAGAGGCGCTGGCGCGTACGGGCATCGGCGCCATTACCCTTATTGATATGGATGACGTCTGCGTCACCAACACTAACCGCCAGATTCATGCCCTGCGCGATAACGTTGGTCTGGCGAAAGCAGACGTCATGGCAGAACGTATTCGCCAGATCAATCCGGAATGCCGGGTCACCGTGGTCGATGACTTTGTCACGCCGGATAATGTCGCGGAATATCTGCGCGCAGGCTTCAGCTATGTCATTGACGCCATTGACAGCGTGCGACCGAAAGCGGCGCTGATCGCGTACTGTCGTCGCAACAAAATTCCGCTGGTCACCACCGGCGGCGCGGGCGGACAGATCGATCCCACTCAGATCCAGGTGACGGATCTGGCGAAAACGATTCAGGACCCGCTGGCGGCAAAGCTGCGCGAGCGGCTGAAAAGCGACTTTGGGGTGGTGAAAAACAGCAAGGGTAAGCTGGGCGTTGACTGCGTATTCTCCACTGAGGCGCTGGTTTATCCTCAGTCAGACGGCAGCGTTTGCGCGATGAAAGCGACCGCGGAAGGACCCAAACGGATGGACTGCGCATCGGGATTCGGCGCGGCGACGATGGTGACCGCCACGTTTGGCTTTGTCGCGGTCTCTCATGCGTTGAAGAAAATGATGGCGAAGGCGGCGCGTCAGGCTTAGTGGGATCCGAAATGGCGCCGGCAATCAGGGAGATGAAGCTGCGCTTATTTTGCCTACGGTTCGTTAAGATCCGGCGTCCTGGGCCGCGACCATAATCGCCTCGTTCAGCGCGTTCAGCCCCTGACTGCGCGACGCGCTCAGTTGCGCGCGCAACCCCAGTTCATCGAAGAACGCCAGCGGTGACTGCGCCAGCAGCTGCGCCGCGGTTTTCCCTTCGACAGCTGCCAGCAACACCGCCAGCAGTCCACGTACAATCCGCCCCTCGCTATCGCCGTAAAAGTGCAGCGCGCCATTTTCTCCACGGGTGTAACCCAGCCAGACGCGATTTTCGCAGCCCGCGATCTCCTTCGCCTGGGCTTTGAGAGCGTCGGGCAGCGTCGGCAGCTGTTTTCCCAGTAATATCAACTGGCGGTATTTATCTTCCCACTGGTTGAGCGGCAGGAAGGTCTTGCGCAGCGTCTCTTCATTCACGGTTGTGCCGAACGGGTGTCCGGCAAACATTGGGCTTGTCATTCATCCACCAATAGCTCAAGCGCCCGATCAACGGCGTTGACCAGCGCATCCACATCACTCTTTGTATTATACGGCGCAAATGAGGCGCGCAGGGTACCCGTTACGCCCATTTCCGCCAGCAGCGGCTGGGCGCAGTGCTGTCCGGCGCGCAGGGCGATACCGTATTCCGCCAACAGCGTGACCATATCGCTATGGTGAACGCCTGCAAAATCAAAGGCCAGCAGGCTGGCGTCCTGACAGCGGAAGGAGCGAAAACCGGGACGCTTCGCCAGCGCGTCTTCCGCCAGCGTCGCCAGCCCGCGGCTCCAGTTTTCCGCCTGGGCAGTATCGGTATCGGCTAACCATTCCAGCGCCGCGCTCATCCCGATGACGCCTGCGACGTTAGGCGTTCCAGCTTCCAGCTTCCACGGCGCGGCCTGAGTAGTGAAGCCGTCAAAGCTGACGGTGTCGATCATCTTACCGCCGCCAAGCCACGGCGACATGGCCGCCAGCAGTTCTGGTTTGCCGTAGAGCACGCCAATTCCCGTTGGACCGTACAGCTTATGCGCGGAAAACGCGTAGAAGTCGATGTCGAGCCGTTGTACATCGGCGGGAAAATGGACCACGCCCTGCGCGCCATCCACCATGACCACCATGCCTGCACGATGGGCAAGGGTAATGGCGCGGGCTAAGTCCGGACAGCCGCCGGTAACGTTCGACATTTGTCCCAGCGCGAGGATGCGGCTACGCGGCGTTATTCTCTCCGCCAGGCGCTCAACGTCCGGTAAAAATTGCGCATCGAGCGGCAATTTAACCACTTTCGCGCCGGTTTGCTCCGCCACCATCAGCCAGGGAACGAGATTGGCGTGATGTTCGGCGGCGCTGACGATGATTTCATCGCCAGGCTGAAGGCGGGGGCGAGCGTAGCTTTGCGCCACCATGTTAATGGCCTCGGTGGTGCCGCGAGTCCAGACGATGGTTTTGTCATTCGGCGCGTTCAGCAGCCGTGCGACCTGCTCCCGGGCGGCTTCGTAGCGTGCGGTAAGGCGTTGAGCTTCGGCAAACTGGCTGCGATGCACGTTTCCGGCGCTCAGGCTGTAGAATTGCTGCGTCGCGTCAATAACGGCCTGTGGCTTCAGCGCCGTGGCGGCGCTGTCGAGATAAACCCCGGCGTCGGCCAGTGCGGGAAACTGCGCGCGAAACTGCGCGGGATTGAAAGCGTTCATGGTATTCCTCAGTTCAGTCAGCCGATCGTGGCGCAATTTTGCCGCCGTGACAAGGCTTGCCTGTCACCAGGAATCTTCTGGATAACCTGGCGAAATCAGACCAGTGTCTTATGCTGAATAGTGTTAGGCAAATGTTTCTGCCTGTTACGGAGTACGTTTTTAATAGCATAAACAGCTTTAAGGAGAAGAAGATGAAAAAGACTGCCGCAATTATTTCTGCATGTATGCTGACTTTTGCCCTGAGCGCCTGTTCCGGTCCGAACTATGTAATGCACACCAACGATGGTCGCAGCATCGTGTCTGACGGTAAACCGCAGACCGATAACGATACCGGGATGATTTCTTACAAAGACGCTAACGGCAACAAACAGCAGATCAACCGTACTGACGTGAAAGAGATGGTCGCGCTGGAAGACTAATCCGTAGCGGACAGGTAAAAAAAAGCACCGCAATTTGGCGGTGCTACATTAATCACTATGGACAGACAGGGTAAATGTACAGGAAGTGAAAAAGGGTAGCTTCGCTACCGTGGTCTGAATCGCAGACCAATTGCAAACACAACAACACAACATCACAACCGTAAGCCAAAAGCCCACCAGAACACGCATTCCGATAAAACTTTTCGTTCCGGCTCAGGAAGTGCCGCCACTATAGGTATTTGCTGGTAGTTCCTCAACGGACAAATTATAATGGCTCAGATAAAAAAAACTAATAGGTTACAGCTTGTAATCTAATTGTTAAATTGTTTTAACATCAAAGTCTAATAGCCATGTCTAAACGTCTTCCACCTCTGAACGCATTACGTGTTTTTGATGCCGCCGCACGGCATCTCAGCTTCACTCGCGCAGCAGAAGAGCTTTTTGTGACGCAGGCCGCAGTAAGCCACCAAATCAAGTCACTTGAGGATTTTTTGGGACTTAAACTGTTTCGGCGACGCAACCGTTCTCTTCTTCTCACCGAGGAAGGCCAAAGCTACTTCCTCGACATCAAAGAGATTTTTTCGCAATTAACCGAAGCGACGCGTAAACTTCAGGCGCGAAGCGCAAAAGGGGCGCTGACGGTCAGTTTATTGCCCAGTTTTGCGATCCAGTGGCTGGTTCCCCGACTCTCTAGCTTTAACTCAGCTTATCCGGGAATCGACGTCAGGATCCAGGCGGTGGACCGTCAGGAAGACAAGCTGTCGGACGATGTCGACGTGGCGATTTTTTATGGTCGCGGCAACTGGCCGGGCTTGCGCGTCGAAAAATTGTACGCAGAATATCTGTTGCCCGTCTGTTCGCCGCTGCTGCTGACGGGGGATAAGCCATTGAAGTCGCCAGAGGATCTGGCGAAGCACACGCTATTGCATGACGCCTCGCGCCGCGACTGGCAAACCTATACGCGCCAGCTGGGCCTGAATCATATTAACGTCCAGCAGGGGCCGATCTTCAGCCACAGCGCGATGGTGCTGCAGGCGGCGATTCACGGTCAGGGCGTTGCGCTGGCGAATAACGTGATGGCGCAATCGGAAATTGAGGCCGGACGTCTGGTCTGTCCGTTTAACGATGTGTTGGTGAGTAAAAACGCATTTTATCTGGTTTGTCATGACAGTCAGGCAGAACTGGGTAAAATAGCCGCCTTCCGTCAGTGGATCCTGGCGAAAGCGGCGGCTGAACAAGAGAAATTCCGCTTTCGCTACGAACAATAACTTACTTAGGGTATTACCATGACCAGCCGTTTTATGCTGATTTTTGCCGCTGTCAGTGGCTTTATCTATGTTGCTCTGGGCGCTTTCGGGGCGCACGTGCTAAGCAAAACCCTTGGTGTGGTTGAGATGGGCTGGATCCAGACCGGTCTGCAATACCAGGCGTTTCATACGCTGGCGATCTTCGGTCTGGCGGTCGCGATGCAGCGCCGCATCAGCATCTGGTTCTACTGGAGTAGCGTTTTTCTGGCGTTAGGCACTGTGTTGTTTAGCGGCAGCTTATATTGCCTGGCGCTGTCGCATTTGCGCCTGTGGGCGTTTGTGACCCCGGTTGGCGGGGTGAGTTTCCTGGCAGGGTGGGTGTTGATGTTAATCGGCGCCGTTCGTTTGAAGCGTAAGGGCGTTGTTCATGAATAAAGTGGTGTTGTTGTGTCGCCCGGGCTTTGAAAAAGAGTGCGCTGCGGAAATTACCGATAAAGCGGGACGTCGCGAATTGTTTGGCTTTGCGCGCGTTAAAGAAAACGCGGGATATGTCATTTATGAATGTTATCAGGCCGATGATGCGGAAAAAATTATCAGCGAGCTGCCGTTCAGTTCACTGATCTTCACCCGCCAGTGGTTTGTGGTGGGCGAGCTGCTGCAGCATTTGCCGCCGGAAGACAGGATCACGCCGATCGTCGGTATGCTGCAGGGCGTGGTCGAGAAGGGCGGCGATCTGCGGGTTGAAGTGGCGGACACCAATGAAAGCAAAGAACTGATGAAGTTCTGCCGCAAGTTTACGGTGCCGTTGCGCGCCGCGCTGCGTGACGCAGGCATTCTGACGCACTATGAAACGCCGAAGCGTCCGGTGGTCCACGTCTTCTTTATCGCGCCGGGATGCTGTTATACCGGTTATTCGTATGCCTCAAATAACTCCCCGTACTACATGGGCATTCCGCGCCTTAAGTTTCCCGCCGACGCCCCAAGCCGCTCGACGCTCAAGCTGGAAGAAGCGCTGCACGTGTTCATTCCGGAAGATGAGTGGGATGAGCGTTTGGCGAACGGGATGTATGCGGTGGATTTAGGCGCCTGCCCCGGCGGCTGGACTTACCAACTGGTGAAGCGGAACATGTGGGTTTACTCGGTCGATAACGGTCCGATGGCGCAAAGCCTGATGGATACCGGACAGGTGACCTGGCTGCGGGAAGATGGCTTTAAGTATCGCCCGAACCGTAACAACATCTCATGGATGGTATGCGATATGGTGGAGAAACCGGCGAAAGTGGCGGCGCTGATGGCGCAGTGGCTGGTGAATGGCTGGTGTCGTGAAACCATTTTTAACCTCAAGCTGCCGATGAAAAAACGCTATGAAGAAGTCTCCCAGAACCTGGCGTATATTCAGGCGCAACTGGATGAACATGGCGTGAACGCGCAGATCCAGGCGCGTCAGCTCTATCACGATCGCGAAGAAGTCACGGTGCACGTGCGTCGCCTGTGGGCGGCGGTAGGCGGGCGTCGCGACGAACGCTAAAACTACGCCGGAAGAGGCCTCGTTTGGCGCTATCTTGCCGACACGTCTGAAACAATAGACGTCACCTCATCCAGATGACCCAGCCGGGCCTCTCCCGAACGGTTGAATTTGCTTTTATCGATCAGCAGCAGCGACTGCGCGGCGCGACTCAGCAGTACGGATTTATATTCAGCGTTAAAAGCACTGGAATCCCACAGCGCGCCGTGGCGGTCGATTCCTTCACAGGAAAAGATAAACAGATCAATTTCCAGCGTTTTCAGTTGAGAAATGAGTGAGGGATTCACATAACAACGGTGTTTACGCTCAAGCGTACCGCCAGAACAAATCAGTTGAATGTGCTCGCGCTTGCCTAGCGCCTGGCAGATTGGCTGACTGTTGGTGAACACCTGAATGTCGATATCCGGTAGCTGCCGCGCCAGATACCAGCAGGTTGAACTGGCATCCAGCGCAATGACCATACCGTTTTCGATCCAGCCGAGCGCCTTTCTGGCAATGTCTGCTTTGTGGGCGTAATGGCTTTTCAGACGAAGAGAAAACGGATCGCCGTTATCTCCGTTTTCCCGCCGAATGCTTTTTGCCCGTCCGTGGCTACGCAACACTTTGCCCTGACTTTGTAACGCGCTGAGATCGCGGCGGATGGTCTCTTTACTGACATTAAGCAGCGCGGCCAGCGCGTCAGTGGTCAGGCTTTGATGCTGACTAAGCAGATGCACTATCGCTTGCTGACGTACCGCTTTCATCGCTGACCCTCTCACCGTCCGGAAAACTCTGCCGCAGGTGAGATTACGGCGTTACGCCTTTTTTTAAAAGAATATTCCCGTATTTGGCGCGCTCGCCGGTGATGACGATCGCAAAAGCCTTTTGCGCGCGTTCGTAAAAAGCGAAGCGATCGATGCGCACAATGTCAGGGCAAGGCATTTGCAACGAAAGGGCATCGCGATAGCGGGTCTCAACATCCGGGTCGAGGGTATCACCCTCAACCGCCGCCATCATCACCACCGGCGGCGCATAGCTGTCCAGCTCGAACAGCGGAATGATCGCCCGCAATAATTCGCTAACCTGCAGTCCATCGGCGCGGATTGTCTGCGGCCCCATGCTGTGTGCCGGAAAGTGCGCGTCCGAGAAAACGATCTCGTCGCCATGTCCCATTTCCGCCAGCACCTTGAGCAGTTCAGGCGAGATTAATGGAGAAAGTGTTTTAAGCATGAACCACTCCTTTAGTGTGATGGATAGGGTGACTGAGGATGAAAATAACGGTACTGGTAGCGCACCTGCTCGCGCGCCTGCTGCGGACTGGCAAATTCGCCAACGCCATACCAGCCAAACATCGCCGCCCCGGCGACGGTGGTCTCCGCGTCGTCAAGCACCTTAATGGGGAGGTTCAGCACGTTGGCTTTGATTTGATTCCACAACGGGTTGCGGCTTCCTCCCCCCACCAGCAGAAGCTCCGTTGCCCGGAAGTGCCCGATGCTTTCCAGCATATGCAGGTTTTGGCGAAGCTGTTCCGTTAAGCCTTCCAGCGCCGCGCGGTATAAATGCGCGCGAGTGGTGGCGAGCGTTACCCCTTGCCAGCCCGCCAGCGGGGAGGTAAGCAGTTCACACTGCATTCTGACCCCTTCAGCGCCAGGCGGTACACGCTGTGCCTCATCAATTAGCGTTTGCCAGGGCGTGTCGGGCGTCCATAACAGTTTGCGCGTCCATTCAAGTACGCCGGAGGCCAGCCACTGCATGCCGGGGTTATACAATCCGCTCTGGCTGTCCAGCTCACAGGTTGATCCGGCATAGCGGCTTAACGTCGCGGTATCGACCTGGCGACTGCGTACCATCAGGATTTCCCAGGTGCCGGAGGAGAGCACCGGCTCGTCCTGCGCCGCGCCCGCGCCAAACAAGGCAAACTGAGTGTCGTGTCCGGCGGAGATCACCGGAACGCCCGGCGGCAGTCCCAGCAGCGTCGCAGCGGTAGGCTGCAGCAAGCCGATTCGTTCACCCGCTTCTACCAGCCGGGGAAACAGCGCGCGCGTCAAACCGGCGGCCTGCAAAATATCGCCGCTGAAATCGCGCTGGTGAAGGTTCAGCAACTGGCTGGTGCCGGCCATTGTGATATCGGTGGTGAATTCGCCGGTCAGACGCTGATTAATCAGTGAGGAGATAAACAGCCAGGCATGCGCCTGCGCCAGAAGCGCAGGGTGATTCTCTTTCAGCCACACCAGCTTATACAGGGTATTAAAGCTGAATGCGCCCACGCCGGAAATCGCCTGAAGCTGGCGTGGCGGCATAAAACGGCCGATGGCGTCCATGACCGCCGCCGTGCGCGGGCATTTCCAGCTAATTACCGGATACAGCAGTTCGCCGCGCGCATCCACCAGCGCGCCGTCAACGCCAAAGGTGGTCACCGTAATGCCGCGAACCCGGCAGGCGGACAGTTCGCCGCTCAGCATCCGGCAACACCCGGCGAAGCGTTGCAGTATGGCGTCAAGCGACCACTGATGCCACGCGCTGTTTTCAGTGGCCGCCTCGCTGGCGTTAGGCACCGAGGCGCGGGCGACAATCTTGCCCTGCTGATCGACGGCTATCGCCCGCACGTTGGTTGCGCCACAGTCGAGAACCAGAATAACGTCATTTTTCATAAGGACTCCCGTTGCCGGATGGCATTACGCTATCCGGCCCACGTCGAATCTTAACGCTTATACAGCGGCCCGTAGTTCTGGCAGGCGCGGTAATCCTGACCTTCGATATCCATGCCGTGCGCGGCCCAGGCGGAAGGGCGATAAATTTTCGCTTCGTCCACGTTATGCATACAGACCGGAATACGTAGCATTGCAGCGAGGGTAATGAAGTCAGCGCCAACATGTCCCACGGTGAGCACCCCGTGGTTTGCGCCCCAGTTTGCCATGACCGAATAAACGTCAGTGAACGGTCCTTTGCCGGTTAGCCGCGGAGCGAACCAGGTGGTCGGCCAACTGGAGTCAGTACGCTTGTCGAGTGTGTCATGAACCGCTTTCGGTAGCGCCACGCTCCAGCCTTCGGCGATCTGCAATACCGGCCCCAGTCCCTTGATGATATTCACACGGGTCATGGTGAACGGGACGCCGCCTTCGCTCAGGAAGCGTGACGAATAGCCGCCACCGCGAAAATACTCGTGGATCGCCGGGCACCATTCGGTGGCTGCCAGACAGGCGTCGGCTTCCTCTTGCGTCACCTCCCAGTGCGGTTTCAGCGTCGGGTTGCCGTCACTGTCCCGCTGTTTACAGGTGCCGTCGAGCGCGGCGGAACCGGAGTTGATCAAGTGGATGATGCCGTGTTCCGCCGTACCGCTGAGGGTATGGCCGGTGACGCGTTTAACCGCGTCCGGCGACCAGTAGGTACGCACGTCAGCGAAGACCTGCGCCGTGCCGGTCAGTTGATGGCCGAACAACATCGCGACGCCGTTCAGGCTGTCGTTTTCAGTGGCGACCACCAGCGGTTCGCGCACTCCGTTCCAGTCAAAGGAGCTGTTTAGCAGCGCTTCGGCGGTATCGCCGTTCGGGTATTGATCGGTCCAGTGGCGCTGTCCCTGAAAACCTGCCGCGATGGCGTTGTAGCCGAGGGACTCTTCCACGCGTCCCCTCTCCGCCAGCTTGCTGTTGCCCTGCATCATGTCGCGGATGCACATTGCCATCAGCAGGCTTTCGCGCAGGATGTGTCGGCTCTGTTCAGCGTTGCGCTGGTACTGTTTCGCATTTTTATCTTCGCCAAAGCGGAAATGGGCATCGGCCCAGGCCAGCGCCATTTCCAGTTCGGCTTCGTCGTAAATGTTATGATCGATACGGCGGCGCAGTTCGGTCATATCGACGGACTGCACCTTCATGCCGAGCCAGGACTCAAAGAAATTATGATCGACTATCGATCCGGCAATACCCATTGAGACACCGCCCAGCGAGAGGTAGCTTTTGCCCTTCATGCTGGCCACCGCCAGTCCTGCCCGCGCAAAGCGCAACAGCTTCTCTTCCACGTCGGCAGGAATGGCGCTGTCGCCTGCATCCTGCACATCCTGACCGTAAATGGAAAACGCCGGGATCCCTTTCTGGCTATGGGCCGCCAACGCCGCAGCCAGATACACCGCTCCCGGGCGTTCAGTGCCGTTAAATCCCCAGATAGCCTTTGGACGCATTGGGTCCATATCGATGGTTTCGCTGCCGTAGCACCAGCACGGGGTAACGGTGATTGTCAGACCGACGTTCAGGCCGCTGAATTTTTCTTCGCAAGCGGCGGCTTCCGCCATCCCGGCAATGCAGCTGTCGGCAATGACGCATTCGACGGGCGCGCCGCAGGCATAGCGCAGCTTTTCCGTCAGCAGAGCGGCGGTAGCTTTCGCCATATTCATGGTTTGGGTTTCCAGTGATTCGCGAACGCCCATACGGCGTCCGTCGATCACCGGACGAATACCGATTTTTGGCAGGGACATTTTCTTCATGCGTGGTTCCTCATCTTCGTTTAGACGCGCTGCGCAGGCGAAAAGAGGCGCCACCGCGGCAGTCGGCTGAAAAAATGTGTTTTTGCTAACTCGAGTTAGCTTAGGTATTGGCAGGTTTTTTACACAACTTTTTTCTGACGGGATTGTGAGAAACTTCACGAGAAGTGGTTAAAATTCGATCTACGTCAAATAAAAGCGCATGACGATTTCTATAAAAATCAATCTATTTCAATTGGTTAAAATAAAGAGTCTGCCCGGCGTCACAAATTCACGCCAAATAATTTGGCTATTTGGGGTGGCTAAAATAGCTTTAAAAGGCAAATCGCTAACTCGAGTTAGCAATATTCAGCATTGAGCCAACGTGACGTATCACTGTTTTCAGGAAGAATTCACATTCGCGGTAAGGGGCGGCCCTGAGAACGTACTTCGCCTGATTTACAGCCTGCGGTTTCTGATTATTGAGGAAAGCAGCAATGTCCGAAACATTTTTACAGATGAATCATATTACGAAACGCTTTCCCGGCGTATTAGCGTTGAGTAATGTGAATTTCACGCTCCGTAAAGGCGAAGTCCATGCGCTATTAGGTGAAAATGGCGCGGGTAAATCAACGCTAATGAAAATTTTAGCGGGCGTTTATCAACCGGACGAAGGCGAGATTATCTTTGAGGGAAGACCGATCGCGTTTAGCGATCCGCTTAGCGCGCAAAATGCTGGCATCACCATTATTCATCAGGAATTTAATTTATTTCCTGAATTAACCGTTGAAGAGAA
Source organism: Citrobacter sp. 50677481 (assembly GCF_001463265.1). NCBI lineage: Bacteria > Pseudomonadati > Pseudomonadota > Gammaproteobacteria > Enterobacterales > Enterobacteriaceae > Citrobacter > Citrobacter sp. 50677481. The sequence continues at coordinate 12,357 of NZ_LNHZ01000015.1, forward strand.
TATCTTTATTGGCCGCGAGTATTGTAAAAATAACCGTTGGCGGCTGGATGAAAAACAGCAGCGCCAGGCGGCGACGGATATTTTGCAAAAGCTCAATCTGAATATTGCCCCCGATACGTTGGTCTCAGACCTGACGGTCGCGCAGCAGCAAATGGTGGAAATCGCCAAAGCGATCTCGGTTAACGCCAAAATTTTGATTATGGACGAACCCACCGCGGCGCTTACCGAAACGGAGATTGAGAGCCTGTTTCGCGTTACCCGACTGCTCAAGGCGCAGGGGACCGGCATTGTTTACATCTCGCACCGTCTGGAAGAACTGGCGCTGATCGCCGATCGCGCCACCGTGATGCGCGACGGTCAGTACATCGATACCGTGGAGTATGAAACGGTAAAAATCAGCGATCTGATAGCGATGATGGTGGGCCGCGAGTTGGGCAATATCTTTCCCCCTCGCGCGCGAAAGGCGCGCCGGGAGCCGGTGCTGGAGGTCTGCGGGTTAACGCGAAAAGGCGTGCTGAACGATATTCACTTTACCCTTCACCGCGGTGAAATTCTTGGTTTCGCCGGGTTGATGGGGGCTGGACGAACCGAACTGGCGCGGGCGATTTTTGGCGCCGATCCGGTCGATGCCGGGACGATAAAGCTCCACGGCAAAGCGATCGTGATTAACGATATTGCCGATGCCATCGCGCAAGGTATTTGTTATTTAACGGAAGACCGCAAGAAGGAAGGGCTGGCGCTCAATCTTTCCGTCGAGCGTAACATTATGCTGGGCAATTACCCTGAGTTTTCTGACCGCTTTGGCAATGTTGATACCCGACGTTGCCAGCAAATCAGCGAGGAGCAGGTAAACGCGCTCAGAATAAAAACGCCGCATCTCGAACAGGCAGCCATTAATTTAAGCGGTGGGAACCAGCAGAAAATTATTATTGCCCGCTGGGTGTGTAAGGATACTGAAATTCTCATTTTTGATGAGCCAACCCGGGGAATTGATGTCGGGGCAAAACTGGAAATCTATGAATTAATGAATCGCCTGGTGGCGAAAGGTAAATCGATAATCATGATTTCCTCTGAATTACCGGAAGTGTTAGGCATGTGCGATCGCATCTTAGTGATGCGCAGCGGTCGTATTACCGGTGAATTAACTGCCGATAACGCCACACAGGAAAAAATCATGCAGTTCGCGACGTTAGAGGATTAAATCATGACCATCTCTGTCACCTCATCTGCTACGAATAATAAGAAATTAAAAGTTAACAAAGCGCTACTGATGCGCCTCGCGCCGCTGTTGAGTCTGATCATTCTGATCATTTTCTTTAGCTTCAGTTCGCCCTTTTTCTTTAATACCGAAAATATCATGACCATCGCGTTACAAACCTCGGTGATTGGCATTATGGCGATTGGCGTGACCTTTGTGATTATCACCGCAGGAATCGACCTTTCATTAGGCTCAGTGGTGGCGTTTTCCGGCGTCGCGGTGGGAATTTGCGCCACCCTCGGGCTGCCGCTGCCCGTCTGTATTCTGGCGGGCGTCATTGCCGGAGGGCTTTGCGGTTACGTCAACGGCCTGCTGGTCACCAAAATGACCATCCCGCCGTTTATTGCCACCCTCGGGCTGATGATGTCCGTTCGCGGGATCAACATGGTGATGACGGATGGCCGCGCAATCTATTTTGCCGATTACCCCACCTTTAAGCTGCTGGCCCAGGGGCGTTTGTTCGACGTGCTGCCGTATCCGGTGTTTTATCTCGTTATCGTGGCGCTGGTGGCCGGGTACATTCTCAAGAAAACGGTGATTGGCCGCTATGTCTATGCCGTCGGCAGCAATGAGGTGGCGGCGCATCTCTCCGGTATTAAGGTCCAGCGGGTCAAAATATTCGTTTACGCCTTTTGCGGGCTACTGACCGGCATCGCGGGCGTCATTCTGGCCTCACGCCTGAACTCCGGGCAGCCTACGGTTGGCGTCGGCTATGAACTGGAGGCGATTGCGGCAGTCGTTATCGGCGGCACCAGCCTGATGGGCGGCATTGGCACCATCGGCGGCACTATCATTGGCGCGTTCATCATGAGCGTACTGAAAAATGGCCTGAACCTGATGGGCGTTTCCCAGTTCTGGCAAATGGTGGCGATGGGCATTGTGGTGGTGGCCGCTGTGTACCTTGATACCTTACGCAAAAAAATTCGTTGATTTACGCTCCCGGCAGTCACGGGGCATACAGACCCTGACGTAAAGGGTGAGACACTCACAACGGAGTCACATAATGAAAACCAGGCATCTTGTTTATGCGTTATCCCTGCTGGCGTGCATCTCTTCCGGCGCGCTGGCGAAAGATTTAAATCTTCCGGTGATCAGTAAAGGTTTCCAGCATGAATTCTGGCAAACCGTGAAAATGGGGACCGAAGCGGCGGCGAAGGAGCTGGGCGATAAAACCAGCTATGTCGGCCCTGCCGATGAAACTCAGATCGCCGAGCAAATTCAACTGGTGGAAAACGCAATGGCGAAGAAGCCCAATGGCCTGCTGCTGGCGGCGCTGGACGCTAACGCGCTGGCGCCGCTGGTAGAAACCGCCAATTCACGCGGTATCAAGGTGGTGACCTTTGACTCTGGCGTTAATTCTGATATTCCGGTGAGCTTCGTGGCGACCAATAACCGCAAAGCCGGGGCGGAAGCCGCCGACGCGCTGGCGGCGCAGGTGAATAAGAAAGGCAAGGTTGGCATTATCGCCCACGTAGCGGGGACGTCGTCGGCGATTGAACGTTCGGAAGGATTCATTGCGCGCATGAAGGAGATGTACCCGGATATTCAGGTGCTGCCGGTACAGTACAGCGACGGCGATCCGCAAAAAGCGATGGATAAAACCATCGATATGATCCAGGCGAACCCGGATCTGGCGGGGATCTACGGCACGAATGAGGGATCAACGCTCGGTGTCGCCAACGCCATCGACAGCCAGAACCTGAAAGGCAAAGTGAAAGTCATTGGCTTCGACAGCACTGAGGCGATTATCAATTTCCTGAATGCTGGCGTGATTCAGGGGTTTGTGGTGCAGGATGCGTTTCAGATTGGCTATCAGGGGATCAAAACGCTGAATGCGGCGCTTTCTGGCCAAACGGTGCCGAAAGAGATCGACATTCCGGTGAAATTTGTCAGTGCGCAAAATATCAATACGCCGGAAATTGACAAGCTGTTGCATCCGTTTGGCAAGAAATAAGGCCGTGGGGGGCGAGGCCTGCGCCCCCGTTTATGCGTAACGCCCGCCGGCTCACGCTTAAGCGACTGATGCGGTAAGACAAAAGTGTAAAATGCTTTTATGATTGTGAATTGACGCTTGGACGGTGACTGGGGCAATGACATGGCTAAGACAGTAGAACAGATAGCCAGCGATCTGAATTTATCGGTAACGACCGTGAGACTGGTGCTAAATGGAAAAGCTGAACAGTATCGCATCAGCCTCAAGACACAAACGCGAATAAACGAATATGTGGAGCGCTATGGATATGTCATTAACCATTCCGCCCGTAGCCTTAAGCTAAATAAAACGTATACCCTGGGACTCATTGTTCCCAATATTTCTAACGTCTTCTTCGCCACGCTGGCAGAAAAGCTGGAACAGCGCTGTCGGCGTTCCGGCTACCAGTTGATGATCAGCTGTACCTATGACGATGTGGATTACGAAAATAAGTTAACGAAAGCGTTAATCGCCCGTAATGTCGATGGTCTGTTTATTGTGCCTTCGACCCTGGAAAATCAGCAGCACCATTTACGCCAGGTGAGAAAACCGATGGTATTGCTGGATCGTGATTTTAAATATACCGATAACGCGCTGGTGGAAAGCCATAATATGTCGGGCGGTGAGCAATTAACCCGGCAATTACTGGACGCAGAAAAATTACCGGTCTGGTTTCTGGTGGGCGATACCGGTTTACCGAGTATCAGCGACCGTCTTAACGGTTATCTGAACGCACTCAGAGAAAAAGGCATTCACCATCGTGACTGGGTGCGCGAAGGGCCGGTAAACACCCCGGAAGGCGGTTACGAGATCATGCAAACGCTGATGGATGAACAAGGATGCCCGCAAGCGTTTATCGCGTCCTCATTGCCGGTTCTCGAAGGGGCGGTGAGAGCGATCCGCGATCGCGTTGGCGTCGTGCCGCCTGACATCAATATCGGCACCTTTGACGAACATCCGATGCTTGGGTTTTTGTCGAATAACGTCTGGTCGATGCAGCAGGATGAAAACGCCTGGGCTGAAAAGGCGGTGGACATGATGCTCAGTGCAATCGATGAACGACCAGTGAAAGAAACCGTAAAAGTGGAAATGAAATTAATTAAGCGCGTAAGACAAAAATAAGATGCGCAAAAAAATCAGCCATTGAACCGATTACCCGGAGAACAAAGATGGAAAGAACGCAATTATCCCGTGAAATCATTGAAACCTGTTTAGAAATGACCCGACTGGGGCTTAATCAGGGAACGGCGGGAAACGTCAGCGCGCGTTATCAGGACGGCATGTTAATTACGCCCAGCGGCATTCCTTACGAACGCATGACGGAAAATATGATCGTCTTTGTCGATAACGACGGCCATTATGAAGACGGGAAATTGCCCTCCAGCGAATGGCGTTTTCATCTGGCGGCGTATCAGACGCGCCCGGACGCGAATGCCGTGGTCCACAACCATGCGATTCATTGCACCGCGGTTTCTATCCTTAACCGCCCGATCCCGGCTATTCATTACATGATTGCCGCAGCGGGGGGGAATACCATTCCTTGTGCGCCTTATGCGACCTTTGGCACCCGTGAGCTTTCCGGGCACGTCGCCGTCGCGCTGAAAAATCGTAAAGCCACGCTGTTGCAGCATCATGGGTTGATCGCCTGCGAAGCGAATCTGCAAAAAGCGCTGTGGCTGGCGCATGAGGTGGAAGTGTTAGCGCAACTGTACATGAGTACGCTGGCGGTGGTTGACCCGGTGCCCGTGTTATCAGATGCAGAGATTGCCGTGGTGCTGGAGAAATTTAAAACTTACGGTTTGCGCATAGAGGAATAATTACAATCACTACGCTTTGACCAGCCGTAGCTGCTGCAGGTTGCCGTCGAGTTGTAAATCCGTTTGCAGTCGGGCGATATCGCGACAGAGAAAAGCCATCTCTTTATGCTCATCCAGTTTTTTACGCCACTTTTCCGGCACTTCCGCCAGGTGTGCGTAAAGTCCTTCCAGCGTCTGAAACTGCGCCAACAGCTGCGTGGCGCTTTTCGGACCGATACCGGCGACGCCGGGCACCTTTGAGCTACTGATCCCCGCCAGTCCCCAATAGTCTGGTAACTGTTGGGGCGAGACGCCAAACTCTTTTTCAATGAAGGGGGCATCCAGCCAGCGCTTCTGAAAGTAGTCGCGGATGCGCAGCGTCGGGGAGAGAAGCTGGCAATAACCTTTGTCTGTCGACACGATGGTGGCCTGATGACCGGCCTGAGTGACTTTCACCGCCAGCGTTGCCGCCAGGTCGTCAGCTTCGTGACCGTCAGATACCCAGCAGGCGACGCCGCGCTGTTCAAAGGCGGCACGCAGAGCGGGCATCTCGTCATGCAGGTCATCCGGCATTGGCGGGCGACCCGCTTTGTAATCCGGAAGCCGTTGGTGACGCCATCCGCTGTTTCGCGCTTCATCATCAAATACCGCCACGGCGTGGGTGGGTTGGCTGTGGAGAATCAGCTGATCCAGCGCGTGCTGGCAGGTCTGCGCGCACGGCGAACCCTGCACGGCATGAATGCGGCGAATCAAATTGAGCGCGTCGACAATAAGCAGATGGACAGCCACGGTGTTCTCCCTTTACAACCTGCGGGTAGGGTAACATTCACGGCGAAATGAGGCGAGCCTGGCATGGTTTGCCCGGTAAGCGCTGTGCCACCGGGCAGACGGCAGGCGTTAGTCGCAGGTGACGATTTTCATCGCCAGACCGCCGCGAGAGGTTTCGCGGTATTTGGCGTTCATGTCTTTTCCGGTTTCATACATGGTTTCGATCACTTTATCGAGGCAGACGCGCGGTTCGCTGGTGCGACGCAGCGCCATACGCGCCGCGTTGACCGCTTTCACCGAGGCGATCGCGTTACGTTCGATGCACGGCACCTGTACTTGTCCCGCGACCGGGTCGCAGGTCAGACCGAGGTTGTGTTCCATGCCGATTTCCGCCGCAATGCACACCTGCGCCGGGCTGCCGCCCAGCAGTTCCGCCAGACCCGCCGCCGCCATAGAGCACGCCACGCCGACTTCGCCCTGGCAGCCTACTTCCGCACCGGAAATGGAGGCGTTCATTTTGTACAACGAGCCAATCGCACTGGCAACCAGCATATAGCGGGCCAGCGAGTTCGCATTCACTTCACGGATGAACTTATCGTAGTACGCCAGCACCGCCGGAACGATACCGCAGGCGCCGTTGGTCGGTGCGGTGACTACGCGCCCACCGGCGGCGTTTTCTTCGTTAACCGCCAGCGCGAACATGTTGATCCAGTCCACGACGGCCATTGGATCGGTCGTGGTTTTATCCTGGCTGACCAGCATCCGGCGCAGCGCCGCCGCACGGCGCGGCACACGCAATTTCCCGGGCAGAACGCCTTCGGTGGTAATGCCGCGCTCAATACCGCTGCGCATCACTTCCCAGACGTTGGCAAAGTGCTGTTCCAGCTCTTCTTTGCTGTGCAGCGCCAGTTCGTTTTGCATCATCAGGCCGGAAAGCGAGAGCCCGGTTTCTGCGCAATGTCTTTGCAGATCGGCGGCAGATTTGTATGGATAGGGCACTTCGACTGGCGCACTGTTCGGTAAACCGAAATGGTCTTCATCGACGATGAAGCCGCCGCCAATGGAGTAATAAGTCTGGCTGTAGAGGACGGTTTCTCCTGCCAGCGCGGTAATGCGCATTCCGTTCTCGTGCAGGGACAGGTTGTCGGCATGGAAATTCATGCACTTATCCACCGGGAATTCGACCTCATGCTGACCATTTGCCAGCAGCAGACGCCCGTGGGTATTCACATCCTGAATGAAACTCGGAATGGCATCGATGTCGACGCTGTCCGGCAGATTTCCCGCCAGACCCATAATAATCGCGATATCGGTGTGGTGGCCTTTCCCCGTCAAAGACAGAGAGCCATAAACATCCACTACGACGCGGGTGACATCGGTAAGCATGTTGCGGGCAATCAGATCGTCCGTGAACTGTTTGCCTGCCTTCATTGGTCCAACGGTATGAGAACTGGAAGGGCCAATGCCGATTTTGAAGATATCGAAGACGCTAATCATAGGACTTCCATTAAATAAAGCTCGGGAGGACGCGCCGCCCACAGGCGGCGCTGTAAAACTTAGCTGAACAGAGAGTAGAAAATTGCGGAGATAGCGATCAGACCCATGATGACAACGAAGACGTTGCTGATATGGCCGCTGTACTTACGCATTGCCGGTACTTTCTGAATCGCGTACATCGGCATCAGGAACAGAATCATCGCGATGATCGGGCCGCCCAGGGTTTCGATCATACCGAGAATGCTCGGGTTCAGCGTCGCGACAATCCAGGTGGTCACCAGCATGAACAGCGCGGTAATGCGGTTCAGTTTGTTGATCTCGATGGATTTACCTTTACCACGCAGAGATTTGATAACCATGCCGTTGAAGCCTTCACGCGCGCCCAGATAGTGGCCGAGGAAAGACTTCGTGATGGCGATCATCGCAATGATCGGCGCCATCCAGGCGATGATCGGCGCGTTAAAGTGGTTCGCCAGGTAAGACAGAATCGAGATATTCTGCTCTTTCGCCGCAGCGAGATCCGCCGGGGACAGGCTCAGTACGCAGCTGAAGACGAAGAACATGACCGTCAGCACCATCATGATGTGGGCGAACGCCAGAATCTTAGCGCATTTTTTCTCGGCGCCGTCGCCGTACTCTTCACGCTTCGCTACCGCGAAAGAGGAGATGATCGGCGAGTGGTTGAAGGAGAAGACCATCACCGGGATCGCCAGCCACAGGGTCATCCACAGGCCGTTGCCGGTAGAGGCGGCGGTATCAAAGGACAGCGTTTCCAGCGCCGCGCCGTTCCACTGCGGGATCAGGTACAGAGCCAGCAGCATCAGCGCTGCCACAAACGGGAACACCAGGATGCTCATCGCTTTCACGATCATCTGCTCGCCGAAACGCACGATAGTCATCATACCGACAATCAGGATCAGGGACAGAATCGCACGCGGCGGCGGCGTGATAGCCAGCTGATGCGTCAGAAAGCTTTCCACCGTGTTGGTGATCGCCACGCTGTAAACCAGCAGGATAGGGTAAATGGCAAAGAAATAGAGCAGGGTAATCAGCTTACCTGCGCCGATACCGAAGTGCTCTTCAACCACTTCAGTGATGTCTTCGCCCGGGTTTTTACCGGACAGAACAAAGCGGGTCAGGCCGCGGTGGGCAAAAAAGGTCATCGGGAAAGCGATAATCGCCATGATGATCAGCGGAATCATGCCGCCGACGCCTGCGTTGATTGGCAGGAACAGTACGCCCGCACCGATAGCCGTGCCGTAAAGGCCCAGCATCCACATGGTATCTGTCTTGCGCCATGCGCTTCGGGAATCAATCGAAGCAATAGTGCTGGTTTGAGTGGTTTCCATCTATTTCTCCTGGAGGATGCTAAAAGTCAGGTTGCTGGTCTAATCCAATGAAAAAAGTCCCGACCGTAAAACGAAATTTCATCAAAGACGATTTTTATATAATTTTTCGCCGTAATAATTTGCGGGCGGAAAGATACAGATAACCAATGAATCTATCAGTGATCGCGATCCCAAATGCAATAATCCACCTTTAATGTGGATAAAATTGGATCATTAATCTGTCAAAAAATCATCAAAGCGAATTTACGCGCGCGAAGGCTAGCATTAACGATACAGTGACGGGAAGTTTTCCCCGAGAGATGCGGAGGTTACGCTGTAAAAGTGCCATTTATTGGTGGTTTCTGATGCCTAAGCAAAGTTAAGAATGATAAAACGCGGTATCTCAGGGCGGGTAATCGTTTGCGTAGAAAAATAATGAGTATGATTTATAAGTGAAACTAATTAATTAGCGAGGCTATCTTATTGGTATCAATAAAAAAACCGGAAGGGCCTGCAGCCGTTTCCGGTTCGTTCAGGACTTTTCGCCTCAGGCGCAGATTTCGTAGCAGGGAATGTATGCAGAGCCAGGCAGCTTCATACGGTGTTGCGCGACAAACCCTTGCAGTAGATCGTCCATGCGCCGCATCATCGCCTTATCGCCATGGATTTTGTAAGGACCATATTGCTCGATGGCGCGAATGCCGACTTCCTTCACGTTACCCGCGACGATCCCGGAGAACGCGCGACGCAGGTCTGCCGCCAGCACTTCAACGGGCTGGTCAGGGTACAGCTTCAGGTTAGCCATATTTTCATGGGACGGTTCGAACGGCATTTGCAGATCCGGCGCGATGCGAATCGACCAGTTGAAGCTGTAGGCATCGCCAGTGTCACGACGGTTCTCTTTCACCCGCGGCATCGCTTTTTTCATCAGACGCGCCACTTCCGCCGCATCGTCGATAATAATCCGGTAGTGACTGCGCGCCGCTTCACCCAGCGTGTGCACGATAAACTCGTCCAGAACGCGGAAGTAGTCGGCGCTCTCTTTCGGGCCGGTGAGGATCAGGGGCAGCACCTGATCTTTGTTCGCCGGATTCATCAGGATCCCCAGCAGGTACAGCAGTTCTTCCGCAGTACCGACGCCGCCCGGGAAGATGATAATCCCGTGGGCGATGCGTACGAACGCTTCCAGACGTTTTTCAATGTCCGGCATGATGATCAGTTCGTTGACCAGCGGATTTGGCGGTTCGGCGGCGATGATCGACGGTTCGGTCATGCCGATAAAACGACTGTCTTTGTAACGCTGCTGGGCGTGACCCACTGCCGCGCCCTTCATTGGCGCTTCCATTGCCCCCGGCCCGCAGCCGGTGCAGATGTTCAGTTCACGCAGACCCAGTTGCGTGCCGACGCGGCGGGCGTACAGGTACTCATTTTCATTAATCGAGTGGCCGCCCCAGCACACCACCATGTTTGGCGCTTCGCCCACGTGTAGCGCTCTGGCGTTACGCAGAATGGAGAACACCAGGTTGGTAATGTGTACCGAACTTTCGAGATCCAGATGCTGGAAACGACCCGCGTTATGGATCTGGCCGTTGACAAACAGGATGTCGCGCAGCACGGCAAACAGGTTGGCCTGTAGCGCGCGGATAATACGTCCGTCAACGAAAGCGTCTTCCGGTGGGTTGATCAGCTCCAGCTTCACGCCGCGCTCGCGGCGCAGCACGTTGATGTCGAAGGTTTCAAAGCGGGACAGCAGCTCTTTGCTGTTGTCAGTCAGACTGCCGGAGTTTAAGACGGCAAGCGAACAGTTACGAAACAGTTGATACAGGTCGCTGCTGGCCGTGCGTTTAAGCATATCGACTTCCAGTTGCGACAGCATGTCCATTGAGCCAAGCGGGCTAATATGTGTAATCAAGTAAACTCCTTATGGGACGCAAAACGTCATTCCCTGTTGATTACAATAGCCCTGGCTTATGATCTTTCACAACCTTGAGTGCGGAATCAGGCACGCAAAACGGTGAAATAATTTACTGGCGAACCAGTCTGCCGAGCGCAGGAACGAAATCGGTATTGCTCCGCCATGGGTTAATATCCAGTCCGCCACGGCGGGTGTAACGCGCGTAAACGCTGAGGGTTTCCGGCTGGCAGAAGCGCAGCAGGTCATTGAAGATGCGTTCCACGCACTGTTCATGGAACTCGTTATGATGACGGAAGGAAACCAGGTAACGCAGCAGCTTTTCGCGATCTATTTTCCGGCCGCGATACTGGATCTGAATGGAGCCCCAGTCCGGCTGGTGAGTGATCAGACAGTTGGATTTCAGCAGATGGCTGACCAGTGTCTCCTCTACGACTTTTTCGCCGTTGGCGGCATCCTGCAGTGCGTCGGTGGTGAACTGATAGTTGTCGATGCTGATGTCCTGATCGTCAATACAGGCGCCATGAAAATGGGCGATCGGCTGGCCTTCCAGCTCATCCAGGCGGTACAGCGCGACGCTGACTTGTCCTTGCGCGCAAGCGCTGAGATCGTTTTCCAGCGTCTGGCGCACCGCGTCCCAACTGTCAAAACGGGTCTGGTTAAAGCTGTTGAGATAGAGCTTAAAGCTTTTGGATTCAATCAGGTTAACGCTGGCGTAATCCAGTTCCACCTGCCCGACCGCGACCTGCGGCAGGCCTTTGGCGTTCAGCCACGACAGTTCGTACAGCGTCCAGATGTCGCCGCCGTGAAAGGGCAGGCGGTCAGCGTGGAGGCCGAGCGGGTCGCGATTGAGGCTGCGGGGAACGCCCTGTAACAGGCTGGCGTCGTAATTATCCCGGTAATCGGTTGATTTACCAAGAGTCAGGCCGTCAAGCGCCTGATGGTTTTCATAAGAAGACATGTTTCACCGTCGTAAACCAGATACACTATGGCTCCAGTGTATCCTGGCTTTTATGATGAGAGAAACCGGTGAACGAACAGACTGCATTGGCCCTGAAGGCTTTTACGACGCGTTATTGCGACGCATGGCATGAAAAACAGCAAAGTTGGCCGATGAGCGAGGAGCTGTATGGCGTGCCTTCTCCCTGCATCATTTCCTCTACTCAGGACGCGGTTTACTGGCAGCCGCAGCCGTTTGAGGGCGAGTCGAATGTAAACGCGGTTGAACGCGCCTTTGATATTGTGATACAACCTGCCCTTCACGCGTTTTACACCACGCAGTTTGCCGGCGATATGCCCGCACAGTTTCACAATGAAACGCTGACGCTGCTGCAAACCTGGAGCGCTGACGATTTCCGTCGGGTTCAGGAAAACCTGATTGGTCATCTGGTTACGCAAAAACGTCTGAAGCTGCCGCCGACGCTGTTCATCGCCACCCAGGAAAATGAACTGGAGGTGATTTCAGTGTGTAATCTGTCTGGTGATGTCATCAAAGAAACGCTGGGAACGCGGCAACGCACCGTTCTGGCTCCCTCCCTTGCGGAATTCCTTACTCAGCTTAAGCCTGTTCTGTAATCCATTTACCTGGTAATGTTGTGAGAGATCTCTTACACGCCCTGTAGGAGATCGCCAGGTGATAAGTGAAGACTTAAGGGCATAAGAATTATCAATATCCTAATAAATCAGATGGTTAACTAATTCGTGTCAACTTTCATATGAAATTTTCCTTAAGGCATTGCCTGTAAGTCCCTTGTAAGACGGCGTAAAAAAGGCGATTCTATGTACGTCGACAGGGAGTCGCACAACGAAGCGAACATCAGGATGATGGCGCTTTGGCAGGACACACCAGGACGGTGTTGCAAGGAGAGGCTTCAGGACGAAGCAAAGTGGAAAACGCAGGAAGGCGTTAAAGGACACCTCCAGGAAGGAGAACGAGAGCCGGTCAGGATGGTCGGTGGGTCAGGAAGGCCAGGACACTTCAGGATGAAGTTTTCACATCGGGGTGGTGTGAGCAGGATGCGCACGTTCAGGATGAACAACGGGTCGCAAGACCGCTGGAAAAGTTGTCAAGGATGAGCAGGGAGCACTAAAAGTAGCTGGAATGCTGCGAAACGAACCGGGAGCACTGTTTTTACAGTGCTCCCTTTTTTTATTTCTTTTTTTACTGGTGGTATTCTTCGCGCCACATTTTTCTTTACTGAGGTGACTTCATGACGACTCATGACCGTGTGCGTCAGCAGCTTCACGCACTGGAAGCGCTGCTGCGCGAGCATCAACACTGGCGGATGGATGAACCCGAAGCCCACCTGTTTACCAGTACGCAGCCTTTTTGCATGGATACCATGGAGCCGCTCGAGTGGCTGCAATGGGTGTTGATCCCCCGGATGCATGCCCTGCTGGACAGCGCCCAGCCATTGCCTGAGGCTTTTGCCGTCGCGCCGTACTACGAAGTGGCGCTGAGCGCCGATCATCCGCAGCGTGAGGTTCTGATCGCCGCGCTTCAGGCGCTGGATGCGCTGTTTGCGCAAGATAAATCCTGATGCTGGAGATTCTGTATCAGGATGAATGGCTGGTGGCGGTCAATAAACCCTCCGGTTGGCTGGTACACCGCAGCTGGCTCGATCGCGATGAAAAAGTGGTGGTGATGCAGACCGTGCGCGATCAGATTGGTCAGCACGTTTTTACCGCCCACCGTCTCGACAGGCCCACCTCCGGCGTCCTGCTGATGGGGTTGTCCAGCGAAGCCGGACGACGGCTGGCGCAGCAGTTTGAGCAGCATCAGATCCAAAAGCGCTACCACGCGATTGTACGCGGCTGGCTGATGGACGACGCGGTGCTCGACTATCCGCTGGTAGAAGAACGGGACAAAATCGCCGATAAATTTGCCCGCGAGGATAAAGAGCCGCAGCCAGCGGTGACCCATTATCGCGGTCTGGCGACCGTAGAAATGCCGGTGGCAACCGGGCGGTATCCAACGACGCGTTACGGTCTGGTGGCGTTAGAGCCAAAAACCGGCCGCAAGCATCAGCTCAGGCGTCACCTCGCGCATCTGCGTCATCCGATTATCGGCGACAGCAAGCATGGCGATCTGCGGCAAAACCGCAGCGCAGCGGAACATTTCGGCTGCCATCGTCTCATGCTGCACGCCAGCGCGCTTTCTCTGACTCATCCCTTTACCGGCGAGCCGCTGACGATTCGCGCCGGGCTGGATGCGGTCTGGATGCAGGCGCTGGCGCATTTTGGCTGGCGAGGATGTCTCCCCGACAATGAAAGGGTTGAGTTAAGCGCGTCGGCAGGTCAGGATGAAGGCGTAAATTCGTAACTCAGGGAGTCAGTAAGCATGGCGAAAATAGGCATTTTTGTCGGGACGATGTACGGAAACTCGCTGTTGGTTGCCGAAGAAGCCGAAGCGATCCTCACGGCGCAGGGACATGAGGCGACCGTTTATGAAGATCCTGAACTGAGCGACTGGCAGAACTATCAGGATAACGTCGCACTGGTGGTGACCTCCACAACGGGGCAGGGAGATTTACCTGACAGCATCGTGCCGCTGTTTCAGGGCATAAAGGATAATCTGGGGTTTCAGCCCAATTTGCGCTACGGCGTTATCGCGCTGGGCGACAGCAGTTACGTGAATTTCTGTAACGGCGGCAAACAATTTGATGCCCTGCTGCAGGAACAACGCGCGCAGCGCGTCGGCGAGATGCTGTTGATTGATGCCAGCGAACATCCGGAACCCGAAAGCGAATCGAATCCCTGGGTGGAACAGTGGGGAACGCTTTTATCGTGAGAGTAAACCCTCCCCCTACCGGGAGGGACTCCTGCTTGCGCCAGTAAGCAAGGGGGACAACCTGAAATCAGTTTAGTCAAAACTGAATCGTGTTAGCATCGGGCAAATGCCTAAAATCCTTTCAGACGAAAGGGTTTTTATTGACGTTTTCATAGGGTCAAGCGACCTGATTCACACTCCTGCCTTTTCTGCCTCTCCTGCCGGGCGAATTCCCTGACTGCTTTTCATTTCCGTGAAGTCGCTTCCATTACCCTGGGCTTTTGCCACAAACCGACGCGTTATCCCCCTGAAATGTTGTGTTGTTGCACGGTGAGCAACCTCCTGGCGCTTTTTATACTTCTCCTGCCAGTTATAAAAAAGCAGTACGCAAGGCGAACGACCTACAAAAAGCTGCCATGTATGAAACGTCACCTCTGATTCCCTACCGGCTGTGCAGTTCAGAGTGAGCGTGACTAACGCGAAAATTCAGGAGTGCAACAATGAGTTCATTAAGTCAGGCTGCGAGCAGTGCGGAAAAACGCACTAACGCCCGCTACTGGATAGTGGTGATGCTGTTTATCGTCACATCCTTCAACTACGGCGACCGCGCGACGCTTTCTATCGCTGGTTCCGAGATGGCCAAAGACATTGGCCTCGATCCGGTCGGTATGGGTTACGTTTTCTCTGCGTTCTCATGGGCCTACGTTATCGGTCAAATTCCGGGTGGCTGGCTGCTCGACCGCTTTGGTTCCAAACGCGTCTACTTCTGGTCCATCTTTATCTGGTCGATGTTTACCCTCCTGCAGGGCTTCGTCGATATCTTTAGCGGCTTCGGCATTATCGTCGCGCTGTTTACGCTACGTTTCCTGGTCGGTCTGGCGGAAGCGCCCTCTTTCCCGGGCAATAGCCGTATCGTCGCAGCGTGGTTCCCGGCGCAGGAAAGGGGAACCGCGGTGGCGATTTTTAACTCCGCGCAATACTTTGCCACCGTTATTTTCGCCCCCATCATGGGCTGGCTGACCCACGAAGTAGGCTGGTCGCACGTGTTCTTCTTCATGGGCGGACTGGGTATCGTCATCAGCTTCATTTGGTTGAAGGTGATCCACGAGCCGAACCAGCATCCGGGCGTCAACCAGAAAGAGCTTGAGTACATTGCAGAGGGCGGCGCGCTGATCAACATGGATCAGAAGAGCAACAAAGCTAAAGTGCCGTTCAGCGTGAAATGGGGACAGATCAAGCAACTGCTGGGCTCACGCATGATGATCGGGGTTTATATCGGCCAGTACTGCATCAATGCGTTGACGTACTTCTTTATCACCTGGTTCCCGGTTTATCTGGTGCAGGCGCGGGGCATGTCGATACTGAAAGCGGGTTTTGTGGCCTCGGTTCCCGCCATCTGCGGCTTTGTTGGCGGCGTACTGGGCGGCATTATCTCCGACTGGCTGATGCGCCGTACCGGCTCGCTGAATATCGCCCGTAAAACGCCGATTGTGATGGGGATGCTGCTGTCGATGGTGATGGTGTTCTGTAACTACGTTAACGTCGAGTGGATGATCATCGGCTTTATGGCGCTGGCGTTCTTCGGTAAAGGGATTGGCGCGCTGGGCTGGGCGGTAATGGCGGACACCGCGCCGAAAGAGATCAGCGGTCTGAGCGGCGGTTTGTTCAACATGTTCGGCAACATCTCCGGTATCGTGACGCCTATCGCCATCGGCTACATTGTCGGCACGACCGGCTCCTTCAACGGCGCGCTGATCTACGTGGGGATCCATGCGTTGGTCGCGGTGCTGAGCTACCTGGTGCTGGTGGGTGATATTAAACGTGTCGAACTGAAACCTGTTGCGGGGCAATGATCATGACAACGCAATCGAGTCCTGTTATCACCGACATGAAGGTCATTCCGGTGGCCGGACATGACAGTATGCTGCTGAACATCGGCGGCGCGCATAACGCGTACTTCACCCGAAATATCGTGGTGCTCACCGACAACGCCGGGAATACCGGCGTTGGCGAGGCGCCGGGCGGAGACGTGATTTATCAAACGCTGGTCGATGCCATTCCGATGGTGCTCGGTCAGGAGGTGGCCCGGCTGAATAAAGTGGTTCAGCGGGTGCATAAAGGCAACCAGGCTGCAGACTTTGACACCTTCGGCAAAGGGGCGTGGACGTTTGAACTGCGCGTTAACGCGGTCGCCGCGCTGGAAGCGGCGCTGCTCGACCTGCTGGGCAAAGCGCTGAATGTGCCAGTCTGTGAGCTGTTAGGGCCTGGCAAGCAGCGCGATGCGGTGACGGTGCTGGGTTACCTGTTCTATATCGGCGATCGTACAAAAACCGATCTGCCCTATCTGGAAAACACCCCGGGGAACCACGACTGGTATCATCTGCGCCATCAGGAAGCATTAACCCGCGACGCGGTCGTGCGTCTGGCGGAAGCCTCGCAGGATCGCTACGGCTTTAAAGATTTTAAACTCAAGGGCGGCGTTCTGCCGGGCGAGCAGGAGATTGAAACTGCCCGTGCGCTGAAAACACGTTTTCCGGATGCGCGTATCACCGTTGATCCGAACGGCGCCTGGCGGTTGGATGAAGCCATTGCGTTATGCAAAGGGCTGAACGATGTGCTGACCTACGCGGAAGATCCCTGCGGCGCGGAACAGGGCTTCTCTGGTCGCGAAGTGATGGCGGAATTCCGTCGGGCGACCGGGCTGCCGGTCGCAACCAACATGATCGCGACCAACTGGCGCGAGATGGGCCACGCGGTGATGCTCAACGCCGTTGATATTCCGCTCGCCGATCCGCATTTCTGGACGCTTTCCGGCGCGGTACGCGTGGCGCAACTGTGTGACGACTGGGGCCTGACCTGGGGCTGCCATTCCAACAATCACTTTGATATCTCTCTGGCGATGTTTACTCACGTTGGCGCGGCCGCGCCAGGCAAACCGACCGCCATTGATACCCACTGGATTTGGCAGGAGGGTGATTGCCGCCTGACCCGACATCCTCTGGAGATCAAAAACGGCAAAATTGCCGTTCCGGACGCGCCTGGGCTGGGCGTTGAGCTGGACTGGGATCAGGTGCATAAGGCGCATGAAGCGTACAAAAAGCTGCCCGGCGGCGCGCGCAATGACGCAGGCCCGATGCAGTATCTGATCCCCGGCTGGACTTTTGACCGCAAACGCCCCGTTTTCGGTCGTCACTGATTTTGAAAAGGACAAGATTATGAGCGCACAATTTACCACTCCCGTTGTTACCGCCATGCAGGTGATCCCGGTTGCCGGTCACGACAGCATGCTGATGAACCTGAGCGGCGCGCACGCTCCGTTTTTCACGCGTAACATCGTCATTATCAAAGATAACTCTGGCCACACCGGCGTTGGTGAAATTCCCGGCGGCGAAAAGATCCGTAAGACACTGGAAGATGCGATCCCGCTGGTGGTGGGGAAAACGCTGGGCGAATACAAAAATGTGTTAACCGCGGTGCGGAATGAATTTGCCGATCGCGACGCGGGTGGTCGTGGATTGCAGACCTTCGACCTGCGTACCACCATTCACGTGGTGACCGGTATCGAAGCGGCGCTGCTTGACCTGTTGGGTCAGCATCTTGGCGTTAACGTGGCGTCACTGCTCGGCGACGGACAGCAACGTAGCGAAGTGGAAATGCTCGGTTATCTGTTCTTCGTCGGTAACCGTAAAGCGACGCCGCTGCCGTACCAGAGCCAGCCGGATGAGCAATGCGACTGGTATCGCTTGCGCCATGAAGAAGCGATGACCCCGGATGCGGTGGTGCGCCTGGCGGAAGCCGCGTATGAAAAATATGGTTTCAACGACTTCAAACTGAAAGGCGGCGTGCTGGCCGGAGAAGAAGAAGCCGAGTCCATCGTGGCGCTGGCGAAACGCTTCCCGCAGGCGCGGGTGACGCTCGACCCGAACGGCGCATGGTCGCTGAATGAGGCGATTAAAATTGGTAAGTACCTGAAAGGTACGCTGGCCTATGCGGAAGATCCGTGCGGCGCCGAGCAGGGTTTCTCCGGACGCGAAGTGATGGCGGAGTTCCGTCGCGCTACCGGCTTGCCGACGGCGACCAATATGATCGCAACTGACTGGCGTCAGATGGGCCATACTCTGTCGTTGCAATCTGTGGATATTCCGCTGGCGGATCCGCACTTCTGGACGATGCAAGGTTCTGTGCGCGTGGCGCAGATGTGCCACGAGTTTGGTCTGACCTGGGGCTCGCACTCTAATAACCATTTCGATATTTCACTGGCGATGTTTACCCATGTCGCGGCCGCCGCGCCGGGCAAGATCACCGCTATCGACACTCACTGGATCTGGCAGGAAGGCAACCAGCGTCTGACCAAAGAACCGTTCGAGATCAAAGGCGGTATGGTTCAGGTTCCGGCGAAACCGGGACTGGGCGTTGAGATCGACATGGATCAGGTGATGAAGGCGCATGAGCTGTATCAGAAACACGGCTTAGGCGCGCGTGACGACGCGATGGGCATGCAGTATCTGATTCCGAACTGGACCTTTGATAACAAGCGTCCTTGCATGGTGCGTTAAGACCTGTGCCGGTCCCCTTTCGGACCGGCCATTTTTTTATTTGTAGTATGACGGGTATATGCTTAACAGAGTCAACATGCGTAAGGACGATTTATGAAAATAGTGATCGCACCGGACTCATATAAGGAAAGTTTGAGTGCTCTTGAGGTGGCGAGCGCCATTGAACAGGGGTTTCGCGAGATCTGGCCCGATGCGGATTACGTCAAGCTGCCGGTCGCTGATGGCGGTGAAGGAACGGTTGAAGCCATGGTTGCGGCGACGGCGGGACGCATTGTTGACGTTGAGGTCATGGGGCCTCTGGGCGAGCCGACGCAGGCTTTTTATGGATTATCCGGCGATGCGCGCTCCGCCTTTATTGAAATGGCGGCGGCCAGCGGGCTGGAGCAGGTTCCTCCCCATCGGCGCGATCCGTTAAAAACCACCTCCTGGGGTACCGGAGAGCTTATTCGACATGCTCTGGACGCGGGCGTGGAACATATCATTATCGGGCTTGGCGGCAGCGCGACCAACGACGGCGGCGCGGGTATGGTTCAGGCGTTAGGGGCAAAACTGCTCGACGCCCGGCATGCCGACATCGCCCAGGGCGGCGCGGCGCTGGAAACCCTCGACCGCATTGATATTAGCCAGTTAGACCCGCGTCTGGCCGGATGTCGCATTGAGGTAGCGTGCGACGTCACCAATCCGTTGACCGGTAAGCAGGGCGCTTCGGCGGTGTTCGGGCCGCAAAAAGGGGCGACGCCGGAGATGATTGTGCGCCTGGATCGGGCGCTGGAACATTATGCGCAGCTCATCGCCCGCGATCTGGATGTGGATGTCTCTACGCTTGCGGGCGGCGGCGCGGCAGGGGGAATGGGCGCGGCGCTGTATGCATTCTGCGGCGCGCAGCTGCGGCGCGGCATTGAGATTGTGACCGACGCGCTGCATCTCGATGCCTGCGTCGCCGACGCCGATCTGGTGATTACCGGCGAAGGGCGCATCGACAGCCAGACCATTCACGGTAAGGTGCCGGTTGGCGTGGCGAACGTGGCAAAACGCTATAACAAGCCAGTGATCGCGATTGCCGGCAGCCTGACCGCGGACGTTGGCGTGGTGCACGAACATGGGCTGGATGCGGTGTTCAGCGTCATTTACTGCATCTGTACTCTGGACGACGCCCTGAAAAATGCGGAAGACAACGTGCGGATGACGGCGCGAAATGTGGCTGCAACGATCAAGATTGGGCGGCTTTCAGGCTAATTTCCCCAATGGCGCAACGCTTATCAGGCCTGCAATTATCCTGTCCGCAGGCCCGGTAAGCCGCTTACATTACTTTCCGCCAATAGACAGTCACCCCAGTATCTTCTTCGCTTCGCGCGCCACGTTGTCCATCTCGTCGAGCAGTTCGAGGAATTCAGGTTCCAGTTCGCTTTCGGGCGTACCGTTACGTAACTGGCCTTCCAGCAGCTGACAGAGATTTTTCATCCGTGGAACCCCGCTGTAGCCACAGCTGCCGTGCAGCTTATGAATTAAATCGACTAACCCATCCGGGTTTTCGCCGACCAGTTGTTCTTCGATGCAGTTACGCACTTCCGGCAGGAAATCGATCAGCATTTGCAGCATATCGCGCGCCAGATCCGGTTTTCCTGCCGCCTGGCGCAGCGCCAATTGCCAGTCGAGCGTCGCGTTTGGATTAAAAATCGGCTCGGGCGGCTCAGCCGTCAGCATCCGCGTGGTGACGCCGGTGCCCGGTTTGTAGCGCAGCAGCAGGTTATGCAGCTTTTCTTCTTCAATCGGCTTCGCCAGATAATCATTCATACCGGCGCTCAGCAGCTTCTCCTTCTGACCCGCCATTGCATGTGCGGTCACGGCAATCACCGGCGTTTGCTGTTGGTGAGGAAGCTGGTGGATCAACTCACAGGCGCGAATGCCGTCCATATCCGGCATCTGAATATCCATCAGGATCAAGTCGAACTGCATCTGTCTGGCGCGATCCACCGCCTGTTGGCCGCTGTCGCAAAGCTCAACGTGCTGCACCAGATCGTCCAGTAAGGCGCCGATCAGTTTCAGGTTAGCGGGGTTATCATCTACCGCCATTACCGTCATGGCGATCTTGTTTTCGTCGGATGGCAGGGCGTCATGATGGTAATTCTGGCGGCACAACTCCACCAGCGCGGGCAGCAGTCGCGTTGAGGTCAGCGGTTTTAACAGACAACTCGCCACGCCGTCTTGCTTAAGTTTTTCCGCGTTAACCTGCGCGTGACACGGCAGCGCCAGCATCAGGAAGTCGGTCATTTCCGTCGCCTGAATCAGGCGTTCATGCTGCATGGTCAGCGGTTCGTTGAAGGTCACGGCGACGCCCAGCAGCATGTAGTCGTAATGCTCTACCGCCAGCGCGGAGAACGAAGGACTGTAAATCACCTCCAGCGGCGTTTCCGCGAGGATATCTAAAGTGCATTGCGCGGCAGCGGCATTTGGCTCAACGTAAGCGATGCGCTTCCCGGTCAGGCAGCCAGTGGCCGGACCATCGCTGACCACGTTCGGATTCAAATCCAGGTTGATATGGAACCAGAACGTCGAGCCCCGGTTCGGCTGGCTATGGAAGGAGATATCTCCCCCCATTTCATTGACCAGCTTCTGTGTAATCACCAGCCCCAGCCCGGTACCGCCATGGCGACGGGAGATACTGGCATCGGCCTGACGGAAGGCCTGGAACAGGCGTGACTGGTCGCGTTCAGGAATACCGATACCGGTATCACGAATCTGGACCTCTATCTGGACTTTGGTATTACTGATCGCGCGTTTCTCGACCAGAATATCGATGTTGCCGCTTTCGGTAAATTTGATCGCGTTGCCGACCAGGTTGGTAATCACCTGCTGTAAGCGCAGCGGGTCGCCGATGACGTTGTCCGGAACGTCATTTTTAATGTTAAGCGTCAGCTCAAGGCCTTTATCGTGGGACGAGTGCGCCAGCAACGTCACCACTTCATCCAGCGTATTGCGCAGGGCGAAGGGAATGCTTTCCAGAATCAGTTTGCCCGCTTCCAGCTTGGAAAAGTCCAGCACGTCGTTAATGATCGCCAGTAGATTATTTGCCGAACGCTCAATGGTGTTCAGGTGGTCACGCTGGGTGGTGTTCAGCTCTGTTTTCAGCGTCAGGCGAGTAAAGCCGATGACACCGTTAAGCGGCGTGCGTAGCTCATGGGACATATTGGCCAGAAACTCGGACTTGATGCGGGCGGCTTCCTGGGCGCGCTTCTTCGCCAGATCCAGCTCAACGTTCTGGATCTCCATCTGTTCAAGCGTTTCACGCAGATCGGAGGTCGCCTGATCGATGTTGTGCTGCATCTCTTCGTGATAGGCGGCAAGCGACATCGCCATGGAGTTAATGCCGTTTTTCAGCATGTCCAGTTCACCCAGCATGAAACCTTCAACCCGGCTGTCGAGCTGCCCGCGACGAATGCGATCCACCGTGTTGACCATGTTACGAATAGGCCCGGTCACGTCGCGCATCAGGCGCCAGCCAAAAATGAGCGCGATGCCGATGCAGAACAGCATCATCACCGTGGAGATGAAAATTTCTTTATACTGCTGCAGGCGAACAGACTTGAGATCCAGCTCAAGCGCCACATATCCCAGCATATTATGCGCATTTTTCGCATCGGTTAACGCAGACTCGTCCGGTGAATAGCTTTCCGACACGATCGGCGTTCGCAGGATTAAAATGTCGCCATGGCGTTCCACGCTCAACCGGCGTGGAAACGGCAGACCCGGCGGAAGCTGGAGCTCCGACGGGTTAAGATTAAAGTTCGATGTGACGAACAGGCGGTTATTCTCGTCGTAGACCGAAATCGCCCGCACGATCTCTGAATGGCGGCGATGCAGAACGCTAATCAACTGGCCGATAGATTCGCGGTTTTGCAGATTCATACCATATTCAGTGGAGACGGCGAGCGGCTCAATAATGCTCGCGCCGGCATCTTCCAGTTGACGCTGCAGGTCGTGATAGCGATGAACGACAAAAAAGATACTTAGCAATAAACCGATCAGTACGGTCGGCGCCAGGATCAGAATCATCATGCGAGCGCGCAGGCTGTAGTTGGTCATGGAGTTCCGTTATGGGACAATTAGGGTCACACTGTTAATTTGAGAATAATCTCGTCGATGGCGCAATTCTACTCTGCAAAACGGCGCGTGACGACGCGCCAGATCATAACCGTTACAGTCACTGACCTGGATGCCTTTGGTCAGGGCGTGGCGCGGCATAACGGAAAGGCGCTGTTTATCCCAGGATTACTGCCGCAGGAAAGTGCGGAGGTGGTCATTACTGAAGATAAAAAACAGTACGCCAGAGCGCAAGTGAAGCGCCGGTTAAATGAAAGCCCTGAGCGCGTCGCGCCGCGCTGCCCCCATTTTGGCGTTTGCGGCGGCTGCCAGCAGCAGCACGCCAGCGTTGCCCTGCAACAGCGCAGCAAACGCGCCGCGTTAGCGCGCCTGATGAAAAATGACGTGGCAGAGGTCATCGCCGGGGAGCCGTGGGGTTATCGCCGTCGCGCGCGCTTAAGCCTCCATTACCCGCCGAAAACCCAGCAACTGCAGATGGGCTTTCGCCAGTCGGCATCCAGCGACATTGTTGACGTCACCCGGTGCCCTGTTCTGGCGCCCCAGCTTGAGGCGCTGTTGCCTGACCTCAGGGCATGTCTGGAGACATTACAGGGAAAACGCCATCTGGGGCACGTCGAACTGGTGCAGGCGGGCAGCGGCACGCTGATGATCTTGCGCCATACGGCGCCATTAAGCGCCCATGACCGGGAAAAACTGGAACGCTTTTCGCATTCACAGAACCTGGCGCTTTATCTGGCGCCCGCAAGCGAGATACTGGCGTCCGTTTCGGGGCAAACGCCCTGGTACGAGTCAAACGGGCTACGCTTAAACTTTAGTCCGCGCGACTTTATCCAGGTCAACGAAGGGGTGAATCAGCAGATGGTCGCCCGGGCGCTGGCGTGGCTTGACGTACAGCCGGACGATCGCGTGCTTGACCTTTTTTGCGGCATGGGCAACTTCACGTTGCCGCTCGCGACGCTGGCGGCGAGCGTAGTGGGCGTCGAAGGCGTACCCGCGCTGGTTGAGAAAGGGCGTGAAAACGCGCGGCAAAATGCATTACAGAATGTGACATTCTTTCATGCCAATCTGGAAGAGGATGTAACCCAACAGCCGTGGGCGAAAAACGGCTTCGACAAGGTCCTGCTGGACCCTGCGCGCGCCGGGGCGGCGGGCGTGATGCAGCATCTTGTAAAATTACAGACTGACCGCATTGTTTATGTATCCTGTAACCCTGCCACGCTGGCGCGGGACAGTGACGAATTATTACGTGCGGGATACCAAATTCAGCGGCTGGCAATGCTCGACATGTTCCCGCACACTGGGCACCTGGAATCAATGGTTCTGTTTGAGCGCAAGTAATAACTTCCGGCTTGCTGAATTCGGCAGGCCCGGTCCCTTAAGGAGAGGACAATGGTTGCGGTAAGAAGTGCACATCTAAATAAAGCTGGGGAATTTGATCCGAAAAAATGGATCGAAAGTCTTGGGATCGCCAGCCAGCAGTCGTGTGAACGCTTAGCCGAAACCTGGGCGTATTGCCTGCAACAGACACAGGGGCATCCGGACGCGGAACTGCTGCTGTGGCGCGGCGTCGAGATGGTGGAAATCCTTTCGACGCTGAGTATGGATATCGACACGCTGCGGGCGGCGCTGCTGTTCCCGTTAGCCGACGCCAACGTGGTCAGCGAAGACGTTCTGCGCGAAAGTGTGGGCAAATCGATCGTCAACCTGATCCATGGCGTGCGCGACATGGCGGCGATTCGCCAGCTTAAAGCCACGCACACCGACTCCGTTTCGTCCGAGCAGGTCGATAATGTTCGCCGTATGCTACTGGCGATGGTGGACGATTTCCGCTGTGTGGTCATTAAGCTTGCCGAACGTATTGCCCATCTGCGTGAGGTGAAAGACGCGCCGGAAGATGAGCGCGTGCTGGCGGCGAAAGAGTGCACGAACATTTACGCTCCGCTGGCCAACCGTCTGGGTATTGGTCAGTTGAAATGGGAGCTGGAAGATTACTGCTTCCGCTATCTGCATCCGGCGGAATACAAGCGTATCGCCAAACTGCTGCATGAGCGTCGTATCGATCGCGAACACTATATTGAAGAGTTCGTTGGCCATCTGCGCGCCGAAATGAAAACCGAAGGCGTGAAGGCGGAAGTTTACGGACGTCCGAAACATATCTATAGCATCTGGCGCAAGATGCAGAAAAAAGATCTGGCCTTTGACGAGCTGTTTGACGTACGCGCCGTGCGTATCGTCGCCGAGCGTTTGCAGGACTGCTACGCCGCGCTGGGCATTGTACACACCCACTATCGTCATTTGCCGGATGAGTTTGACGACTACGTCGCTAACCCAAAACCAAACGGTTATCAGTCTATTCATACCGTGGTGCTGGGGCCGGGCGGTAAAACCGTTGAGATTCAAATCCGCACCAAACAGATGCACGAAGATGCCGAGCTGGGTGTCGCCGCGCACTGGAAGTATAAAGAAGGGGCGGCGGCAGGCGGCGCGCGTTCGGGTCATGAGGATCGCATCGCCTGGCTGCGTAAGCTGATCGCCTGGCAGGAAGAGATGGCGGATTCGGGCGAAATGCTCGATGAAGTGCGCAGCCAGGTTTTTGACGACCGGGTGTATGTGTTTACGCCAAAAGGCGATGTGGTCGACTTACCTGCGGGCTCCACGCCGCTTGACTTCGCCTATCACATTCACAGTGACGTGGGGCATCGTTGCATCGGGGCGAAAATTGGCGGGCGTATCGTGCCGTTTACCTATCAGTTGCAGATGGGCGATCAGATCGAAATCATCACCCAGAAGCAGCCGAACCCCAGCCGCGACTGGCTTAACCCGAACCTGGGCTATGTCACCACCAGCCGCGGACGCTCAAAAATCCACGCCTGGTTCCGCAAGCAGGATCGCGACAAGAATATCCTTGCCGGTCGCCAGATCCTTGACGATGAGCTGTCGCATCTGGGGATCAGCCTGAAAGAGGCGGAAAAACTGCTGCTGCCGCGCTACAACTTTAACGAGCTGGAGGAACTGCTGGCGGCGATCGGCGGCGGCGATATCCGCCTTAACCAGATGGTCAACTTCCTGCAGTCGCAGTTCAACAAACCGAGCGCGGCTGAAGAAGATGCCGCCGCGCTGAAACAGCTTCAGCAGAAAACTTACGCGCCGCAGAATCGCCGGAAAGACGACGGTCGGGTTGTGGTGGAAGGGGTTGGCAACCTGATGCACCACATCGCGCGTTGCTGCCAGCCGATTCCGGGCGATGAGATCGTCGGATTCATCACTCAGGGGCGCGGGATTTCCGTTCACCGCGCCGACTGCGAACAACTGGTGGAACTGCGCGCGCATGCGCCGGAGCGGATTGTGGATGCGGTGTGGGGCGAAAGCTATTCGGCGGGTTACTCGCTGGTGGTGCGCGTTCAGGCTAACGACCGCAGCGGGTTACTGCGTGATATCACCACCATTCTGGCGAACGAAAAGGTCAACGTGCTGGGTGTTGCCAGCCGCAGCGACACGAAGCAGCAACTGGCGACCATCGATATGACCATCGAAATCTACAACCTGCAGGTGCTGGGGCGCGTTCTCAGCAAGCTCAACCAGGTGCCGGATGTGATTGACGCGCGTCGTCTGCACGGCAACTAACGATAATACAGGCCGGATCGCGCGGTACGCCGCCATCCGGCTTTTTTTTGCCCGACAGCGTTTGGCTTGACGGGCCTGGAGGTTCAGGACATACCCATGACACAAATTGATCGCCTGCTTAACATCATGCAGCGCCTGCGCGACCCGGAAAACGGCTGCCCGTGGGACAAAGAACAGACTTTTGCCACCATTGCGCCCTATACGCTGGAAGAAACCTATGAAGTCCTTGACGCGATTGCGCGCGAAGACTTTGACGATCTGCGCGGCGAATTGGGCGATTTGCTGTTTCAGGTGGTGTTTTACGCGCAAATGGCGCAGGAAGAAGGGCGCTTTGATTTCAATGATATTTGCGCTGCCATCAGCGACAAACTCGAACGCCGTCACCCGCACGTTTTTGCGGACGTTTCCGCCAGCAACAGTACGGAAGTCCTGACTCGCTGGGAGCAGATCAAAACCGAAGAACGGGCGCAAAAAGCGCAGCATTCCGCGCTGGATGATATCCCGCGCAGCTTACCCGCGCTGATGCGGGCGCAGAAAATCCAGAAGCGTTGCTCAAACGTCGGGTTTGACTGGACCACGCTCGGGCCGGTCGTCGATAAAGTGTATGAAGAAATCGACGAGGTGATGTATGAAGCCCGACAGGCGGTGGTTGACCAGGCTAAACTCGAGGAAGAAATGGGGGATCTGCTGTTTGCCACCGTCAATATGGCGCGTCATTTGGGGACCAAAGCCGAGATTGCCCTGCAAAAAGCCAACGAAAAATTTGAGCGTCGCTTTCGCGAAGTCGAACGGATTGTTGCGGCGCGCGGCCTGGAAATGACAGGAGTCGATCTGGAAACCATGGAAGACGTGTGGCAGGAAGTAAAACGCCAGGAAACTGATCTCTAACGGAATTTTGCGAACAAGCGCTATTTGTGCGGTTTTTTAAATGACAAGCGCTTGATTTGCGTCAAAAACATTTACCCAAAAGGGGCTATTTTCTCACTCCTTATGATAGTCCTGGCCTGGGAAGGAGACGGAGAATGAAAGTTTGTGGCGCTCGCTGTGTTCGGGTATACTACTTTCCCGTCCTGGTTATTCCATCGTTTCACCCTAACTTCTCAGGTTCAGCATGACAACGAACTATATTTTTGTGACCGGCGGGGTCGTATCCTCTCTGGGTAAAGGCATTGCCGCAGCCTCCCTCGCAGCCATTCTTGAAGCCCGTGGCCTCAATGTGACCATGATGAAACTGGATCCGTACATCAACGTCGATCCTGGCACCATGAGCCCAACCCAACACGGGGAAGTGTTCGTTACTGAAGACGGCGCTGAAACCGATCTGGATCTTGGCCACTACGAGCGTTTCATCCGTACCAAAATGACCCGTCGTAACAACTTTACGACTGGTCGTATCTACTCTGATGTTCTGCGTAAAGAGCGCCGTGGTGACTATCTGGGCGCAACCGTGCAGGTTATCCCACACATCACCAACGCCATTAAAGAACGCGTCCTTGCCGGTGGCGAAGGGCATGACGTTGTGCTGGTTGAAATCGGCGGTACCGTAGGGGATATCGAATCCCTGCCTTTCCTCGAAGCGATTCGTCAGCTGGCGGTCGATATTGGTCGTGAACATGCGCTGTTCATGCACCTGACGCTGGTGCCTTACATGGCGGCGGCTGGTGAAGTAAAAACCAAACCGACACAGCACTCCGTTAAAGAGCTGCTTTCCATTGGTATTCAGCCAGACATCCTGGTTTGCCGTTCCGATCGCGCGATTCCGGCAAACGAACGTGCGAAAATTGCATTGTTCTGTAACGTGCCTGAAAAAGCCGTTATTTCAATGAAAGATGTCGATTCCATTTATAAAATTCCGGGCCTGTTGAAATCTCAGGGTCTGGACGATTATATTTGTAAACGATTCAGCTTGAACTGTCCGGAAGCTAACCTGTCTGAATGGGAACAGGTAATTTATGAAGAAGCCAATCCGGGCGGCGAAGTGACTATCGGTATGGTCGGCAAATACATTGAACTGCCGGACGCCTATAAGTCGGTTATCGAAGCGCTGAAACACGGTGGTCTGAAGAATCGCGTCTCCGTCAACATCAAGCTGATTGATTCGCAGGATGTTGAAACGCGCGGCGTCGAAATTCTGAAAGATCTGGACGCTATTCTCATCCCTGGCGGCTTCGGCTACCGTGGTGTTGAAGGCAAGATCGCCACTGCACGCTATGCGCGTGAGAACAATATTCCTTACCTCGGCATTTGCCTGGGTATGCAGGTTGCGCTGATCGAATTTGCGCGCAACGTAGCGGGAATGGAAAACGCGAACTCTACGGAATTTGTGCCAGACTGTAAGTACCCTGTCGTGGCGCTGATTACGGAATGGCGCGACGAAGACGGTAACGTCGAGGTCCGTACCGAGAAAAGCGATCTGGGTGGTACTATGCGTCTTGGCGCACAGGCTTGCCAGTTGTCCGACGATAGCATGGTTCGCCAGCTGTACGGCCAGCCAGTCATCACCGAGCGCCATCGTCACCGCTATGAAGTCAACAACATGTTGTTGAAACAAATTGAAGCTGCGGGTCTGCGCGTTGCGGGCCGCTCCGGGGACGATCAGTTAGTCGAGATCATCGAGGTGCCTAACCATCCATGGTTCGTTGCCTGCCAGTTCCACCCGGAATTTACTTCAACGCCGCGTGACGGGCATCCGCTGTTTGCAGGCTTCGTGAAGGCCGCCAGCGAGTATCAGAAGCGTCAGGCGAAGTAAGAAGTAAAAAAGTTAGAACGGCAACGCGTACCAAAGGTACGCGTTGTTTGTCTGGAGTTTTAGTTAACTAGTGACTCGAGGAAAACCTAATGTCCAAAATCGTTAAAGTCATCGGTCGTGAAATCATCGACTCCCGTGGTAACCCGACTGTTGAAGCCGAAGTACACCTGGAAGGTGGTTTCGTCGGTATGGCTGCTGCCCCGTCAGGTGCCTCTACGGGTTCCCGCGAAGCGCTGGAACTGCGCGATGGCGACAAATCCCGTTTCCTGGGTAAAGGCGTAACCAAAGCAGTTGGCGCGGTTAACGGTCCGATCGCTCAGGCTATCCTTGGCAAAGACGCCAAAGATCAGGCTGGTATCGACAAGATCATGATCGATCTGGACGGTACTGAAAACAAATCCAACTTCGGTGCGAACGCAATCCTGGCGGTATCTCTGGCTAACGCCAAAGCCGCTGCTGCCTCTAAAGGCATGCCGCTGTACGAGCACATCGCTGAACTGAACGGTACTCCGGGCAAATATTCCATGCCGGTTCCGATGATGAACATCATCAACGGTGGCGAGCACGCTGACAACAACGTCGACATCCAGGAATTCATGATTCAGCCGGTTGGCGCGAAAACCGTTAAAGAAGCCATCCGCATGGGTTCTGAAGTTTTCCATCACCTGGCAAAAGTGCTGAAAGGCAAAGGCATGAACACTGCGGTGGGTGACGAAGGGGGTTATGCGCCGAACCTGGGTTCTAACGCCGAAGCACTGGCTGTTATCGCTGAAGCGGTAAAAGCTGCTGGCTACGAGCTGGGCAAAGACATCACTCTGGCGATGGACTGCGCAGCGTCTGAATTCTACAAAGACGGTAAATACGTTCTGGCTGGCGAAGGCAACAAAGCGTTCACCTCTGAAGAATTCACTCACTTCCTGGAAGAACTGACCAAGCAGTACCCGATCGTCTCTATCGAAGACGGTCTGGACGAGTCTGACTGGGACGGTTTCGCATACCAGACTAAAGTGCTGGGCGACAAAATTCAGCTGGTGGGCGACGACCTGTTCGTGACTAACACCAAGATCCTGAAAGAAGGTATCGAGAAAGGCATCGCTAACTCCATCCTGATCAAATTCAACCAGATCGGTTCTCTGACCGAAACCCTGGCTGCAATCAAGATGGCGAAAGACGCGGGCTACACTGCCGTTATCTCTCACCGTTCTGGCGAAACTGAAGATGCGACCATCGCTGACCTGGCTGTAGGTACCGCTGCTGGCCAGATCAAAACCGGTTCCATGAGCCGTTCTGACCGCGTTGCTAAATACAACCAGCTGATCCGTATCGAAGAAGCGCTGGGCGAAAAAGCACCGTACAACGGTCGTAAAGAGATCAAAGGCCAGGCGTAATCCTGAACTTTCGTTCTTCTAAAAAACCCGCTTCGGCGGGTTTTTTTATGCCTGCGGTAAAGCAGCTCTCGCACATGACCTTAAGGGCAACATCTGCGATACTTAACGTTTATTCCCCTTACAGAGATGACTATGCAGTACCCGATTAACGAGATGTTCCAGACCCTGCAAGGCGAGGGTTATTTTACCGGCGTTCCCGCTATTTTTATTCGCTTACAGGGATGCCCGGTTGGCTGCGCCTGGTGTGATACCAAACATACATGGGATAAGCTCGCGGATCGGGAAGTGTCGCTGTTCAGCATTCTGGCGAAAACTAAAGAGAGCGACAAATGGGGGGCAGGCAGTGCAGAAGATCTGCTTGCCATCATTGGTCGACAGGGCTGGACGGCTCGCCATGTGGTGATCACAGGAGGGGAACCCTGCATTCACGATCTGATGCCGCTAACCGAACTGCTCGAAAAGAATGGCTTTAGTTGCCAGATAGAAACCAGCGGCACTCATGAAGTGCGCTGTTCTCACTCAACCTGGGTCACCGTCTCACCAAAAGTGAATATGCGTGGCGGTTACGACGTGCTGTCGCAAGCGCTTGAGCGTGCTGATGAAATCAAACATCCTGTGGGACGTGTGCGTGACATTGAAGCGCTGGACGAACTGTTGGCGACGCTGACGGACGAAAAGCAGCGCGTTATCGCACTCCAACCCATCAGCCAGAAAGACGATGCGACCCGTCTGTGCATTGAAACCTGTATCGCCCGCAACTGGCGGTTGTCGATGCAAACGCATAAATATTTGAACATTGCCTGACAACCGCGTCAGACGTCACAGTGCAGGCCGGATAAGGCGCTTCGCGCCGCTATCCGGCACAGGGCGGGGCCGCCATGCCGGATCTGACGGTGTAGCGGGTACGTTATGCGTTAGACCAGCTTTGAATCGAGTCGACGTTATCCAGACTGCCATGCAGCACTTCATACGATTTTTTCAGAATCACATCGGTATGGCTGGTTAAATCGCGGAAGATCCCTTTATTCAATGCATCATAGCGCCTGGCGTGGCTCTCTGTCGGCATGAAGACATCTTTTACCCGCACCATTTTTTCTGTCGCCGTCTCATAGTCCGGATATAATCCAAGCCCTACCGCTGTATTGATAGCGGCCCCAAGACTGGCGCAACCGTTTATCACATTCCGCCTCGTTGGCAGGTTGAACACATCGGCAAAGATTTGCATAAACAGATCGCTGTTTGAACCGCCCCCCGTAATGATGAGATGTCTGGCAAAGCGGCCCATTTCATTACACATCTCGTCGTAGTTATTTTTCAGGGTCAGGGCAACGCTCTCCAGAATGGAGCGATAGATCCAGGCGTAGTCCATACTGGAATCAAAACCAATCATTATGCCGCGCTTGAAGGGTTCCCAGGGATTGGTGAGCCAGTCCAGAACGGTCATCAGGCCGTTGCAGCCAGGTGGAACGCAGGCGGCTTTTTTATTTAACAAATCCTCCGGTGAAAGATCCTGCGCTTTTGCCTCCGCAAACAACGATTCACCCAACATATCGCGCAACCAACTGACCGTCCACATGCCTTTACGGATACCATAGCCTTCATACAGTAAGGTTTCAGGAACAGAAGACATAATCGGCCAGTAAGCGCGCGGTTCTACAGGCAGCGTTTTACCGTTCATCATCAGGGCGATATAAGTGCCCAGAGAAATCACTGCGGTTTCGTCGTCCAGTAATCCCGCGCCCAGCGCCTCTACCGGTTTATCGCTGGTGGTGCAGACGACGGGTAATCCAACTGGGAAATGGGTAGCCAGTGCAGCCTCGCGGGTCAGATGACCGAGCACGGTGCCGGGCATCTGAACATCAAACAGCATATTGCGTGGAATATTGAATTTCCTGATAACCTCTTCATCGTCACTCCATGTCCAGGTCTTATAATCCACCGGCCACTGGCCAAAATAATTGGCGATGTTGTCTTTAAACTCGCCGGTTAAGCGATGAGACAGATAACCTGAAAATGACGTAACGTAGGCCACATCGGGGTTGTTGTGCTCATAGGGACGCGTAACGCGCGTATCCTGCCAGCTTATCAGCGGAGCGGCCGGGGTGCCGTCGGCTTTAAGCAAAGCGCGACAGCAGCGAATGGAGCCAAGCCCAATGCCGACAATGTCCTTTTTATCTCCCGCGAATTGGCTCATTAATTCTCTGCCGGCAAAGCATAAAGAGGTCCATAAATCGTCGTCAGGATGTTCCGCGGTATCAGCATCCGGCGTGTGCATAGGTTGCAGTTGCCCTTTACCTTCACAAACAATATTGCCATTCAGATCGTACATCACAACTTTGGTACTCTGACTTCCACCATCAATTCCAATGATGTATTTCTTCGACATTGCCATTCTCCTTTAATTTTCTCTCTTCACTCTCCGGTGGTATCAGCAGCCAGTGAGGTTAACTTTTCCGGTACGGCGTTGGCGGTACGAATTTTGCGAAACAGTAAGAAGGTAAAAAAGATCACCATGCACAGCGCCGCCAGCCCCATCAGCCACATGTTGCGGTAAGCTTCGGCAGCTGGCAGGGTGTCCTGCCAGTACCCGACGATCGGATAGACAAAGACGTCGGGCAGGAAACCGATCACTGAACAGATCCCTACGGTGGTTCCCATAATGTAAGACGGCGTTCTGGCTTCGCCGGGACAGGCCCAGTACAGTCCACGGGAGGCGTAGCAGGTGAAACCGAGGAGCAGAATCAACCCGATCCCCATCACCACAGACTGCGGGTTGGTATTGGTCGCCAGCAGTGCGATGAGCGTGAGCGCGCCGACACAGGAGAGCAACTGGATCACCCGCGTAGGGGATTTGATTTTGCTGTAAGTGGTAATGATCCCGCCCAACGGTCCGCAGATCGCACGGAAGATTTTATTGATGACGATCCCCATGTAGCTTGCCGCCACCAGCGACATGCCGTACATTTCGGTCAGATAATTGGTGGAGTAGCTGAGAATGGCATAGATGGTAAAGACGCCGAAAATGACCATACTGCAGTACCATGTCGTGCTGATACGCAATACCGCCAGAATATCGCGTAGCTGAAACGTCTGTTTTTCGACCGCCACACTGTCGCGACGGGCGTGGCTGTCGCTAACGAAGAACCAGCATAAAATGCCCAGCAGGATGTACACAACGCTGTAAATCAGAATCACGGCCTTCAGGCTGTTGCTGTCATCCGGCGCGAAGCGGGAAAAGACCCACATAGTGAATACCGCCAGTGACATAACGCCCACGCCGCGAAGCCCTTCCATCCAGCCCATTATTTTGCCCTGCTCGCTGTGGTCTCCCAGCAGTGACGCGGCTTTGATTGAGACTGACCACAGCATCAGGATCGTGGTGACTGCAAAAGCGACCTGGATACAGAGCATGACCCACAACGGTGGGTAAGTCATCATCAGCAGACCGAGCATGCCGGTTAATATCATTGCTGAGGTAATCATTTTGCGATGCGAAAATTTATCGGCAATAACCCCGCTGGGAGCATAAAGAATAATAGCGGCAACGCCGAACGTACTCATTATTAGCCCGATTTCGGTATTGCTAAACCCCATAAATTTTGCCATGGGAATCTGATATATATAGCGTAAATAAGCCAGATCGAAACTGACGCCTCCGCTAAAGCTTATAATAGCGAGGGTTATCCAACGACGATATGAGTTCTGGTGCATATCGAATTCCCATTTTTGACAGACAAAAAAAAGAGAAAAGTAAACCGCCTTTTCAGGTGGATTACTTTTCTCAGGTCTCTAGTAATTGCATTCAGAAATAGCATGGAAGGGCTAATAAGTGTGTGAGAATAATCACGCTTCTGGATGTTTGGCTTATTTATAAAATGAAACGGGCAACTGTGATTTCGATCACGTAAGATAGATTAACGCTGTGTTAAAACATATCACAGTTACCAGAGATAATGAGAAAGGTAACTTCCCTGTCGCCGGGGAAGTTACCTTTCTTTTTTTTTGCCTTAAGGAATGTGGAGCTTACTATGTCGATCGAATCTCTCAATGCGTTCTCAATGAATTTTTTCTCGTTGCAAGGAAAAACCGCGATCGTAACGGGCGGCAACAGCGGCCTGGGCCTCGCTTTCGCAACGGCGTTGGCGAAGGCTGGGGCGAATCTGTTTATCCCGAGCTTTATAAAAGACCATGAGGAAAGCAGGGAACTTATTGAAAAACAGGGTGTTGAAGTTGAGTTTATGCATGTGGATATCACGGAAAAAGGGGCGCCGCAGAAGATTATCGCCGCCTGCTGCGAACGTTTCGGCACAGTGGATATTCTGGTGAATAACGCCGGGATTTGTAAGCTGAACAAAGTACTGGACTTTGGCCGCGCGGACTGGGATCCGATGATTGACGTTAACCTGACCGCGGCATTTGAGTTAAGCCATGAGGCCGCCAAAATAATGATCCCGCAACATAGCGGTAAAATTATTAATATCTGTTCTTTGTTCTCTTATCTTGGCGGGCAATGGTCGCCAGCTTATTCCGCAACTAAACATGCGCTTGCCGGGTTGACGAAAGCATATTGTGATGAACTGGGGCAATACAATATCCAGGTTAATGGCATTGCCCCTGGCTATTATGCAACAGATATTACATTAGCGACGCGCAGTAATCCGGAAACAAATCAACGGGTGTTGGATCATATCCCGGCAAATCGTTGGGGAGATACTCAGGATTTAATGGGCGCGGCGATATTCCTTGCCAGTCAGGCTTCTGATTATGTTAACGGTCATTTACTGGTCGTCGATGGTGGTTATCTGGTCCGCTAATTTATGGCGGTGGTTTCTGTTTTTATTCATTATTCCGAATGACTTATCAGGAAGGAAGGGCTATGACTTTATCTCGAGAAGCGATTGTTGACCAGTTAAAAGAAATTGTCGGTTCAGAACGTGTCATTACCGATGAAACGGTGTTAAAGAAAAACAGTATTGATCGCTTTCGCAAATATGCGGATATTCACGGCGTTTATACGCTGCCACTGCCCGCGGCTGTCGTGAAGCTGGGATCGACAGAACAGGTGTCCCGCGTACTGGCGTTTATGAACCAGCATAAAATCAATGGCGTACCGCGTACCGGCGCATCCGCAACCGAAGGCGGGCTGGAAACCGTAGTCAAAAATTCCGTTGTCCTTGATGGCGCAGGGATGAATCAGATCCTGAGCATTGACGTTGAAAATATGCAAGCGACGGCGCAGTGCGGCGTTCCGCTTGAGATTCTGGAGAACGCGCTACGTGAGAAAGGTTATACCACCGGCCATTCGCCGCAATCTAAACCCCTGGCGCAGATGGGTGGGCTGGTAGCGACCCGCAGTATTGGGCAGTTTTCCACCCTGTACGGCGCGATTGAAGATATGGTCGTCGGGCTGGAAGCGGTGCTGGCGGATGGAACTGTCACCCGAATTAAGAACGTCCCGCGCCGCGCTGCCGGGCCGGATATTCGCCATATTATTATCGGTAATGAAGGCGCGCTGTGCTATATCACTGAAGTCACAGTGAAAATTTTTAAATTTACGCCGGAAAACAATCTCTTTTACGGCTATATCCTTGATGACATGAAGGTTGGTTTCGATATCCTCCGCGAGGTGATGGTAGAGGGATATCGGCCCTCCATTGCGCGCCTGTATGACGCCGAGGACGGCACCCAGCACTTCACCCATTTTGCCGATGGCAAATGCGTACTCATCTTTATGGCCGAGGGAAACGCGCGGATAGCGAAAGCGACCGGTGAAGGGATTGCTGAGATCGTGGCGCGCTATCCGGAGTGCCAGCGTGTGGACAGCAGGCTTATTGAGAACTGGTTCAATCAACTGAACTGGGGGCCGGAGAAAGTGGCGGCTGAGCGGGTGCAGATCCTGAAAACCGGCAATATGGGATTCACGACAGAAGTGTCGGGCGGTTGGGGATGTATTCACCAGATCTACGAAAATGTGATCAGGCGTATCCGTAATGAGTTTCCCCACGCGGATGATATCACCATGCTCGGCGGTCACTCTTCTCACAGTTATATCAACGGCACCAATATGTATTTTGTCTATGACTACAACGTAGTGGACTGTAAGCCGGAAGAAGAGATCGATAAATACCATAATCCACTGAATAAGATCATCTGCGAAGAGACTATCAGACTGGGCGGCTCAATGGTGCATCACCACGGCATTGGTAAGCATCGCGTTCACTGGAGCAAGCTGGAGCATGGCAGCGCATGGCCGCTTCTGGAAGGTCTCAAACGCCAGTTTGATCCGAACGGCATAATGAATACGGGGACGATTTATCCCATCGAGAAATAACGTAACAGGTGGCTTCCCGCTCGGGAAGCCACTTTTTTTACCGGACAATGAAGGGGTAGAAATGAACACTTCACCGGTGCGCATGGATGACTTACCGTTAAATGCTTTTCACTGCCGTATTGCGGCGTTAACCTTTGGCGCGCATCTTACTGACGGATATGTTCTTGGTGGGGTGGGTTACGCCATTATCCCATTGATGTCAGCAATGCAACTGACGCCTTTTATGGCCGGGATGATTGGCGGAGCCGCGTTGCTCGGGCTTTTTCTCGGTAGCCTTATACTGGGCTGGGTGTCCGATCATATCGGCCGACAGAAGATTTTTACCTTCAGCTTTATGCTGATCACTATCGCTTCATTTTTGCAGTTTTTCGTCTCAACGCCGGAACAGCTGATCGCGTTACGGATCCTCATCGGGATTGGGCTTGGCGGCGATTATTCCGTCGGCCATACGCTGTTGGCTGAATTTGCGCCGCGACGTCATCGGGGAGTTCTGCTCGGAGCATTCAGCGTGGTATGGACTATCGGCTACGTACTGGCGAGTCTGGTTGGACATCATTTCATTTCCGCAAGCCCGGATGCCTGGCGCTGGCTGCTTGCCTCGGCGGCGTTGCCCGCACTGTTGATTACTTTGCTTCGTTGGGGAACGCCGGAATCACCTCGCTGGCTGATACGCCAGGGACGCTTTGCGGAAGCTCATGCGGTGGTTCATCGCTATTTTGGCCCGCACGTCCTGCCCGGCGATGAAATTGCCGCCGCGTCCACTAAACATATTAAAACGCTCTTTTCCGCTCGCTACTGGCGGCGAACAGTTTTTAACAGCGTTTTCTTTGTCTGCCTGGTGATCCCGTGGTTTGTTATCTATACCTGGCTGCCGACGATTGCCCGGACTGTTGGTCTGGAGGATGCGCTTACCGCCAGCCTGCTGCTGAATGCGCTATTAATTGTCGGCGCACTGCTGGGGCTACTATTAACGCATCTGTTGACGCATCGTCGGTTCCTGCTCGGCAGTTTCCTTCTGCTTGCGGCAACGCTGTTCGTGATGGCTTTCTTGCCGCCAGGCAGCGCTTTCACATTGCTGCTGTTTGTTCTGTTCAGCACCACGATTTCTGCTGTCAGCAACCTGGTGGGGATCCTGCCTGCGGAAAGCTTCCCGACTGATATTCGTTCGCTGGGCGTTGGATTTGCGACGGCGATGAGTCGGCTTGGCGCTGCGATAAGCACCGGTCTGTTACCTTTGATGCTGGCGCAATGGGGAATGCAGGTCACGTTGTTGCTATTGGCGGGCGTGTTACTGATTGGATTTATCGTGAGCTGGCTATGGGCGCCGGAAACGAAGGCATTGCCGCTGGCGGTGGCCGGGAGGGTGGAGAAAAGACAGGGAGGGGTAAATGAACATTCTGTTAGCGTTTAAAGCAGAGCCGGACTCCGGCATGCTGGCGGAAAAGGACTGGCTGGCTGCGACACAGGATACCTGCGGCCCCGACACCGCTTTGCTGCGCAGCTCGCCTGGCACCGACGAGCAGGCCGCCGCCGCATTGCTGTTGGCTGAGCGCCGGGCAGGTTGTGAGATGGTCCTGACGGCGCTGAACATCGGCGATGAACGGTCGCTGCACTGGTTACGCTATTTTTCCGCGCTGGGTTTTGATAAGACGGTACTGCTGGAGAACGGGGCGGATCTGCGATTTGCGCCAGCATTCATCGCCGGGCAGATCGCCGACTGGCATTACCGTCACGGGGCCGACCTGATTATCACCGGATGCCAGAGTAGCGAAGGGCAGAACGGGCAAACGCCGTTTCTGCTGGCGGAAATGCTGGGGTGGCCATGCTTTAGCCAGGTGACGCGTTTTGCGCTTGAGGCGCCCTTCATCAGCGTTGATCAGCGAATGGAGTCCGGGCTTCGTCGTTGCCGGGTACGTCTTCCGGCGGTCATCGCCGTCAGACAGTGTGGCGAAGTGGCGCTCCCTGTGCCCGGCATGCGCCAGCGCCTGGCGGCGGCCAAAGCGGAGATTATCCGCCAGCCCGTCGACATTGTGGTGCCTCAGGGGCGCAATTGTCTGGCGCTGACGCGACCGGAACAGCGACGGCGCGCGAAAATTATCGACGGCGCGACGGCGCAAGAAAAGGCCCGGATTTTATGGCGGGACTATTTGCGTCAGAGGTGCGCGCCATGAAAATAGCAATGATTACCACGCCCGGAGAATGTGCGGCAATGGTGGGATGGATCGCGGCAAATGCCCCCGGTGCGGCGGAAGTGGAGCGCTGGGTAATCGATTCCGTACCGGCGGTTGCGGAACAGGTGCTCGACGCGCTGGCCGCCCAATGGGCGATAACGCCTGCCGGGGTGCTGATCTTTCCCTCTGGTTCGTTCGGCGATGAGCTTGCAACACGTCTGGCCTGGCGGCTACGGGGTGATAGCGTATGTCAGGTGGTTACCGCAGACCTGCAACAAGGGCGGGTGAGTAAATCACATTGGGGGGGCGCGCTCTTAGCGTCCCTGCCTGTCTCCGGTTGTCCTGTGTGCCTCTCACTGGCGCGCCAGCCTGATGCGGGCGCGTCAGCGTCGGTTTTGCCAGTTATGACGGAACGACGTATCGTCCCGGCGGAACCACCTGACTGGCTCGAACACCTTGAAAGCGTGAAAAGCGAAAACAGGCACCCTCTGTTACAGGCCAGCCATGTTCTGGTGGTTGGGCAGGGAGGCCGCGAGGTTGAAGAGGATAAAATCACCGCTCTGGCCCAGGCGCTACGCGCCGAGGCGGGATACAGCCGGGCGCGGGTGATGAACGGCGGAGTGGATGTGGAACGGATGGTTGGCATCACCGGCCATCTGCTTTCGCCGGATGTCTGTATTGTGGCGGGAGCTTCCGGCGCGGCGGCGTTGATGGCCGGGATTCGCCAGAGTCAGTTTGTCGTGGCGATAAATTGCGATCCCGACGCGCCTGTTTTTTCCCAGGCGGATGTCGGTATCGTCGATGACTGGCCAGAGGTGCTGGAGGAACTCGTGGCGTGTACGAAAACGTAGCCTCAGGGTGTTTGCCCTCCGGCCGCTGAGGCTAATTCAGCTTTTTAGCCAGCGTCCAGACGTCGGTATTGGTGGTGGAAAGCGCCGCCACGCCGGCTTTTATAGCATTGCGCGCGTCTTCCTCATCGCAGACCAGCCCGCCGGCAATCAGCGGCTGGCGTATTTTTTCCGTGACCCAACCCAGCACTTTTGGCATGCAGCCGGGCAAAATCTCAATACAGTCCGGATTTGACTGCGCGACTTGCTTATCAATATTGTGAAAAGAGATGGAGTCGACGATAAACAGGCGATGGATGCAGAAAAAGCCCTCCGCCCGTGCGGCTTTAAGCATCGGGGCTTTGGTGCTGATGATGCCATCTGCCTCGGTGACCAGCTTCAGAAACTGAATGACCACCTCTTTATTCGATGCTCCCTCCAGCAGATCAACGTGGATAAACGCATATTTTCCGGCATTCTTGATCTTCTTCACGATGTTGCTGATGGTGCAGATATTGCCATACAGCACGGAGATGAACAGACATTCGGAGTCAATCGCTAACTGCAGGCTGGCATTATCTTTTACGGCGGCAATGACGGGATTCTGGCGGAGCAGGTGTAACAGGGGCATAGATTATCCTTATAAATATTAGCCGAAGCGGTAAGCGATGCCAGCACCGGACGCGGGATAGCGCCACTGTAGCAACATTTCATCGTCGCACAACAGGCGACAGGCGCCGCACTCCAGACAGCCGCGAAAGTCGATGAGCAATTCGCCTTCCGGTGACAGGGAATACAGCCCGGCAGGGCAGGCGGCGATCAACCGCGCGGCCGTTTCGTGGTCGATCTGCCTGGCGGGAACGATATGGGAAAAACTGGCGGGACGCCAGACGTTGCGGGCTACAGACATCGTATGCTCCTGATAATATCGCCTGCTAAATGACGCAGGCCGTGACGACGGAGATGACGCCAGACAACCTGGCGCAGCGGGGCCACCGGTCCCTCTCCCTGACGCCAGATTTCGCGGGAAACATCATCCATCAGCGCGGGCCATTGACGATACCATCCCGGGCGCTGTAACAGGTCCGGAAGATGACGGTAGCGTTGCAGAACGTCCCACAGCAGACTGTGCTGAATATCCTGATGGTAGGCCGGAAAAAGATTTTGCGGATCGCGTTTCTGGCAGGCGTGAATTAGCGTTTGCGCCGCGGCCTGCGCGCCGAGAAGCGCCATGTCCATTCCTCTGATTGTGAAGCCGGTATTGACGCAGCTACGTAGCGCATCTCCGACCAGCAGCCAGCCTTCCCCTGCATATTGCACGGGCAGACTATGCAGGCCGCCTTCCGGCACCAGATGGGCGCCGTACTCCAGTGTTTCGCTGCCTTTGAGTAAAGGGCGAAGCGCCGGATGCGTTTTCAGCCGCTCCAGCAGTCTGCCTGCCGGAATATCACCCTGCGCCAGCGAGGAGAGGGGACAGACGACGCCAAAAGAGAGCGTGTCCTGATTGGTATACAGGAACGCTCCGCCGGGCCGATCGGCACAAATTTCACCACTGAACAATATCGCTGCGCCTTCTTCAGAAGATAAGCGAAAACGCTCCTCAAGCAATTGTTTGTCCAGCGCCAGCGTTTCTTTTATCCCCAGCGCCATACTGCTTCGCGATGGCGGCGGCAAAAAACCATAACGTTCCGCCAGAAGGCTGTTTGCGCCTTCCGCCAGGACAACATAGCGGGCGCGCAGCGTCTCGTTGTCAGCAATCACGCCGCAAACCCTGCCCTTTTCACAATGCAGCGCTTCAACCGTCACGCCGCTGATAAACTGAACACCTTCGGCTTCCGCCTGGGCGACAAACCAGGGATCGAAGCGGGCGCGCAACAGGCTCCATGACTCCCCGTCCGAACGCAGGCTGGAGTAGGTTGTCGCGCCGTCATGCGTGAGTAACGTGAGGTTTTCCTGGGTAATTCGTCGTTCCAGCGGGGCGGTGCGTTGGAAGTGGGGGAGAAGTTCGGCGAGCGCATGCGCGTAGAGTCGTCCGCCGGAAAGGTTTTTACTGCCGGGGCGTTCTCCACGCTCAAGCAACAGCACCGACAGTCCGGCGCGGGCGCAACGTAAAGCACAAGCGGTTCCCGCTATCCCTGCCCCGACAAAAATAATATCGAAATCGTCAACCATGCTGTGCTCCTTTATCCAGAGCACATAACCCTATCAGATTGACGGTAAAGGAATGTTGACTCCCGGCACATCCCGGTTATACGCCAGGCAGTTGGGGAAAAATGCGGATCATTCGCCGCGATAGACGCAGCCTGCCGTACACGTTTCTTTTACCATCACCGCGCTCAGTAACGGTACTGCGGGTTTTACCTGTTCCCAAATCCACTTCGCCAGCACTTCGCTGGTGGGATTCGACAAACCCGGAATATCATTCAGGTAGTAGTGATCCAGACGGTCATAGGTCGGCTTAAACGCCGCCTTCAGTTCTGCAAAATCAATAATCCAACCCGTGTGCGGATCAACTTCGCCGGTAACCTCCAGGCGCACCATAAAAGAGTGCCCGTGCAGACGACCACATTTATGTCCTTCCGGGACGTGCGGCAAACGGTGAGCGGCTTCGAAGGTGAAATCTTTAAACAGGGTGGTGGTCATCTTAAATTCTCAGTCA
This sequence comes from Citrobacter sp. 50677481, assembly GCF_001463265.1. Lineage (NCBI taxonomy): Bacteria > Pseudomonadati > Pseudomonadota > Gammaproteobacteria > Enterobacterales > Enterobacteriaceae > Citrobacter > Citrobacter sp. 50677481. The sequence goes on from NZ_LNHZ01000015.1 coordinate 55,063, forward strand.
GGCAAAAACCGCCGTAGGGTACAGCAAAGTACATTTTTTCGCATTAACTAAAGCGGCCATGACGCGTTGATTACGGAATTGACGCGATGAATAATGTGTATCTCTATATATTTCAGTGGGTTATTTAATCGCTTTTATTGTTAATAACGATAACTAAAACAGGTTAGTCCATTTGGTTATTTGATATTTCCAACCCTTCTTTAATTGTTATTATCCCCGCCGTTAACCTTACCCTCAGTTTGGGTTTTATCGCTTAAATCCGCTTTGCTTACTGGAACATAACGACGCATGACGACACAGGCCCCACCTTCCGCTTTGCTTCCGCTGAACCCGGAGCAGTTGGCGCGCCTTCAGGCGGCCACAACCGATCTCTCGCCCACGCAGCTTGCCTGGGTCTCTGGCTATTTCTGGGGCATGCTGAATCAGCAGCCGGGCGCAGCCGTGTCACCGCCTGCGCCGGTCGCTGAAATGCCGGGCATCACGCTGATTTCCGCTTCCCAGACCGGCAACGCGCGCCGTGTCGCGGAAGCGCTGCGTGATGATTTGCTGGCGGCTAAACTCAGCGTCACGCTGGTCAACGCAGGCGACTACAAATTCAAACAGATCGGCAATGAAAAGCTGCTGGTTGTTGTGGCTTCCACGCAGGGAGAAGGGGAACCGCCGGAAGAAGCCGTCGCGCTGCACAAGTTCCTGTTTTCGAAAAAAGCGCCGAAGCTGGAAAATACCGCCTTTGCCGTGTTCGGTCTTGGCGATACGTCGTATGAATTCTTCTGCCAGGCCGGGAAAGATTTCGACAGCAGGCTGGCGGAACTGGGCGGTGAGCGTTTACTGGATCGCGTGGATGCCGACGTCGAATACCAGCCCGCCGCCGCAGAATGGCGTGCGCGCGTGGTTGACGTGTTGAAATCCCGTGCGCCGGTCGCTGCCCCTTCGCAGGTCATTGCCAGTGGTGCGGTTAACGAAATTCACTCCAGCCCCTACACTAAAGAAGCGCCGCTCAGCGCATCGCTTTCGGTCAATCAAAAGATTACCGGGCGTAATTCAGAAAAAGACGTGCGCCATATCGAGATCGATCTTGGCGATTCCGGCCTGCGTTACCAGCCCGGCGATGCGCTGGGCGTCTGGTATCAGAACGATCCGGCGCTGGTTAAAGAGATTGTCGAGCTGGTATGGCTGAAAGGCGATGAACCCGTAACGGTTGACGGGAAAAACCTCCCGCTGTCGGAGGCGTTGCAGTGGCATTTTGAGTTAACGGTCAACACCGCCAATATCGTTGAAAACTACGCCACGCTAACGCGCAGTGAATCCCTGTTGCCGCTGGTGGGCGATAAAGCGCAGTTGCAGCACTATGCGGCGACGACGCCGATTGTCGACATGCTGCGCTTCTCACCGGCACAACTGGACGCAGACGCGCTGATCGGCCTGCTGCGTCCGCTTACGCCGCGCCTGTATTCCATTGCCTCATCGCAGGCGGAAGTGGAAAGCGAAGTGCATATTACCGTCGGCGCGGTACGTTATGAGGTGGAAGGCCGTGCCCGTGCCGGTGGTGCGTCCAGTTTCCTCGCCGATCGTGTCGAAGAAGAAGGCGAAGTGCGCGTGTTCATCGAACACAATGATAATTTCCGTCTGCCGGAAAACCCACAAACGCCAGTCATTATGATCGGTCCTGGTACCGGCATCGCCCCCTTCCGCGCCTTTATGCAGCAGCGCGCGGCGGATGAAGCGCCGGGGAAAAACTGGCTGTTTTTTGGCAATCCGCACTTTACCGAAGATTTCCTCTACCAGGTGGAATGGCAGCGCTACGTTAAAGAGGGCGTGCTCACGCGCATCGATCTGGCCTGGTCACGCGATCAAAAAGAAAAAGTCTACGTACAAGACAAACTGCGCGAACAGGGCGCAGAACTGTGGCGCTGGATTAACGACGGCGCGCACATTTATGTCTGCGGCGACGCCAATCGCATGGCGAAGGACGTTGAGCAGGCACTGCTGGACGTGATTGCTGAATTCGGCGGGATGGACGCCGAAGCAGCGGATGAATTTTTAAGTGAGCTGCGCGTAGAGCGCCGTTATCAGCGAGATGTCTACTAATGAGCGAAAAACATCCAGGACCACTGGTGGTCGAAGGTAAACTGTCAGACGCCGAGCGCATGAAGCTGGAAAGCAACTACCTGCGCGGCACCATTGCTGAAGATCTGAATGACGGTCTCACCGGCGGGTTTAAAGGCGACAACTTCCTGCTGATCCGCTTTCACGGTATGTATCAGCAGGACGATCGCGATATCCGCGCCGAGCGCGCCGAGCAGAAGCTGGAGCCGCGTCACGCGATGCTACTGCGCTGCCGTTTGCCGGGCGGCGTCATCACCACGAAACAGTGGCAGGCGATCGACAAGTTCGCGGCTGAAAACACGATTTACGGCAGCATCCGTCTGACCAACCGTCAGACCTTCCAGTTCCACGGCATTCTGAAGAAAAACGTGAAGCCGGTGCACCAGATGCTGCACTCCGTTGGACTGGATGCGCTGGCGACCGCCAACGACATGAACCGCAACGTGCTCTGCACCTCGAACCCTTATGAGTCTGAGCTGCATGCCGAAGCCTACGCGTGGGCGAAGAAAATCTCTGAGCATCTGCTGCCGCGCACCCGCGCTTATGCGGAGATCTGGCTGGATCAGGAAAAGGTCGCGACCACCGATGAAGAACCGATTCTCGGTCAGACCTATCTGCCGCGTAAGTTCAAAACCACGGTGGTGATCCCGCCGCAGAATGATATCGATCTGCATGCCAACGACATGAACTTTGTCGCCGTGGCGGAAAACGGCAAGCTGGTGGGCTTTAACCTGCTGGTGGGCGGCGGATTGTCCATCGAACACGGTAACAAGAAAACCTATGCCCGCACCGCGAGCGAGTTCGGCTTCCTGCCGCTGGAGCACACGCTGGCGGTGGCGGAAGCGGTGGTCACCACCCAGCGCGACTGGGGTAACCGCACCGACCGTAAAAACGCGAAAACCAAATACACCCTGGAGCGCGTGGGCGTTGAGACATTTAAAGCGGAGGTTGAACGTCGCGCGGGGATCACATTTGCGCCGATTCGCCCGTATGAATTCACCGGTCGCGGCGATCGTATCGGCTGGGTAAAAGGCATCGACAATAACTGGCACCTGACGTTGTTTATTGAAAATGGCCGTATTCTGGATTATCCGGGCCGTCCGCTGAAAACGGGTCTGCTTGAGATTTCGAAGATCCATAAAGGTGAATTCCGCATTACCGCTAACCAGAACCTGATTATTGCCGGCGTGCCGGAGAGCGAAAAAGCGAAAATAGAGAAGATCGCGCAGGAGAGCGGCTTAATGAATGCCGTAACGCCGCAGCGGGAAAACTCAATGGCTTGCGTCTCGTTCCCGACCTGTCCGCTGGCAATGGCAGAGGCTGAACGCTTCCTGCCGACCTTTATTGATAAGGTCGATACGCTGATGGCGAAGCATGGGGTGAGCGATGAGCATATTGTTATGCGCGTGACCGGTTGCCCGAACGGCTGTGGCCGCGCCATGCTGGCGGAAGTGGGGCTGGTCGGGAAAGCGCCGGGGCGTTACAACCTGCATCTGGGCGGCAACCGCATCGGAACGCGTATTCCCCGCATGTTTAAAGAGAATATCACCGAGCCGGAGATTCTGGCCTCGCTGGATGAACTGATCGGGCGCTGGGTGAAAGAGCGCGAAGCGGGTGAAGGCTTCGGCGACTTTACGGTGCGTGCGGGCATTATTCGCCCGGTGCGCGATCCTGCGCGGGATTTTTGGGAATAACCACGCCTTTGCCCGGAGGCGCTTCGCTTACCGGGCCTTTAGGTTTTCAGGCCGGGCAAACGTCATTGCCGCCCGGCAATGCAGGCAAACGAGGTTCTTATGTCCATACTCGATCTAAACGCCCTGAACGATCTGCCAAAAGTTGAACGTGTTATGGCGTTGGCAGAAATCAACAGCCAGCTGGAAAAACGGGATGCAGAAGGCCGCGTGGTCTGGGCGCTGGAAAATCTGCCCGGTGAATACGTGCTGTCGTCCAGCTTTGGCATTCAGGCGGCGGTCAGTTTGCATCTGGTCAATCAGATCCGCCCGGACATTCCGGTGATCCTCACTGATACCGGTTATTTGTTTCCGGAAACCTACCGCTTTATTGATGAGTTAACGGACAAGCTCAAGCTGAACCTGAAGGTGTACCGCGCGACTGAAAGCGCCGCCTGGCAAGAAGCGCGCTACGGCAAACTCTGGGAACAGGGCGTTGAGGGCATTGAGAAATACAATGAGATCAACAAAGTCGAGCCGATGAACCGTGCGCTGAAAGAGCTGAACGCGCAAACGTGGTTTGCTGGTTTGCGTCGCGAGCAGTCCGGGAGTCGGGCCCATCTGCCGGTGCTGGCCATTCAGCGTGGGGTGTTTAAGGTGTTGCCCATCATCGACTGGGACAACCGCACGGTGTACCAGTACCTGCAAAAACACGGCCTGAAATACCACCCGCTGTGGGATGAAGGCTATCTCTCGGTGGGCGACACGCACACTACCCGCAAGTGGGAGCCGGGGATGGCAGAAGAAGAAACCCGCTTCTTTGGCCTGAAACGCGAATGCGGTTTGCACGAGGGGTAATTTCTTCAGGAAGGTTGAATCACCATAATACTTGCCCTGGTGAAACATAAGAAAGCCTACAGGCTCTTTTATTCCATATTCTAATACCACTCAACCACTGCGTTTTGATGTTATGGAATAATCAGTAAAGCATTCAATGAAAAACTCTTGATACTCCAGTGAGTTATGTGTTGACAGATCCCTGCGAAAGCGGGGATTTAATGACGATAACCATGTTGTTATAGGGCTAAAATTCTGAGACTTCCGTCACGGTATCCCGCCATCATGCGCGCGCTTATTTTCCCGAAAATGTCTGACCTCATCCAGCCTGTCATGATACTTTAGCAAAAAGTGCTGAAAGTGAAATTTCGTTATCTCATAAAAAGAGAGCAATATTCCTGGAGTGGTTAAGAAAAATCAGCCAAAAAAAGCATCGGCAATTTTATCTAACTGTTTTTGCAATATGTAAAATTTATATTTATTGGCGATAACTCATTTTGGTTAGGATTTTTCCATTAAAAATCACGTTTCGTAATTATATCACCATCTTGCTTAGTTTTATTCTTTTCCATACCATAGCAATTAAGGGACGGTATATATAGGAAGGAAATCCAACCTGCTGATTTTTTTAATGTATCAGTCGCATCATTTTATTTCCCTCCCGCTATCACCCGCTAAAAATCCCCAAGTATTTTACGCAAGAGGGGCGTTTTTTTTATTTTTATCTGTATCACACGCATGGTATTAAATGATGAAGCTTAAAACACAACTGACGACACTTGCATTTCTGACGGCGATATCATTATCGCAATCTTCCTTTGCCGCGACATTTTGCGGTAGCCGCACCAGCGTATCGTATGGCGGCTCTGCAACGGTGACTGGCGATCTTGACGCAAATCGCTGCATCGAAATTGGCGCATATAACTATGGTGGGGTTAATGGCTACGCTGGCACGGCAATGAACGTCAATATGTTGAGCGGTAGCCTGATGAGTGTGCTCGGTTTTATGGAAGATTCTATCGTCAACTCGGGCGCCGAAGTTTACATCACGCAGGTCTCAAAAATAGCGAATGGTGGTTTTGATAGTACAGTACCCGCTACCGCATCCAATATAAAAATTAAAAGTGGCGGCTTAGTACGCGTATATGATGGTGGCACGCTGCAAAATTCTCATCTGGAAGGGGGGACCGCTTATGTTTCTAACAGTGGGAACACCGGGAGTACTGGTAAAGCCATAGATAATAACGTCAGTGATGGCGGGAAATTATTTGTCTACGAAGGTGGCAGCAGCAGCGGTACCGTTATTGATCAAGGCGGCTACGAATATGCTCAGCAGTCTGGAGTCTCCAGTAATGCGCAGATTAACGGCGGCATCCAGTATGTGACCTTATCGGGTATCGCAAATAGCGCGACCATCAATGAAGATGGACGTCAATATGTCTATAACAGCGGCGTAGTGAATGATACAACCATCAAAAGCGGTGGCATTCAGTACTTGTTTATCAACGGTTCGGATACATCAGCCATTGCCGGCGTCGCCAATAATACGACGTTGTTTGGTACCGGGGCGCAGGTATTACAACAGGGCGGTACGGCTAACATCGTCACCCTGAACGATAATGCCGTACAGACGATTTACGCTGGCTCTGCGGCGAATAATGTGACGCTGAACGATGCGGCGATACAGACGGTGTATGGTAATGCGACCACGGAAAATGCCACCATTAACGGCAGCGCGAAATCCTGGTTGGCGAATAGCGCAACAATGACAGGAGCAACGCAGGTTAATGACCGGGGGCAATTGCAGCTTTCTACATCCGCTGATGGCGGGGCGAGGGCAGATAACGTAGCGCTGAATGGCAGCGATTCAACATTGTTGATTATCGCCAACAGCAGTGACAGTGACGCGGCAACCGTAGGGGCCTTGTCTGGACAAGGTAATGTCAGGTATTACACTGGCAGCTATGCCACCAGCGGTGCGGCTATTTACTCCAGACTGAATGTTGACTCACTGTCTGGCAATTTACATTTTTACTTCAATACCTCTTTAGAAGGCGGCAAAGGGGACTACCTGAACATCACCACGGGTACCGGCAACCATAACGTTACCGTAGCCGATTCAGGTGCGGAGATCACAGAGCCGGATAGACGCAGCCTTGATATTATTTCCGATGCAAGCGGTGGAGCGAGTTTTAGCCTTGCCACGCTCGCCGGTACCAATATTAATGCCATTGACGGCGGTACTTACATGTATTCGCTTTATGAAAGAGATGAAGACACCGGTAAAATTTGGTATCTGGCAGCAGAAAAAGAGCCTGTAGTCGAAATTCCGGAGCCAGAACCGGGAGAAGAAACTCCGACTCCTGAACCGGGCGAAGAAACCCCGACACCTGTCGAACCTACACCTGATCCGGGTCAGGAAATTCCGTCCATCACGGACAAGCCGAAAACCACGCCCGCGACGGATGCTGTGCTTTCTATGTCAGCGGCGCCCGTTATCATGTTTAAAAACGAGATGCAGAATTTACGCTTCCGGCAAGGCCTGGCGGAGAAAACGGAAGGTGACAATGGCGCATGGGTGCGTTTCACGGGTGGAAACTCAAATATCGACAGCGGGCATACTGACTTTAAACTTGAACAATCAGGAATAGAGTTAGGCGTTGACCAAATAATGGCAACCGAAGGCGCCAAAACACGTGTTGGTCTGTTTACAAGCTATAACAGCGGTAAGGTGAAGCATGCGCGAGGGGGCGTAAGCCGTATTGATAGCCTTAGCATTGGCGCACAGGCCACCTGGTTTCACAACGAGGGATGGTATGTTGATGGCATACTGAAGTACAACCATTTTGATAACGCTTTAAATGCAGTATCGACAAATGGAAGCGGTATTTCGGCCGATTACAGTCAACATGCTCTGGGCGCAGCGATCGAAGTGGGTAAGAGCATCCATTTCCAGAACCATTTTTGGTTTGAGCCGTATGCAAAGGTTGCCGCAATTCAGGTTAAAGGTCAGGATATCAAACTGAATAATGGCATGAAAGGCAGCATTGACGATCAGGATTCGCTGACCACAGAAGCTGGTTTTAATCTTGGACGCACTTTCCTGCTAAACAAAGGGACATCTATTACGCCGTATTTCAAAGCGGCGTGGGTGCATGAATATGTCGACAACAACAGTACGACAATTAACCAGCGCAATACGTTTACCACCAATCTTTCCGGTGACCTGGGAAAAGCGGGTATCGGGGTAAGTGCGTCCTTCAACAAGGAGCTTTCACTGTTTGCCGAACTTGATTATGCAAAAGGGAATAAGCAAGAAGACCCTGTTCAGGCGAATCTTGGATTCCGTTACAGCTTCTAATCATCCATGTTCTCTCTTCTGAACAACAAACCGGTACGTTGTGCCGGTTTGTTTACCAGCTGACCCGATGTTTCAGACGTAACTGCTCTAAGCGTTTTAAATTACCCAGTTTCTTACACAGCGAGTATTGGTAATTATAAACACTCTTAACAGAACAGTTGAGTTTTTGTGCGATGAAAGACGTTGAGTGCCCACTTCCAAACATCCTTAAAACTTGCATTTCATTTTCTGTTATTTCAACAATACCTTTAGGTTTGACCTTTTTTCCGCGTAAGATATCTTCTGCGTCCTTCATAAAGGAGGCGCGTTCGTTGCCTGCCACCAGTATAGCAATAATCTCTTTTCTTCTGTTGAACCAGTACCTGGCCATTGACTTCATTGACCGGTCGGTGACCAGTACAATGCTCATCTCAAAATTTTTAAGTTTTTCCAGCCAGGCAATGTCGATGAACAATGGCAGATTCTCAATGCAAAAATCAACAAAGATAACGCCCCTTGGTAATTTGCACGCGTATTTTCTGAAGACTAAATGATGCAGTGATGCCGAGAAAAAATAGTTGTCCTCAGGCCATATGATTATTTTTTTATTTTCACAAAGTACAGCCCAAATGGTTTTTTGATCGCTGGTTGGACAATGTAACCCACAACCTACACAGTGAGTGATATCGGGTATTTCTTTTATTTTCAAAATGTACCTTCACTATTAATTTATTTTCGAAGAGAACCATAATGAAGCGAGTATGAACAAACAGTAAACATGTTTCTTTATCGAAATATATTTACGTTGACATACAGAAAATAGCGGAAATTTAAGAAAAGCCCTTTTCCCGTTAAGCACCCGATCGCCTAAAAGTTAAAAAAGTAGAAAAGAAAAAGCAATGATACTTTGTGATGCCAGGTGTTTTTCCCACACAGAGCGAGAGCTGCTTTCATTTTCGAAGCATTTTGTGAAATACATTTAACATTTTGTGCTATTTACCTTTACATAAACCCGCGCCATCGCCAGCAATAATCCTAAAATTGTCTGGAAAGAATCCTGGTAAACAGGATAAAAAGCAATATCAGTATCGCATAACCTTGAGATACTTTTCTGCGAAGCATCAGAATAATCCATCTTTTCCATAATAATAGAGAAGTGAAATATATCTAGAATAGCAACAAATAAAACAATAATATTTAGATAAGGAATGTTATTTCTCCATAATGGACGCATTGTGAACTACCATAAAGATTACCCCATTAAATGCCAAAGCTGTGCCTGGCAATGTAATATGACCGATACTTTTAACGTGCGCATGCTCAATTGCATGGAGAGTCAATATATTATCTGGCCTATAGGGAATTTCCTACTGGAAAAAGGAATAACTCTCTTGCTGAAGGATAATTATTACAATATTCATTCGGGTGGGATGATTTTTGTTGATTTTTCCCATTATTATCTTTCTCTATTTTCTGACGATGCATGGCTGAATCATTTGAAAAAAGTGCCGATGAAGATAGTTTTGCTTAGCGATCAAACGATGGAGCCTCTTGCCGGTTACTGGAAACATAAGGAAACGTGTATCGTTGATGTATTGACTGTACGAACCTACAAGCCGTTAGCATTGCGCAAGTCCGGACGTATGGTTTCAATGAACCAGAGCCAAAAGATAACGAGGGCGACGGGTCTTGAAGTAAAGATCCTGCATTTACTCCTTTCCGGTTACAGCACCCAGGAAGTGGCGGAAATAGTCAGAATAAGCAACAAAAGTGTTTTTAACCTAAAGTACTCCTTAGAGCGGAAGATGGGTAAAAAGTTGAAAGAATTGATTATTTTATAAATGCCAGTCTTTCTTATCAGCCTCTTCTCATCTGAGGGGCAGGGTTAAAAATGTCGTCAGGCGTCGAACTGTGATCTGTTTGTCGAAAACTAAAATGAATAATCTGAAAATAATGTCTGAAGCTGTTTTACCCTCTCGTTTGCATTACTCTTGATGACGTTATTGCCGGAGGCAGTAACGTCATTTTAACACTGAGGGAAAAACAGATGAAAAAAATCATTTTTGCTACGGCACTGACGCTGGTGTCCGGCACTTCTTTTGCAGCAATCACCGAAACCTGTCAGCAATATTTTGACGATGTTGATACATTAATTGTTGAAGCGTCAAAATCCAGCGAACAAGCTAAACAACAAATGGAGGCCATGAAACCGCAGTTGGAACAGGCTAAAAAACAACTTGCGGAATTACCGGCGGAAAACCAGGATGCTGGCTGTAAGCAAGGTGCGGCGGCGCTGGTTCAAATGAAACAGTCCATGGGTCTCAAATAACGCCCTGGTTATACCGCGTACCGCAATTACTTCCGGGCCGGATAAATCGTTGACGTTATCCGGCTTTTTGCGGTTTGCTATTCCCGTAGGCAAAATGCACCCTTCACATCACATTACTCGTCATCGATTTACTTTGCGTTAAATTGCTTGTTTTATAACGATTCTTCAAGGTGATTATTGGATTTTCTCTTCTCTCATTTTACAGTGCTGACTATTTCGGTAGAAATTTTCAAATAATAATTCCGTATTCCTGCTACTTAATAACAGTTTTATTTCATGAAAAAATAGTGTGGCGCCAGAGAATTGCGTGAAGGCGATCTGTGGTCATGTAGACTGGCAACTGGCCCTGCGTGCGTCAGGGCCAGGCGATATGGGAAACTTAAGACGCTTTCGCCAGCTCTTTCACCAGCGGCAGCATGATACGCATCACGTCCCGGTTGCGGCGCTCAATGCGCCCGGGAAGCGCTTTATCGATATGCTGCTGGTTATCCAGGCGAACGTCGTGCCAGCTGTTGCCTGCCGGGAAGGACGCCGTTTTCGCGCGCTGCTGATACCCGTCTTTTTTACCGAGGTTCCAGTTCGTGGCCTCAACGGAAAGCACCGCAATTCCGGCTCTGTCGAACACTTCCGCATCGTTACAACAGCCGGTGCCTTTCGGGTAATCCTTATTCATCCCCGGATTGGTGGTCGCGGCAATGCCGTGACTGCGGGCAATGGCGAGCGCCCGGTCGCGGGTTAATTTGCGCACGGCTTCCGGAGTGCGCTGTCCGCTATTAAAGTACAGCTTATCGCCAGTAATCAGGTTATCGAGATTAATCACCAGCAGGGTGTTTTTCTTCTCCGCTGCGCTCATACGCTTAAGGAGATTTTCCGCGCCGAGTTTGCCTTCTTCCTCGCCGCTGGTGGCGATAAAACGAATGCCGTATTCGGTGGGGACATCTTTCAGACGTTCGGCCAGCTCGAGCATCACGCCCAGACCCGCGGCGTTATCGTCCACGCCCTGTAGGGTCAACCCGCCCAGATTCGCGTCGATGTCGGCGTCGCTTTGCGGGGCGTAGGTATCCAGGTGCGCCATGATAATAATTTGCTGCGGCGCTTTGCCTTCATGGGCGGCAATCACGGTGCTACCGGTCAAGTTATGCCAGTTCTTGCGGTTATCTTTCGCGGTATAAATATAACGGCTGTTAAAGGTACGAATATCGCTGCGATACCCCATTTGCGCAAACTGCTGACGTAAATAGTCAGCGGAAAGCATTTCAGCCGGGGAACCCGTCATTCGACCGGGAAAGACGGTCGCAATATGCCGGGTTTGTAATGTCGCAAAATCGCCAGGTGACGATGCTGACACCTGTGCGGGAGCCATAAAGCAGACGCCGAGGGCCAGAATGGCGACAAAACGGCGCGTTGCGGAAAACATAGTGAGTCCTTAAATAGCCTGCCAGGGAGACGCCCTGAATACAAAGCAAAAATTTTAACCCGCCTAGTATGAAACCGCGGCCCGACTAACACAATTTCATTTGCTCTGAAATGCCCGAAAAACCGCTGGCTTAAGCACTTTTTGATATTTGCTTTCCCAGATCGTTATTCCTTTGAGGAACTACTCATTCCAATTCGTAATTTCATTCGTTCTGCTGCGCTCCCTATAGTCGGGTTATCTGACGCGCTCGACAGTAGCGGTATTGTAAAGGAACGGCTATGGACCAAAAACGACTCACCCACCTGCGACAGCTGGAAGCGGAAAGCATCCATATTATTCGCGAGGTGGCGGCAGAATTCTCCAACCCGGTAATGCTCTATTCTATCGGTAAAGACTCCAGCGTCATGCTGCATTTGGCGCGTAAGGCGTTTTACCCGGGAACGCTGCCGTTTCCGCTGCTGCACGTCGACACCGGTTGGAAGTTCCGCGAAATGTACGAATTCCGCGACCGTACCGCGAAAGCTTACGGTTGCGAGTTGCTGGTGCATAAAAACCCGGAAGGGGTAGCGATGGGCATTAACCCGTTTGTCCACGGCAGCGCCAAACATACCGACATCATGAAAACCGAAGGCTTGAAGCAGGCATTGAACAAGTACGGGTTTGACGCTGCGTTCGGCGGCGCGCGTCGTGACGAAGAAAAGTCTCGCGCTAAAGAGCGCATTTACTCTTTCCGCGACCGTTTTCATCGCTGGGATCCCAAAAACCAACGCCCGGAACTGTGGCACAACTATAACGGACAGATTAACAAAGGCGAGAGCATCCGCGTCTTCCCGCTTTCTAACTGGACGGAACAGGATATCTGGCAGTACATCTGGCTGGAAAACATCGAGATTGTCCCGCTGTATCTGGCGGCTGAGCGTCCGGTGCTGGAGCGCGACGGCATGTTGATGATGATCGACGACGATCGCATTGACCTGCAACCGGGGGAAATGATCAAAAAACGGATGGTGCGCTTCCGCACCCTCGGCTGCTGGCCGCTGACCGGCGCGGTTGAATCGAATGCCCGGACATTACCGGAAATTATTGAAGAGATGCTGGTTTCGACCACCAGCGAACGTCAGGGGCGGGTCATCGACCGCGACCAGGCAGGCTCTATGGAGCTGAAGAAACGTCAGGGGTATTTCTAAGGAACCGCCATGAACACCACACTTGCACAACAAATCGCCAATGAAGGCGGCGTCGAAGCCTGGATGGTCGCCCATCAGCATAAAAGCCTGCTGCGTTTCTTAACCTGCGGCAGCGTGGATGATGGCAAAAGTACCCTGATTGGTCGTCTGCTGCATGACACGCGCCAGATTTACGAAGACCAGCTCTCATCGCTGCATAATGACAGCAAACGTCACGGGACGCAGGGCGAGAAACTGGATCTGGCGCTGTTGGTGGATGGCCTACAGGCTGAACGCGAGCAGGGGATCACCATTGACGTCGCGTACCGTTATTTCTCCACCGAGAAGCGCAAATTTATCATCGCCGATACGCCTGGGCACGAGCAATATACCCGTAACATGGCGACCGGCGCGTCCACCTGCGATCTGGCGATCCTGCTGATCGATGCGCGAAAAGGCGTGCTGGATCAAACCCGACGCCATAGCTTTATTTCCACGCTGCTGGGGATCAAGCACCTGGTCGTGGCGATCAACAAAATGGATCTGGTCGGTTTCAGCGAAGAGACTTTTGCGCGCATTCGGGAAGATTACCTGAACTTTGCCGGGCAGTTGCCGGGGGATCTGGATATCCGCTTTGTGCCGCTGTCTGCGCTGGAAGGCGACAACGTGGCTTCCCGAAGCGAGAGCATGCCGTGGTACAGCGGCCCGACACTGCTGAAAGTGCTGGAAACCGTTGAGATCCAGCGGGTGGTGGACAACCAGCCAATGCGCTTCCCGGTGCAGTACGTTAACCGTCCGAACCTTGATTTTCGCGGTTACTCCGGCACTCTGGCCTCCGGGAACGTCCACGTGGGTCAACGCGTTCGGGTGCTGCCGTCCGGCGTGGAGTCCAGTGTGGCCCGCATCGTCACCTTTGACGGCGATTTGGAGCAGGCGTTTGCCGGTGAGGCGATCACCCTCGTTTTAAAAGATGAAATCGATATTAGCCGCGGCGATTTGCTGCTGGATGCGGGCGACACGTTACCTGCCGTACAACGCGCCGCTGTAAATGTGGTGTGGATGGCAGAACAGCCGTTGGCACCGGGTCAGAGCTACGAAGTCAAAATTGCCGGCAAAAAGACTCGCGCGCGCATTGACGGCGTGCAGTATCAGGTAGATATCAACAACCTGACCCAGCGTGAGGTGGAAAACCTGCCGCTGAACGGCATTGGCCTGGTTAATCTGACCTTTGACGAACCGCTGGTGCTGGACACCTATTCGCAGAATCCGGTGACCGGCGGACTGATCTTTATCGACCGTCTCAGCAACGTTACCGTCGGGGCGGGCATGGTGCGTGAGCCCATTGCGCAGGCAGCGACAGCCTCAACCGGGTATAGCGACTTTGAGCTGGAACTGAATGCGCTGGTGCGCCGTCACTTCCCCCACTGGGGCGCGCGCGATCTGCTGGAGGGCAAATAATGGCGCAGCATGACGAAAATGTCGTCTGGCATGCGCATTCCGTTACGCCGCACCAGCGTGAGCAACGCCATGGTCATCGTGGGGTTGTACTGTGGTTTACCGGACTTTCTGGGTCGGGAAAATCGACGGTGGCCGGCGCGCTGGAAGAAGCGCTGCACGCGCTCGGCGTCAGCACATATTTGCTTGATGGCGATAACGTGCGCCACGGCCTGTGCAGCGACCTGGGCTTTAGCGATGCCGACCGCAAAGAGAACATTCGTCGGGTCGGCGAGGTAGCGAATCTGATGGTGGATGCCGGGCTGGTGGTGCTGACAGCGTTTATCTCGCCGCACCGGGCGGAGCGGCGGATGGTGCGTGAGCGGGTAGGCGAAGGGCGTTTTATTGAGGTGTTTGTCGATACGCCGCTGGAAACCTGTGAAGCGCGCGATCCAAAGGGGTTATATAAGAAGGCGCGCGCCGGTGAGTTGCGCAACTTTACCGGTATTGATGCGGTTTACGAAGCCCCTGAATCGCCAGAGATTCATCTGAATGGTGAACAATTAGTAACAAATTTGGTGAGTCAATTGTTAGACCTGCTGAGACAGGACGATATTATCAGATCCTGAGACACCTGACCTGTTTGCCCGGTCAGTCAAGGTTACAGGATTCGATATGCGTAATAGCCAGAACATCACCCTCCCGGCGTCCGAAACGTTTTCTGCCGATGACGAAACCACCTGGTCGCTACCCGGCGCCGTGGTGGGATTCGCGTCATGGCTGCTGGCGCTGGGGATCCCTTTTTTGGTGTATGGCCCTAACACCTTGTTTTTCTTCATCTATACCTGGCCATTCTTTCTGGCCCTGATGCCCGTCGCGGTTGTCGTGGGCATCGCCCAACATTCCCTCTTCAACGGAAAATTGCGCTACAGCATTGTCGCCACGCTGCTGACGGTGTGCGCGATGTTCGGCGCGCTGTTTTTGTGGCTGCTGGGCTAAAGCGCGACCGCTGTCCATAATTCAAACCGTAACCAACAATGAGATGATGTTCCCGGGGTGCCGGGTATACGTTATGCAGGGCAAATGTGGTACATTTGCCCGCGTTGTCGCGGCATTCCCGCCCACAGCATAGAGTCGTTTGTGGAAGTATGGGATGATAGTGCCGTTTTTCAGGGGGCAGGATGGGTAAACTAACGCTGCTGTTGCTGGCTTTACTGGTCTGGCTGCAGTATTCGCTGTGGTTCGGTAAGAACGGTATACATGACTACAGTCGCGTCAACGATGACGTGGCGGCGCAGCAGGCGACGAACGCCAAACTTAAAGCGCGTAACGATCAGCTTTTCGCCGAAATTGACGATCTCAATGGCGGTCAGGAAGCTATCGAAGAACGCGCACGCAACGAACTCAGCATGACGAAACCGGGCGAAACGTTTTATCGCCTGGTGCCCGACGCGTCTAAACGCGCGCAAACTGCGGGGCAAAATACTCGATAAACCATCCAGGGATTTAACATGGCAGCCACTTATTTGGATGTTTGCGCCGTGGTGCCGGCGGCCGGCTTTGGCCGCCGTATGCAAACTGAATGTCCTAAGCAGTACCTCTCGATCGGCAATAAAACCATTCTCGAACACTCGGTCCATGCGCTGCTGGCGCACCCCCAGGTCACTCGCGTGATCATTGCCATCAGCCCAGGCGACAGCCGCTTTGCACAACTTCCGCTGGCGCAACATCCGCACATCACCGTGGTGGACGGCGGCAATGAGCGTGCCGATTCCGTTCTGGCCGGGCTTCGCGCCGCAGGCGACGCAGAATGGGTGCTGGTGCACGATGCGGCGCGCCCCTGTCTGCATCAGGATGATCTCGCCCGCCTGCTGGCGATCCGCGAAACCAGCCGCACCGGCGGGATCCTTGCCGCCCCGGTGCGCGACACGATGAAGCGCGCCGAACCGGGCGTTGCGGCCATCGCCCATACCGTCGAACGCACCGATCTATGGCATGCGCTGACGCCGCAATTTTTCCCGCGTGAACTGCTGCATGACTGTCTGACCCGCGCGCTGAACGAAGGCGCGACCATTACCGACGAAGCCTCGGCGCTGGAGTACTGCGGCTTCCATCCACAGCTTGTTGAAGGGCGGGCTGATAATATCAAAGTAACGCGTCCGGAAGATTTAGCGCTGGCTGAATTTTATCTGACCCGAAAAAACCATGAGGAGATAGCGTAATGCGAATTGGACACGGTTTCGACGTACATGCCTTTGGCGGCGAAGGCCCGGTTATCATTGGCGGCGTGCGCATCCCGTATGAGAAGGGCCTGTTAGCGCATTCTGACGGCGACGTCGCGCTCCACGCGCTGACCGATGCGCTGCTCGGCGCAGCCGCGCTGGGGGATATCGGCAAGCTGTTTCCGGATACCGATCCGGCATTTAAAGGCGCGGACAGCCGTGAATTGCTGCGTGAAGCCTGGCGTCGCATTCAGGCCAAAGGCTATACCCTCGGAAACGTTGATGTGACGATTATTGCCCAGGCGCCAAAAATGCTGCCGCACATTCCGCAGATGCGCGTGTTTATCGCGGAGGATCTCGGCTGTCACATGGATGACGTTAACGTGAAAGCCACCACCACGGAAAAACTCGGCTTTACCGGACGGGGGGAAGGGATCGCCTGTGAGGCGGTCGCGTTACTGATAAAGGCGGTGAAATGACAGCGTTTGACGATCTCACCTGGCTCCACGGCAAACCGCAGAGCACCGGGCTGCTGAAAGCCAACCCGGAAGATTTTGTGGTTGTGGAAGATTTAGGTTTTGAGCCCGACGGTGAAGGTGAGCATGTCCTGGTGCGGATCCTCAAAAACGGCTGCAATACCCGTTTTGTCGCGGACGCGCTGGCGAAATTTCTGAAAATTCACGCCCGGGAAGTCAGCTTTGCCGGGCAAAAAGATAAGCATGCCGTCACCGAACAGTGGCTGTGCGCGCGTGTGCCGGGCAAAGCGATGCCGGACCTGAGCGCCTTCCAGTTGGAAGGTTGCAAGGTGCTGGAGTATGCGCGCCACAAGCGTAAGCTGCGTTTAGGCGCCCTGAAGGGTAACGCGTTTACGCTGGTGCTGCGCGACATCAGTCAGCGTGATGAGGTGGAATCCCGTCTGAAGGCGATTAATGAGGCGGGGGTGCCCAACTATTTTGGCGCGCAGCGCTTCGGCATTGGCGGCAGTAACATACAGGGCGCGCTGCGCTGGGCGCAAAGCGATGCGCCGGTGCGCGATCGCAATAAACGCAGTTTTTGGTTGTCGGCGGCCCGTAGTGCGTTGTTTAATCAAATTGTCAGCGAGCGTTTGAAAAAACCAGACTTTAATCAAGTTGTTGACGGCGATGCGCTACAATTAGCGGGACGCGGAAGCTGGTTCGTGGCGACGTTGGAAGAGCGGGCGGAATTACAGGCTCGCGTCGACGCTAAAACGCTGATGATTACGGCTTCGCTTCCCGGTCGCGGTGAATGGGGAACCCAGCGTGATGCGCTGGCGTTTGAACAGGCCGCTATCGCGGAAGAAACGCAGTTACAGTCATTACTGGTGCGTGAAAAAGTAGATGCGGCGCGCCGGGCGATGCTGCTTTATCCGCAACAGATGCGCTGGAACTGGTGGGACGACGTCACCGTCGAACTGCGTTTCTGGTTGCCTGCGGGGAGCTTCGCCACCAGCGTAGTGAGGGAACTGATTAACACAATGGGTGATTATGCGCATATTGCTGAGTAACGATGACGGGGTCCACGCACCCGGTATACAAACGCTGGCGAAAGCGCTGCGGGAGTTTGCCGACGTACAGGTCGTCGCCCCGGATCGTAACCGCAGCGGCGCGTCGAACTCATTAACGCTGGAATCTTCGCTTCGCACCTTCACCTTTGATAACGGCGACATTGCGGTCCAAATGGGTACGCCCACTGACTGCGTTTATCTGGGCGTAAATGCGCTGATGCGTCCGCGTCCGGACATCGTGGTGTCCGGGATTAACGCCGGGCCGAATCTCGGCGATGATGTGATTTACTCGGGGACCGTCGCCGCGGCGATGGAAGGACGGCATCTTGGTTTTCCGGCGCTGGCCGTTTCGCTGGACGGCTATCAGCATTACGAGACCGCCGCCGCCATCACCTGCCGTATCCTGCGCGCGTTAAGCCGTGAGCCGCTGCGTACAGGACGGATCCTGAACATCAACGTCCCGGACCTGCCGTTGGATCAGATCAAAGGGATCCGCGTAACCCGCTGCGGCAGCCGCCATCCGGCGGATAAAGTGATCCCGCAGGAAGATCCGCGTGGCAATACGCTGTACTGGATTGGCCCGCCGGGCGACAAGCATGACGCCGGGCCTGACACCGATTTTGCCGCGGTGGAGGACGGTTATGTCTCCATTACGCCGCTGCATGTGGATTTAACCGCGCACAGCGCGCATGATGTGGTTTCTGACTGGTTAGACAGCGTGGGAGTTGACACGCAATGGTAAGCAGACGCGTACAGACGCTTCTTGATCAACTTCGCGGGCAGGGGATCCGCGATGAGCATGTGCTTGAGGCGCTAGCCGCCGTGCCGCGCGAAAAATTCATCGATGAAGCGTTTGAACATAAAGCCTGGGATAACATCGCGCTACCGATAGGACAGGGGCAAACGATCTCGCAGCCCTATATGGTCGCGCGTATGACCGAATTGCTGGAACTGACGCCGCAGTCGCGGGTGCTGGAGATCGGCACGGGTTCCGGGTATCAGACGGCGATACTGGCGCATCTGGTGCACCATGTCTGCTCGGTCGAACGCATCAAAGGGCTGCAATGGCAGGCGCGCCGTCGCCTGAAACAGCTTGATTTACACAATGTTTCAACTCGTCACGGCGATGGATGGCAAGGTTGGCAAGCACGTGCGCCGTTTGACGCTATCATTGTGACGGCAGCACCGCCGGAGATCCCGACTGCGTTAATGACGCAACTGGACGAGGGCGGCATTCTCGTTTTGCCCGTGGGCGATGAGCATCAGTTTCTGAAACGGGTGCGTCGTCGGGGCGGCGAATTTATTATCGACACCGTGGAAGCCGTGCGTTTTGTTCCCCTGGTCAAGGGCGAACTGGCATAGAAAACGGCCCGAATACCTGGAGTTTTCCTGGTTATTTTGCAACAGGTCAGCGTATTGTGAAGACGTTTTCCAGTGCTTTCATGGTTATTATGTCACTAGTTGTTAACCAATTTTTTCCTGGGGGATAAATGAGCGCGGGAAGCCCAAAATTCACCGTCAGCCGCATCGCGGCATTGTCACTGGTTTCGTTATGGCTGGCAGGCTGTTCAAATTCCTCTAATCCGCCAGCGCCAGTCAGTTCCGTTAATGGCAGCGCCCCTGCGAACACGAATTCTGGGATGCTGATTACGCCCCCGCCGACAATGGGGAGCGCGAATACCGCACAGCAGCAAACGCCGCAAATTCAGCCGGTCCAGCGTCCGGTGAGTCAACCGACGCAAATCCAGCCCGTTGCGGAGCAACCCGTTCAGATGGAAAACGGTCGTATTGTGTACAATCGTCAGTATGGGAACATTCCGAAAGGTAGCTATACCGGCGGCAGTACCTACACCGTTAAAAAGGGCGATACGCTATTTTATATCGCGTGGATCACCGGCAACGACTTCCGCGATCTTGCGCAACGGAATAACATTCCGGCCCCGTATGGCCTGAATGTTGGGCAGACCCTCCAGGTCGGCAACGCGTCCGGTGCGCCAATCACGGGCGGAAATGCGATCACCCAGGCCGATGCGGCCGCGCAAGGAGTTGTGACCAACCCTGCACAAAATTCCGCCGTCGCTGTTGCGTCGAAACCGACAATTACGTATTCTGAGAATTCAGGTGAACAAAGTGCTAACAAAATGTTGCCTAACAACAAGCCTGCTGGGACAGTTGTCACAGCGCCTGTAACGGCTCCGGCGGTTAGCACAACCGAATCGACTGCAAGCAGTACGTCTACCAGTTCGCCAATTTCAACATGGCGCTGGCCGACGGAAGGCAAAGTGATCGAAAACTTTGGCGCTACCGAAGGGGGCAATAAAGGGATCGACATTGCAGGCAGCAAAGGACAGGCAATTGTCGCGACCGCAGATGGCCGCGTCGTGTATGCCGGTAACGCGCTGCGCGGTTACGGTAATCTTATTATCATCAAACATAACGATGATTACCTGAGTGCCTACGCCCATAACGATACAATGCTGGTCCGGGAACAACAGGAAGTGAAGGCGGGGCAAAAAATAGCGACCATGGGTAGCACCGGAACCAGTTCTACACGCTTGCATTTTGAAATTCGTTACAAGGGGAAATCCGTAAACCCGCTGCGTTATTTACCGCAGCGATAAATCGACGGAACCTGGCTGACACTTGCTAGTTCCGTCAAGGGATCACGGGTAGGAGCCACCTTATGAGTCAGAATACGCTGAAAGTTCATGATTTAAATGAAGACGCGGAATTTGATGAGAACGGAGTTGAGGTTTTTGACGAAAAAGCCTTAGTTGAAGAGGAACCCAGTGATAACGAGTTGGCTGAAGAGGAGCTGTTATCGCAGGGGGCCACACAGCGTGTGTTGGACGCGACTCAGCTTTACCTTGGTGAAATCGGATATTCGCCACTGCTAACAGCCGAAGAAGAAGTGTATTTCGCGCGTCGCGCACTGCGCGGAGATGTTGCCTCACGCCGTCGGATGATTGAAAGCAACCTGCGTCTGGTGGTGAAAATTGCCCGCCGATACGGCAATCGTGGTCTGGCGTTGCTGGACCTGATCGAAGAGGGCAATCTGGGGCTTATCCGTGCCGTCGAGAAGTTTGACCCGGAACGCGGGTTCCGCTTCTCAACATACGCAACCTGGTGGATTCGCCAGACGATTGAACGGGCGATTATGAACCAAACCCGTACCATTCGACTGCCTATTCACATTGTAAAAGAGCTGAACGTTTACCTGCGTACCGCCCGTGAGTTGTCCCATAAGCTGGACCACGAACCGAGCGCGGAAGAAATCGCAGAGCAACTGGATAAACCGGTTGATGACGTTAGCCGTATGCTTCGTCTTAACGAGCGCATTACCTCGGTGGACACCCCGTTGGGTGGCGACTCCGAAAAAGCGTTGCTGGACATCCTGGCCGATGAAAAAGACAACGGTCCGGAAGACACCACGCAGGATGACGATATGAAGCAGAGTATCGTCAAATGGCTGTTCGAACTGAACGCCAAACAGCGTGAAGTGCTGGCACGTCGTTTCGGTCTGCTGGGTTATGAAGCTGCGACACTGGAAGATGTGGGCCGCGAAATTGGTCTCACGCGTGAACGTGTTCGTCAGATTCAGGTTGAAGGTCTGCGTCGTCTGCGGGAAATTTTGCAGACTCAGGGACTGAATATCGAAGCGCTGTTCCGCGAGTAAGCAAAGTTCCATCAAGAAAGACCAGTCTCTGTGAGGCTGGTCTTTTTTTTGGGGATTGTCCGGCAAGTCCAGGGGAACGGGCTTCAGGCCGGATAAGGCGTGAGCCGCGCCAGGAAAATCATTCCATCATTTTACGCACCAGGCGCGTGAACTGTTCGCGCTCTTCTTCGCTTAGCCGCCCCAGAAATTCCTCATCCACGCGGTTGCCCAGCGGCATCGTCGTTGTCAGCAACGCTTCGCCCTGCGCAGTGAGAAAAACAAAGCGTCGACGTTTATCCAGCGGATCGTTTTCTCGCCTCACCAGCCCGCGTTTTTCCATTCGGCTTAGCATCTCCGCCAGCGTAGCTTTCGTACTTACCGCAGCCTCGGTGAGGTCGACCTGCTCAATGCCAGGGCGCTCGGCAATAGCGCGCATGACGGCGTACTGAGGTTTGGTCAGCTCCGGTAATTCATGCTGCCAGCGTGCGGTATGCTGCTGAAAAAGCTGCCGTAACAGGTGAAACGCTGTGTTTCGTAACGCCATGGGAACTCCGGTTTGCGTATCGGCTTCTATCATAGCGGTTTCTTACCGGTTTTTTAATGCAGCCGTTTTAAGCGATCCGTGCGGTGCAATTTTCAGGATCTTGTTGTTACTTCATCGCTGGCGTATTTTAATGCAAACGTTCGTATACGAACAATATTGAGGCGATGAATGAGACTGATTGTTGGGATGACCGGCGCAACAGGCGCGCCGCTTGGCGTGGCGCTGCTTCAGGTGTTGCGGCAGATGCCGGAGGTGGAAACGCATCTGGTGATGTCAAAGTGGGCCAAAACCACCATTGAGCTGGAAACGCCCTGGCGGGCGCGGGACGTTGCGGCACTGGCTGATTACTGTCATAGCCCGGCGGATCAGGCGGCCACGATCTCCTCGGGATCCTTTCGTACCGACGGCATGATCGTCATTCCGTGCAGTATGAAAACGTTGGCCGGTATTCGCGCAGGCTATGCCGAAGGCCTGGTGGGGCGCGCTGCCGACGTGGTGCTGAAAGAGGGGCGCAAACTGGTGCTGGTGCCGCGCGAAATGCCGCTTAGCACCCTGCATCTGGAGAACATGCTTGCCTTATCCCGCATGGGCGTGGCGATGGTGCCGCCGATGCCCGCGTTCTACAACCATCCACAAACCGTAGATGACATCACTCAGCATATCGTGGCGCGCGTACTCGACCAGTTCGCGCTTGAGCATCCCCACGCCCGCCGCTGGCAGGGGTTGCAGCAGGAGCGGAATTTTTCTCAGGAGAATGAATAATGGCATTTGATGATTTACGCAGCTTTTTACAGGCGCTGGACGAGCAGGGGCAACTGCTGAAGATCGGTGAAGAAGTGAGCGCCGAGCCGGATCTGGCGGCAGCCGCTAACGCCACCGGACGTATTGGCGACGGCGCGCCCGCGCTGTGGTTTGATAACATTCGTGGCTTCACCGACGCGCGCGTGGCGATGAACACCATCGGTTCGTGGCAAAACCACGCGATCTCACTGGGCTTGCCACTGAATACGCCGGTAAAAAAGCAAATCGATGAGTTTATTCGTCGCTGGGATCACTTTCCCGTTGCGCCGGAACGCCGGGCGAATCCAGCATGGGCGGAAAACACCGTCGACGGCGATGCGATCAACCTTTTCGACATCCTGCCGCTGTTTCGACTGAACGACGGTGACGGCGGTTTTTACCTCGATAAAGCCTGCGTGGTCTCCCGCGATCCGCTTGACCCGGACAACTTCGGCAAGCAAAACGTCGGGATTTACCGCATGGAAGTCAAAGGCAAGCGCAAACTTGGTCTGCAACCGGTGCCGATGCATGACATCGCGCTGCATCTGCATAAAGCGGAAGAGCGCGGTGAGGATCTGCCGATTGCGATTACCCTCGGTAATGATCCGATCATCACTCTGATGGGCGCCACACCGCTGAAGTACGATCAGTCGGAGTATGAAATGGCCGGCGCGCTGCGCGAAAGCCCGTATCCCATCGCCACCGCCCCGCTGACCGGCTTTGACGTACCCTGGGGCTCCGAAGTGATCCTCGAGGGCGTCATCGAAAGCCGTAAGCGCGAGATCGAAGGGCCGTTCGGGGAGTTTACCGGCCACTACTCCGGCGGACGCAATATGACGGTGGTGCGTATTGATAAAGTCTCTTACCGCAGCAAACCGATTTTTGAGTCGCTTTATCTCGGGATGCCATGGACTGAAATCGACTATCTGATGGGACCGGCGACCTGCGTACCGCTGTATCAGCAACTGAAAGCGGAATTCCCGGAGGTTCAGGCGGTAAACGCGATGTACACCCACGGCCTGCTGGCGATTATTTCGACCAAAAAGCGCTACGGCGGTTTTGCCCGCGCCGTGGGCCTGCGCGCGATGACCACGCCGCACGGTCTCGGCTACGTGAAGATGGTGATTATGGTTGACGAAGATGTCGATCCGTTCAACCTGCCGCAGGTGATGTGGGCGCTGTCGTCGAAGGTCAATCCAGCGGGAGATTTGGTGCAGTTGCCGAATATGTCGGTGCTGGAGCTGGATCCCGGTTCAAGTCCGGCGGGGATCACCGACAAGCTGATTATTGACGCCACCACGCCGGTTGCGCCGGACAACCGCGGACATTACAGCCAGCCGGTCTGCGATCTCCCGGAAACCAAAGCCTGGGCGGAGAAACTGACCGCCATGCTGGCTAACCGTAAATAAGGAGGAGCAGATGATTTGTCCACGTTGTGCCGATGAGCAGATTGAAGTGATGGCGACCTCGCCGGTGAAGGGGGTCTGGACGGTTTACCAGTGTCAGCATTGCCTGTATACCTGGCGCGATACCGAACCGCTACGCCGTACCCGCCGCGAGCATTATCCCGAGGCGTTTCGCATGACGCAGAAGGATATCGACGACGC
Source organism: Citrobacter sp. 50677481 (assembly GCF_001463265.1). NCBI lineage: Bacteria > Pseudomonadati > Pseudomonadota > Gammaproteobacteria > Enterobacterales > Enterobacteriaceae > Citrobacter > Citrobacter sp. 50677481. The sequence continues at coordinate 79,695 of NZ_LNHZ01000015.1, forward strand.
GCCGATGGTGCCTGCTATCCCGCCGTTGCTGGCGGAAGATAAGCGTTAATACAGAACCGGATAGCAGCGACGCTTTATCGGGCCTACGAATTCTTAACGCCGTAGGCCCGATAAGCGCAACGCCACCGGGCGATAACGGTTACACCAGGCTCTTGAGCCGATAAATCCACTCCAGCGCCTGGCGCGGCGTCAGCGAATCCGGATCGAGATTTTCCAGCGCTTCCACGGCAGGAGAAGTGTCTTCTGGCATCGACAGCAGGGACATCTGCGTGCCATCGACCTGCGTAGCGGCAGCGTTCGGCGAAATGCTTTCCAGCTCGCGTAACTTCTGGCGCGCGCGCTTAATCACCTCTTTCGGCACACCCGCCAGCGCCGCCACCGCCAGACCATAGCTTTTGCTGGCCGCGCCGTCCTGCACGCTGTGCATAAAGGCGATGGTATCGCCATGTTCCAGCGCATCCAGATGGACATTGGCTACCCCTTCCATTTTTTCCGGTAATTGGGTCAGCTCGAAGTAGTGTGTCGCAAACAGCGTCAGCGCCTTGATCTTATTCGCCAGGTTTTCCGCACAGGCCCATGCCAGCGACAGGCCGTCGTAAGTGGAGGTGCCGCGTCCGATTTCATCCATCAGCACCAGGCTGTTCTCGGTGGCGTTATGCAAAATGTTGGCGGTTTCAGTCATCTCCACCATGAAGGTGGAACGCCCGGAAGCCAGATCGTCTGCCGCGCCGACGCGGGTGAAGATGCGATCAATCGGACCAATCTCCACTTTCTGGGCGGGCACATAGCTGCCAATGTATGCCAGCAGCGCGATCAGCGCGGTCTGACGCATATAGGTGCTTTTACCCCCCATGTTCGGCCCGGTGATAATCAACATCCGCCGCTGCGGCGTGAGATCCAGCGGGTTGGCGATAAACGGCTCATTGAGCACCTGCTCAACCACCGGATGACGGCCTTCGGTAATGCGAATGCCCGGCTTATCGGTGAAGACAGGGCAGGTATAGTTGAGTGTGTAAGCGCGCTCTGCCAGGTTCACCAGCACGTCGAGTTCCGCCAGCGCATTAGCGCTTTGCTGCAGATCAGCCAGATGTGGCAGCAGCAGGTCGAACAGTTCGTCATAAAGCTGTTTTTCCAGCGCCAGCGCTTTGCCCTTAGAGGTGAGCACTTTATCTTCGTACTCTTTCAACTCCGGTATAATGTAGCGCTCGGCGTTTTTCAGCGTCTGACGGCGGACGTAGTTGATTGGCGCCAGGTGGCTCTGCCCGCGGCTAATCTGAATGTAGTAACCGTGTACGGCGTTAAAACCGACTTTGAGGGTGTCCAGTCCGGTACGTTCGCGCTCGCGGATCTCCAGCCGGTCGAGATAGTCGGTCGCGCCGTCAGCCAGCGCGCGCCATTCGTCCAGCTCTTCGTTGTAGCCCGGTGCGATAACGCCGCCGTCACGGACCAGCACCGGCGGCGCGTCGATGATGGCGCGCTCCAGCAGATCGCGCAGTTCAGCAAATTCGCCCATCTTTTCGCGCAGCCTCTGCACGGGAGCGCTGTTTACCGACTCCAGTTGCGCGCGCAGTTCCGGAAGCTGCTGGAAGGCGTGACGCATACGGGCGAGATCGCGAGGACGGGCGGTTCGCAGGGCCAGACGCGCGAGGATACGCTCCAGATCACCGACCTGACGCAGCACCGGTTGCAGGTCGCCAGTGGCATCCTGTAACGCGCCGATAGTTTGCTGACGTTCGGTGAGGATGTTGATGTCGCGCACCGGCATATGCAGCCAGCGTTTGAGCATACGGCTGCCCATCGGTGTCACGGTGCAGTCGAGCACCGAGGCCAGCGTATTGTCCACGCCGCCCGCCAGATTCTGGGTGATTTCCAGATTACGACGCGTAGCGGCATCCATAATGATGCTGTCCTGCTGGCGCTCCATGGTGATGGAACGGATATGCGGCAGAGAGGTGCGTTGGGTATCTTTCACATACTGCAAAAGGCATCCTGCGGCGCAAAGCCCACGCGGCGCGTTTTCGACGCCGAAACCGATCAGATCCCGGGTGCCAAACTGCAAATTAAGCTGTTGGCGAGCGGTATCAATCTCGAATTCCCATAGTGGGCGACGACGCAACCCACGGCGCCCCTCAATCAGCGCCATCTCGGCGAAATCTTCCGCGTACAGTAATTCTGCCGGGTTGGTGCGTTGCAGCTCGGCAGCCATCGTTTCGCGGTCGGCGGGTTCGCTCAGACGAAAGCGCCCGGAGCTGATATCCAGCGTCGCGTAGCCGTAGCCTTTGCTGTCCTGCCAGATGGCGGCCAGCAGGTTGTCCTGGCGCTCCTGCAACAGCGCTTCATCGCTGATGGTGCCTGGCGTGACAATGCGAACCACCTTACGTTCAACCGGACCTTTGCTGGTGGCCGGGTCGCCAATCTGTTCGCAAATAGCGACTGATTCGCCCTGATTGACCAGCTTCGCGAGATAGTTTTCGACGGCATGGTGGGGGATGCCCGCCATTGGAATCGGTTCGCCCGCCGACGCGCCGCGTTTGGTCAGCGATATATCGAGCAACTGTGACGCACGTTTCGCATCGTCATAAAACAGTTCGTAAAAGTCACCCATGCGGTAAAAAAGCAGGATCTCAGGATGCTGGGCTTTCAGCTTGAGATACTGCTGCATCATGGGGGTATGGGCGTCGAGATTATCGATTGTACTCATGAAGTTGTGTCCAGTTCCCTGAATTTAAACGGATTGCGATGCTTTTCGTTTTCGTTGTTATCACATAAGGGGCTTATGATAACGGAGATAAGCAACTCAGGGAAAGCGAGGATCGAGACTTCTCGATCCTCATTCCATTTCGGTTTAGCCAAACCGTGGCAGGAGGTTAAAGGTGCTGCCGAACCAGCAAAGAATGACCGTAATGCCGAACAATATCACCACCATGGGGATCGCTCTGCCGCCCCATACGGTGAACATTTTATCCGGAAAGCGTTCACGCGATTTCAGCGCAAGGAATGCCGGCACGATAACCGCCCAGATGGTGGCACACAGTCCGGCTCCGCCAATCGCGTAGATAAAACCGTTTGGGAACAGCAGGTACAACGCAGCCGGAGGTAAAAAGGTAAACAGCAGGGTTTTGAATCGCCCGAGGGGGGAATTGTCGATTTTGAACAGATCCGCCAGGTAGTCGAACAGCCCCAGCGTGACGCCAAAGAATGAACTGGCTACCGCAAGGTTAGAAAAGATCAGCAGAAAAAACTCGATAATGCCATGTTGGTTAGTGCCTAAAAATGACTTTACCAGCGAATCAACATTGCCGCCTGAGGCGATGATCTCCTTGAAGTTGCTGCGATGAATATTGCCCATCGTGCAGTACAGCCAGAACAGATAAATCACCAGCGCCAGCAGTGAACCAAAGACGATGCTTTTGATCAGCTTATCCTTTCTCTTGCCGTAACAGATAATCAGGCTGGGAATATTGCCGTGAAAACCGAACGAAGCCAGGCAGACCGGAACCGCCATCAAAATATAGGGCAGATAGGTGCGATTGGCCTGTGGCTCGGCGATGTCCCTGAGAATGGAATAGTCAACCTGAAAGAAGAATGAGCCGAACACCACGATAAAGGCAATGATCTTAATGCCGAGAAAAAAAGAGGTGATGCGACTTGCGGCGAGAGAACTGATCCACAAAATGCTGGCGACGAAGATTGCGCTACCTATGCCCACGATCCTCGGGTTCACATGTGTGCCGGTGTTAATCGCAATGGTTTCGCTAATGATTGCCCCGTTCGCCGAAATATAGGCATAGGTCAAAATATATAACACAAAAGCGACGGTGATGCCGCTGATGATGTTCCACTTCGCGCCTATTAAATCTTTCGTAATCGTGTTAAAGCTGGATCCTACGGGGTAATTAAGGTTGGCTTCTAATAACAATAACCCGGAATGCAACATGGAAAACCAGGAGATAATTAAAATAAACGCCCCCCAGAAAAACCACGCGCCAGCAAGGTCAACCGGTAAAGCAAACATCCCGCCACCAATAACGGTGCCGGCAATCACCATAATTCCCCAAAATGAGGAGTGTTTTTTATTTGCGTCTTCGTCCATGGCGTTCCCTTAATGATAACGGCTAAGTCGGTGTTGTCGTCAGGAATAACAATAATGCCAGGCTTGAATTCGCCAGCGGCGTTATCAAGGCGATAACGCCGCTGGCGTCAGGGTTAATTACACTTCCGCGAGTCGCGCGGTAAAGTGACGTAAGACTTTTGGCTCGTAGGTGAAGGTTAACCCTTTAATATTATGGGCATTCTCTTTGACGTGTCCGAAGGCTTCAATAATAAAGTCCATATGCGTTTGGGTGTACGTCGCGCGGGGGATGGTTAAGCGCAGCAGCTCGGCCGGACACGGTAGCTGCTTGCCGGTTTTCGGATCGCGGCCAAGCAGGAATGACCCAATCTCGACGGCGCGAATGCCCGCGACTTTATACAGTTCGCAGGCCAACGCCTGGGCCGGGAACTGCTCAGCAGGAATATGCGGCAGCAGCTTACCGGCGTCGACGAATGCCGCATGCCCGCCCGCTTGCTGACAGGTCACGCCGATGGCTTCCAGGCCGTCTACCAGGTACTGAACCTGCGCGATGCGGTAGGATAGCCAGTCCTGGTTCATCCCATCGTAGAGGCCCGCGGCCAGACGCTCCATTGCGCCGCCTTCCAGCCCGCCGTATGTCGGGAAGCCTTCCTGCACCACGCAAATTGTCCTGCATTCGGTATACACATCGAGGAAACTGTCGTCTTTAATGCACAGCAGCCCGCCCATTGGCACCATGGCATCCTTCTTCGCTGACATGGCGAGCATATCCGCATACTTATAGGTCTCGCGGGTGATCTCTTCAATGGTCCAGTCCTGATAACCCGGCTCCCGTTGCTGAATAAACCAGGCGTTTTCCGCAAAGCGCGCCGAGTCCATTACCACCGGAATATCGTACTTCTTCGCGATAGCGTACATCGCTTTCAGGTTCGCGAGCGAAACCGGCTGGCCACCCGCCGAGTTACAGGTAATGGTCGCCACGATATAAGGGACATTATTCGGGCCGACGGTTTCAATTTCATGCTCCAGACTCTGCAGATCAAAATCACCCTTAAAGTCATTGCGAACGGCAGTATCAAACGCTTCCTTAATGTAGACGTTGCGAACGGTACAGCCGTTAATCTGGCTATGACCCTGGGTGGTGTCGAAGAAATAGTTGGAGAAAGCCACCATTTTGCTGCGATCGAGGCCTTTTTCCTGCTCGCGTTTTTTGATCAGCACCGGAATGTAGATTTGTTCAGCGCCGCGCCCCTGGTGCGTTGGAATGGTGTACTGATAACCAAAAATATCGTTCACCGCTTTGCATAACGCATAATAGCTTCGGCTGCCGCTGTAAGCTTCATCGCCGCGCATCATTGCCGCCTGCATATTTTGCGTGACGGCGCCGGTGCCGCTGTCAGTCAGCAGATCAATAAAGACATCTTCGCTATCCAGCAGGAAGGGGTTCATCCCGGCGTTAATAATCGCATTGTCACGATGCTCCCGGGTGGTGCGTTTTACCGGTTCAATAACGCGAATACGAAAAGGTTCTGGCAGATGTTTAAAGTTATTCATGATGTCATCCTTTAATCTTTATTTTGGGCGCGCGATTCCCGGGGTTATTCATGAAATATGAAAACCACTTTTCTGACGCAATACGAATTCGTCTTTATGATTAACCGTAGATCGCCGAAACGACTGACCTTCGCCAATTTATCAGGGCGAGTCAAAACCGCTGCGGTGAAACAGAAATCATAAAAACAAGTATGGGATATCAGTTACTGGCTAAATAAATAGCCTGCAATGATATTGCGGTGGAGGCGTATGTGGCGTTAAGGACGGTGATTGACAATAACGGTGTCAATATTAAACCATTTGGACATTTTATAAGATGTGGTCAGGATGTTCATAATGTACGTTCTCCATTAGTCACGAATATACATTATGTTATTTTCTCTTTTTGTCTAATCTTTGTGCATTCAATTGTGAATTTGGTCACGAACGATGTCATTCAACGATTTTATCAGCGTAAAAGAGGAGCGCTACGTCGCGATCCTCTTTATGCCACGAAATCAGACGGGCTGGCGGCTCCGCATTTCAGATCGCCGATCGCGAAGGGATGAATAAATAAACGCGACGATAAAAATCACCGTAAACAGCACAACAATCGTTGGCGCAGGGGCGCTGTCTAAGAAAAAGGATAAATAGACCCCGAGAAACGCGCTGATCGTCGACAGCAACACCGCCAGCAACAGCGCGTGGCCAAAACGGCGGGTGAGCAGAATGGCAATCGCGCCAGGGGCGATCAGCAAAGAAATCGACAAAATAATGCCGACCGATTTTAACGTGGCGACAATGGTCAGGGCGATCATGCACAGCAGACCGTAATGCAGCAGCGTGGTGTTCAGCCCACAGGCTTTCGCCTGATGGGGATCGAAAGCGTGCAGCAGCAAATCTTTCCATTTTACGCCGATAATCAGTGCGATCCCCAGGGCAATAAGCGCGGTTTGCAGAATATCGACCAGCGATACCCCAAGCATGTCGCCGAACAGAATATGGTCCAGATGCACTTCAGACTGAATTGACACGTACAGCACCAGCCCTGCGCCAAACATACCAGAGAATACGATCCCCATGATGGTATCGCGTTTAATGCGGCTGTTATCGTCGAGAAAGCCCGTGGCGACAGCGCAAAACAGCCCGGCGATAAACGCGCCGATAGCCAGCGGAATACCGACGATATACGCCAGCACAATACCCGGAAACACCGCGTGACTCATGGCATCACCCATGAGCGCCCAGCCTTTCAGCACCAGAAAGACCGACAGCAGCGCGCAGGGAATAGCGACAATGACGGAAATGGCAAGGGCGTTCAGCATAAAGTCGAACTGAAAAGGCTCAAGCAGTGTGCTTAAGAACATGACGTCTCCTTAAGGCGTGCGCGACGTCGGTTAGCGAGCAGTCCGTGCTTCGGCGCAAATATAAACGCCAGCAAAAACAGTAATGTTTGCAGGACCACGATAATTCCTCCGGTGGCGCCGTCCAGCCAGTAGCTGAGCCAGGCGCCGAAGAAGCTGGTCAGGCTGCCAATGGCGACAGCGAGAGTCAGTAAACGCGGAAAGCGGTCGGTTAACAGCCAGGCCGTTGCGCCGGGCGTGACCACAAGGCAGATCACCAGAAAGGCTCCAACGGTTTGCAGGGCGGCAACGGTCGACACCGACAGCAGGGTAAAAAACAGCAGCTTCAGACGACCCGGGTTCAGGCCAATCGAACGGGCGTGGTTTTCATCAAAGAAGGTGACCATCAGGTCTTTCCACTTTAACAACAGGATGAGCAAAGAAACCACGCCGATAATTGCTAACTGCAGAATGTCTTCCGGCGCGATAGCCAGCACGTTACCGAGAATTATCGTCTGAATATTCACCGACATCGGGTTTAGCGACACCATAAACAGTCCGATGCCAAAAAATGAGGAAAAAATCAGACCGATAATGGCGTCCTCTTTTAACCGGGAGCGCTGATTAAGAAACAACATACTGCCCGCCGCCAGGCCGCCGGAAAGAAACGCGCCGACAGAGAAGGGAAGACCCAGCATATACGCCCCGGCGACGCCGGGCACGATCGAATGCGACAGCGCATCGCCAATCAGCGACCAACCCTTGAGCATCAAATAGCAGGAGAGAAACGCGCACAGGCCGCCGACCATCGCCGAGACCCACATTGCATTGAGCATGTACTGATAGCCAAACGGCTCGGTCAGCCAGTTCATCATTGGCCTCCCTCAACCGTACGGCGGGCGATAAACGGGCGTTCATCATCAGTAATGATATGTTCTTCGCCGCCGCTGAGCGCGACGTGTCGCAAAACGCCGCTGAACGCCAGTTCCAGGTTTTCGGCGGTAAAGGTGGTATCGGTAGGGCCGCTAGCCAGCACCGTGCCTTTGATCATCACGGTGTAATCGCAAAACTCGGTTACCGAGCCGAGATTATGCGTCGATACCAGCATGGTGCGCCCCTCGTCGCGCAGTTCACGCAACAGCGCAATAATGCGGGCTTCGGTTTTAACGTCCACACCGGTGAAAGGTTCATCCAGCAGGATCACCTGACCCTCCTGGGCGATCGCTCTGGCAAGAAATACGCGTTTTTTTTGCCCGCCGGACAGTTCACCAATCTGGCGGTGGCGGTACGCCAGCATATCTACCCGTGCCAGCGCCGCATCGACGCGCGCATGATCTTCCGCGCTCGCTCGCCGCAGCCAGCCCATGTGACCGTAGCGTCCCATCATCACCACATCTTCCACCAGCACCGGAAAAGACCAGTCCACTTCTTCGGACTGCGGCACATAAGCGATAAGATTGTGCTTCAGCGCCTTGCTCACCGGCTGTTGCAGAATGGCGATATTCCCTGCAGCCAGCCGGACAAAGCCCATTAGCGCCTTAAACAGCGTCGATTTTCCCGAGCCGTTCACCCCGACCAGCGCGGCGATGGAGCCGCCCGGCACCTGAAACGTAGCATCCCGCAGCGCGGTGTGACCGTTGCGATACGTCACCGTCAGCTGATTCACGGTAATCGCAGATGGACTCATGGTTGGCTCCTCAGACCGTCGTTAATCCCCTTGACGATGGTTTCAGTGGTGACGCGCAGCAGCTCGAGATAGGTCGGAACCGGACCGTCTGCCGCGCTCAGGGAGTCGACATACAGCACGCCGCCATAGTGTGCGCCGGATTCCCGCGCCACCTGGCGGGCAGGTTTATCCGGGACGGTGCTTTCACTGAATACCGTAGGGATGTGGTGTGCTTTGATGGCGTCGATCACTTTGCGCACCTGCTTCGGCGTGCCCTGCTGATCGGCGTTGATTGGCCAGAGATAAAGCTCTTTCAGCCCGTTATCGCGCGCAAGGTAAGAGAAAGCCCCTTCGCTGGTGACCAACCAGCGTTTGTCGGCGGGGATCTTCGCCAGTTCGGCCTGTAACGGAGCCAGCGCCTTGCGGATTTCCGCTTTATAGGTCTCGGCGTTTTTCTGGTAAACCGCGGCGTTGTCCGGATCGTATTTCACCAGTGCAGCGCGAATATTATCGACATAGATTAAGGCGTTTTCTGCCGACATCCACGCGTGCGGATTAGGCTTCCCGTTATAGGGACCTTCGCTGATGCCCATTGGCTTCACGCCGTTTGAGACCGTGACTTCCGGTACGCCGTCCAAATGCTGGTAAAAGCGGGCAAACCACAGTTCCAGATTCAGGCCATTAGAGAGGATCAACTGCGCGCCCTGCGCCCGTTTAATGTCGCCAGGCGTGGGTTGATACTCATGAATTTCTGCGCCGGGCTTGGTGATGGAACTGACGTCTGCCGCATCGTCCGCGACATTTCGCGCCATGTCAGCGATCACCGTGAAGGTGGTAATGACTTTGAATTTCTCTTTTGCATACGCAGGCGACAGCGCAAAAACGGCAAGTGCGCCAGTGAACAGGAGCGATGTTAAACGGGGCAGGTGCGGCATAGTATCCCTCATAATAAAGTGGTTAATTATTCATCGAATATAGCCTTTGCTATGTTATATAGCACAAGGTATAGATAAGATACAGTTAAATGAAAATAATTCTTATTTGACTGACCGGTAAGGAACCTGTCACCTTCGGGGGATAGTGTCGTGAATAGTTAAGTTGTAGAATAAATGCATCTTAATGCCGCGGAGGGCACATCATGACCGGCAAGCGTATTGCTCGTGAAAAATTGACGATTAAAAAGATGATCGCGCTATACGAAAGCCAGTGTCCGCAGGCGTCTGACGAATCAGGGCACTATGACGCGCTGTTCGCCTATGCGCAAAAGCGGCTGGACAGATGCGTGTTTGGCGAGGAAAAACCGGCCTGTAAACAGTGTCCGGTGCACTGTTACCAGCCCGCTAAGCGCGAGGAAATGAAGCAGATCATGCGCTGGGCGGGGCCGAGAATGCTCTGGCGGCATCCGATCCTCACCGTTCAGCATTTGATTGACGATAAACGTCCCGTTCCGGCGCTGCCCGAAAAATTTCAGCGTAAGAAGCGCAGGGAAGAGGACTGACCGGGTGGGGCGAATAAGGCGCATGCGCCTTATTCGTCAATGACCTTTTACACCAGCGCGTCCTTATCAATCCCCAGTCTTTTCATGCGCGACAGCAGGGTTGTGCGCTTCAGGCCCAGACGCTGGGCTGCGCCTTTCGGCCCAGCAACCACGCCGTTGGTCTCTTTTAATACGCGCATAATCAACTGGTACTCATCCTCGCCGTCCTGCGCCACTTCGGTCGCCACCGGCGGCGTGTGAGGCGTGAGCATTCCCATATCCGGCAGCGAGAGCTGAAGCACGTTGCCTCTGGTGAGCAGTACGGCGCGCTCAATAACGTTTTCCAGTTCACGTACGTTACCCGGCCACTCCATACTGCTAAGCGTACGCAGGGTTTCCGCCGGAATACTGTCGATATTGCGTCCCAGACGGCGGGCGATCTTAAAGGTAAACGCTTTGACCAGCAGTGGAATATCTTCCGGGCGCTCGCGCAACGGCGGCAACTGGATCGGAAAAACGTTCAGCCGGTAGTAAAGGTCGCTGCGAAACTCGCGGTCGAGAACCATTTTTTTCAGATCGCGGTTAGTGGCGGCAATCAGGCGCACATCGGTCTGGATCAGTTTGTTGCTGCCCAGCCGTTCAAATTCCTGCTCCTGTAACACGCGCAACAGTTTCGGCTGCAACTCCAGCGGCATATCGCCCACTTCATCCAGAAACAGGGAACTTTTATCCGCCAGCTCAAAACGGCCTATCCGCTGCGCGCTGGCGCCGGTAAACGCCCCGCGCTCATGACCGAACAGATCGCTTTCCAGCAGTCCGGCGGGCATTGCCGCGCAGTTCATTTTCACCATGCGGCGTGCGTTGCGGCCGCTCAGGTTATGAATCGCCCGGGCAATCAACTCCTTCCCGGTACCGGTTTCACCGAGGATCAGCACCGTACTGTCGCTTTGCGCGACCATCTCTACCTGCTTCAGCACGCTGTACATTGCCTCGCTGCGACCGATGATCTCGCCGAACTCACTGTCGACGTTGTTGAGCTGTTCGGTCAGCGCCAGGTTCTCGTCCACCAGACGTTCTTTCAGACGGTGGATTTCCTGATACGCCCGCGCGTTATCGACGGCGATCGCCACACGTTCGGCAATCTGGCGCAGCAGCTTCAGGTTGGCGGTGGTAAACACTTTTTCTTCGCACTGCGCCAGTTTCAGCACCCCGACCATGCTATTGCCTGACATCAGCGGCAACAGGCACAGCGTCTGGATCTGATTACCCCAGGTTTCAAACAACATCCGTTCATACGGTGCCAGCGCATCCCGTTCATTGAGGTTGATCAGCAGCATCTCTTTGCTTTTAAACACCCGTTCGGTCAGGGTACCGGCTTCATCGACCTCGCTCTGTTCGTGCGCGGGATGATTCTGATCGAGATAATGCGTGGAATAGATATTGAGTTTGTTTTTCCGGTGGCTGCGCAGAACGATGCTGATGTCGTCAATGTTGAAATAATGATGGATCTCTTTGGCGACTTCGCTCACCAGTTCGTCCATATCCAGACGCGAGAGCACCGCGTTGGTGATGGCGACCAGAATACGGAAGTTATCGCGCTCCCGGCACAGAAGTTCGTAATCGACGTTATTGGTTACCCGGCACTGGATCTGCTCTGCCACCACGCCGACGATCTGGGTGAAGGTTTGCAGGCGCTGGTACTCCTTTTCGCTCCAGGAACTTGCTTCACGGCGGGTAAACTCGCAGCCGCCGAAAATGCGTCCTTCCGCCGCCAGCGGCAGCAGGCAGTAATGCCCGAAGGGCTCATACAGACCGCCGGATGCCAGTTGCGGCCAGGTCTCGCTGAACTCGGTATAGTGACAGTGCAGGGCGTCAGGACGGGAGAGGATCCGACGAATCGGCCCGTGAGCCAGCACCGTCTCATCCTCATAAGCGACGGGTTTACCCTGTTCGCGCGTGGCGTAATACGATGCGCGCTGCGTTTCGGCTTGCCACAACACTATCGCCGCGCTGTCGGCAAGCGCAGAGCGCTTTACCAACTGCGAAAGCGCCTCACTCAGCGATTGCAGGTCGGGCTGCTGTAATAATGTACGAGTGATATCGAACAATCCTTGCTGCCCGAGATCGCTCATCGGTGTATACGACATGTTGCTTTTCCAGGAAAGTACCGCTGCGCGGTGAGAAAAGTGAGTTAAATTATAGGTATTCTTTTGCGTTTATTGCGGGCCACTGGGTCGACCCGCTTGTACTGGCCGGACAAGCATTTAGCGTCATCCGGCAACATAACGAACTTAACAGATCCGCGGCAGCGGCTCGGCGTGCGGGAGATCGAGCGTTCGCTTCACGCCGTACAGACCCGCCAGCCGCACGCCTTTACGCTCGACCACGTCACCAATCAGCGCGGCGTCGCGCCCCAGCGGATGCGCATGCAGCGCCGCCAGCACCGCTTCTGCCGCATCTCGTTCCACGGCAATCACCAGTTTGCCTTCGTTGGCAAAGTTGAGCGCGTCCAGCCCCAGCAGCTCGCATACTCCCCGAACGGCAGGCTTTACGGGAAGTGCGGATTCGGACAGCTCAATGCCGTAACCGCAGGCGGCGGCAAATTCATGGACCACCGCGTTGACGCCGCCGCGGGTGGCGTCGCGCAGCGCCTTCACGCCCGGAATATCCCGCAGGGCCTGAATCAGCGGCGTCAGCACCGCGCAGTCGCTGACCAGTTCGCCGTCCAGCCCGAGCTGTTCGCGCAGGTTGAGGATAGTGGCGCCGTGGTCGCCAAGGGTGCCGCTGACCAGCAGCACATCGCCCGCAGACAGGGTTTGCGCGCCCCAGTGGATGCTGGCAGGAATCGCCCCCATTCCGGCGGTGTTGATAAACAGCTTGTCCGCCGCGCCGCGCTGCACGACTTTGGTGTCGCCGGTGACGATGGCGATATTTGCTTCGCGCGCGGTCGCCGCCATGCTGCTCACCACGGCTTTCAACGTCTCCATCGGCAGGCCTTCTTCAAGAATAAAGCCGCAGGAGAGATAGCGCGGAACAGCGCCGCTGACCGCCACGTCGTTGGCGGTGCCGCAGATCGCCAGCTTGCCGATATTGCCGCCGGGGAAAAACAGCGGGTCAATAACGTAGCTGTCGGTCGAAAAGGCCAGCCGATCGCCTTCGGCCACCAGTTGCGCCAGTTCCAGCCGCGCCTGGTCTTCCTGCTCGGCGAGCCACGGGTTGGCGAAGGCCTCCATAAACAAGCTGTTAATCAGCTGCTGCATGGCCTGTCCGCCGCTACCGTGGGCGAGTTGTACGCTGTTCATGCTTCACACTCCTGCTGACGATACTGATACCAGGCGGCACATGCGCCTTCTGAAGACACCATCAACGCGCCAAATGCGCTTTCCGGATTACAGGTTTTGCCAAACAACGGACACTGATGCGGCTTACATTTGCCGGTCAGCACTTCGCCACAGCGCGCGCGCGGGTCGTCGTAAACCTGCTGCGGCGCCGGACGGAAGTGGGCTTCAGCATCAAAACGCTGATAATCAGGCGTCAAATGCACGCCGGACGATTCAATCACCCCCAGACCGCGCCACTCGCTGTCGCCGGTCACGCAAAACACCTCGGCGATCGCCTGCTGCGCCAGCAGATTTCCGGCGTCGGGCACCACGCGGCGGTACTGGTTTTCCACCTGGCTGTGGGCCGCTATTTTCTGCTCAACCAGCATCACTACGCCTTGCAGTAGATCAAGCGGTTCGAATCCGGCGACCACCAGCGGACGATCGAACTCATGTGCTATGAAATCATAGGCGTTGGTGCCAATCACCATACTGACGTGGCCCGGCGCGAGGAACGCGTCGATGCCGTTGTCGGGCTGCTCAAGCAGGCTGCGCAGCGTCGGAATGAGGGTGATGTGCTGACAGAAAAAGTAAAAGTTCTGCACATCGCGCTGTTTCGCCTGCTGTAAGGTAATGGCCGTGGTTGGCATGGTGGTTTCAAACCCCAGACCGAAGAACACCACTTTGCGCGTCGGGTTTTCCTGCGCCAGTTTAAGGGCATCCATCGGCGAATAAACGATGCGCACATCCGCGCCGCGGGCTTTCGCCTGTAACAGCGATCCCTGTTTGCCGGGTACGCGCATGGCGTCGCCAAAGGTACAAAAAATCACCTCCGGATGGCTGGCGATTTCAACGCAGCTGTCGATGCGTCCCATTGGCAGCACGCAGACCGGGCAGCCCGGGCCGTGAATGAATTCCACGTTCTCCGGCAGCAACTGGTCGAGACCAAACTTAAAGATTGCGTGGGTATGACCGCCGCAGACTTCCATAATGCGCAGCGGACGTTCAGGGGTGTAAGGCAGCAGCGCGGCGCGTTCGCGCAGGTGCTCAATCAACTGCATCACCTGTTCCGGCGCGCGGTATTCGTCAACAAAACGCATTATTTTTCCTCGCCGTACAGCAAAGCGCCGACGTCCGGCTCTACATCAAACATGTTTTGTAGCGCGTCGAGGGTGTCGCGCGCTTCGGCTTCGTTGATGACGCTCATCGCGAAACCAACGTGCACCAGTACCCATTGACCGAGACGCGGCGCGCCGTTTTCGTCATGGCTGCCGACCAGCGTCAGATCGACGTCGCGCTGGATGCCGCAGACGTCGACTTTGGCCTGGTTACCGTCAATGGCGCGGATTTGGCCGGGAACGCCTATGCACATCGCTGTGCCTCCAGCCAGTTGAGCCATTTCTCCATCCCTTCGCCGCTGGTGGCGGAAATGAGGATGATCTCGATGTCCGGGTTGACTTCCCGGGCGCTGGCCATGCATTTCTCTACGTCAAAATTGAGGTACGGCAGCAGATCGACTTTGTTAAGCAGCATTAACGAGGCGGCGGCAAACATATGCGGGTATTTCAGCGGCTTGTCTTCACCTTCGGTAACGGAAAGCACCGCGACCTTGTGGCGTTCGCCGAGATCGAAGCTGGCCGGACAGACAAGGTTGCCGACGTTTTCGATAAACAGGATGCCGTTATCGTCAAGCGGTAAGCGTGGCGCGGCGTCGGCAATCATCTGTGCGTCGAGATGGCAGCCTTTGCCAGTGTTGACCTGAATCGCTGGCGTGCCGGTCGCGCGAATGCGCGCGGCATCGTTGACCGTTTGCTGGTCGCCCTCAATGACCGCGCAGGGAACCCGGTCTTTCAGTTTCATCAGCGTTTCGGTGAGCAGGGTGGTTTTACCGGAACCAGGGCTGGAGACGAGGTTGAGCACCAGGTGTTGACGGGCGGCGAAGCGGGCGCGGTTGCGCTCGGCCAGACGGTTATTTTTATCCAGCACGTCGATTTCTACTTCCAGCATGCGGCGCTGGCTCATGCCCGGCGCGTGGGTGCCGGCTTCGCCGTGTCCGTAATGCAGATCGCCTTCTTCGCTCTGGCTCGGGGTGAAGGCAGACGTTTTAATACCGGTAATATTCAGCGCCGGGCGGGCTGCCGGGGCAAAAGGCGCGCTACGAAACGCCGAATGCGGGTTATGCTCATCACCCTCTATATAAAGGTTGCCTTCACCGCAACCGCACGTTGTACACATTGCTCACTCCTGGTCTCTTTCTTGTTACAGGCTTTCTGCCGGATAAGGCGCAACCGCCGCCCGGCTTAATCTTCTGTTCCATCAATTTCAATTCGCCGAATCTGTAATCCGTCGTCTGCCACGATGCGTAGCATGTCGCTGTTGCATTGCGGACAACGGCGTACGCGGTGGGTCAGTAACGTGACGTATTCCTGACAGCACTCGCACCAGCATTCGGCTTCTTGCTGTTCGAGGTGCAGTTTACAACCTTCCGCAACAGTGCCACGGCATACCAGATCAAAACAAAAGGAGAGAGCGCTGCTTTCAACGCAAGAAAATGCGCCAATTTTGAGCCAGACCCCAGTTATGCGTTTTGCGCCATGCGCAGCGGCCTGCTGTTCGATCAATTCCAGCGCCCGCTGGCAAAGGGTGATTTCGTGCATGTTGCCTCCCGATGTGTTGGCCAGGGTTAAGCAATAAGCGTGCCAGCATGATTATTGTTAAGGCTCGCTGATGACGACGATGACGAAATGACATGTCATTCGCGCGACGAAAGCGAAGGGCGAATTTTAAAAATCATTAAAAACAAAGAGTTAAAAAGTGGCATGGAATATGCTTATGGCTG
The DNA here is from genome assembly GCF_001463265.1 of Citrobacter sp. 50677481. Classification (NCBI taxonomy): domain Bacteria; kingdom Pseudomonadati; phylum Pseudomonadota; class Gammaproteobacteria; order Enterobacterales; family Enterobacteriaceae; genus Citrobacter; species Citrobacter sp. 50677481. Next base: position 95,945 of record NZ_LNHZ01000015.1, read on the forward strand.
GCTATCTCAGTTAAACGGGTAACCTGTCATGACTATTTGGGAAATAAGCGAAAAAGCCGACTACATCGCGCAGCGGCATCGTCGCCTACAGGACCAGTGGCATATTTACTGCAATTCGCTGGTCCAGGGGATCACCCTGTCAAAAGCGCGGCTGCATCATGCGATGAGCTGCGCGCCGGATAAAGACCTGTGCTTCGTCCTGTTCGAACACTTTCGCATCTACGTGACGATGGCGGAGGGCTTTAACAGCCACACCATTGAATACTACGTCGAAACGAAAGACGGTGAAGATAAACAGTTGATTGCGCAAGCCCAGCTCAGCATTGAAGGCAGTGTGGACGGTCGGATCAGCAACCGCGACCGCGAGCAGGTGCTGGAACACTATCTCGACAAAATCGCCAGCGTTTATGACCGTCTGTATGCCGCCGTCGAGAGCGGTTCGCCGATCAATCTGAGCCAACTGGCGGCGGGTGAAAGCCCGGCAGCGTAAGACCGGGACACGACCCGTTTGACATCGTGACGTCGCCGTACGTGTCGTCACGGGAATTTTTAGGGACAGGTGTGTCGATAAGTGTCGAAAGTGACATTTCATCGCCATCTTTTCGTCAAAAATGACTATCACCTGAGGAATGCCTGGTGAATCGTTTTGTAATTGCTGACTCCACGCTCTGTATCGGCTGCCACACCTGTGAAGCCGCCTGTTCAGAGACGCATCGCCAGCACGGCCTGCAGTCTATGCCGCGCCTGAAAGTGATGCTTAACGAAAAAGAATCTGCGCCGCAGCTGTGCCACCATTGTGAAGACGCGCCCTGCGCCACCGTGTGTCCGGTTAACGCCATTAACCGGGTGGATGGCGCCGTACAGCTTAATGAAAGCCTGTGCGTCAGCTGCAAACTGTGCGGCATCGCCTGCCCGTTTGGCGCCATTGAATTTTCCGGCAGCCGACCGCTGCACATTCCGGCGAACGCGAATACACCAAAAGCGCCGCCCGCGCCACCCGCGCCGGCTCGCGTCAGCACGCTGCTGGACTGGGTGCCTGGCGTACGGGCTATCGCGGTGAAGTGCGATCTGTGCAGCTTCGACGAACAAGGCCCGGCCTGCGTGCGGATGTGTCCGACCAAAGCCCTGCATCTGGTAAATAACATGGATATCGCCCGCGCCAGCAAACGTAAGCGTGAGCTGACCTTTAACACCGATTTCGGCGATCTCACCTTGTTTCAGCAGGCTCAGAGTGGGGATGCAAAATGAGCGCAATTTCATTAGTCACCAGCGGCGTGGCCTGGTTCGCCGCCGCCGCGGTTCTGGCATTTCTGTTTTCGTTTCATAAAGCGCTGAGCGGCTGGATCGCCGGGGTTGGCGGCGCGGTCGGCAGCCTGTGTGCGGCTGGCGCGGGTTTTACGGTGCTCATCAGCGCAACTGCCGTCAGCGGCCTTATGCCGGCGATCGGTCATAGCGTACAAATCACCCCGCTGAATGCGATCTGGCTGATCACCCTCGGACTGTGCGGACTGTTCGTCAGCCTCTATAACATCGACTGGCATCGTCACCCGCAGGTTAACGCTAACGGCCTGTTGGTGAACCTGCTGATGGCGGCGGCAGTTTGCGCGGTGGTGGCCAGTAACCTCGGCACACTGGTGGTGATGGCGGAAATTATGGCGCTGTGCGCTGTGTTCCTGACCGGATGCAGTAAAGAGGGCAAGCTGTGGTTTGCGCTGGGGCGTCTCGGTACGCTGCTGCTGGCGATCGCCTGCTGGCTGGTGTGGCAGCGCTACGGCACGCTGGAACTGCGTCTGCTGGACGTGCGCACCCAGACGCTACCGCTGGGCTCGGATATCTGGCTGCTTGGCGTCATCGGCTTTGGCCTGCTGGCAGGGATTATTCCGCTGCACGGCTGGGTGCCGCAGGCGCACGCAAACGCCAGCGCGCCAGCCGCGGCGCTGTTCTCTGGCGTGGTCATGAAGGTCGGACTGCTGGGCATCCTGTCGCTGTCGCTGATTGGCGGCAACGCGCCGCTGTGGTGGGGCGTTACGCTGCTGGTGCTTGGGATGATCACTGCTTTTGTCGGTGGTCTGTATGCGCTGATGGAACATAACATCCAGCGTCTGCTGGCTTACCACACGCTGGAAAACATCGGCATTATCCTGCTCGGTCTTGGCGCGGGCGTCACCGGCATTGCACTAAATCAACCAGCGTTAATTGCGCTGGGGCTGACCGGCGGGCTGTATCACCTGGTCAACCACAGCCTGTTTAAAAGCGTACTGTTTTTGGGGGCTGGTAGCATCTGGTTCCGAACCGGTCACCGCGACATTGAAAAGCTGGGCGGCATCGGTAAGCGTATGCCAGTCATTTCTGTCGCGATGCTGGTGGGGTTGATGGCGATGGCCGCGCTGCCGCCGCTGAACGGCTTCGCAGGCGAGTGGGTGATCTATCAATCCTTCTTCAAACTGGGTAACAGCGGGGCCTTTGTGGGTCGCCTGCTGGGGCCGCTGCTGGCGGTTGGCCTGGCGATTACCGGCGCGCTGGCGGTGATGTGTATGGCGAAAGTGTTTGGCGTCGCCTTCCTTGGCGCACCGCGCACTAAAGAAGCGGAAAACGCCTGCTGTGCGCCGATCCTGATGGGCGTAAGTGTGGTGGCGCTGGCGATTTGCTGCGTGCTGGGCGGCGTCGCCGCGCCGTGGCTGCTGCCGATGATCGCCACAGCCGTTCCGCTACCGCTGGAAACGGCGAACACCACGGTTTCACAACCCATGATCGCACTGCTGCTGATCGCCTGTCCGCTGCTGCCGTTCATCATCATGGCAATGTTTAAGGGCAACCGCCTGCCGTCACGTTCGCGCGGTGCGGCGTGGGTCTGCGGTTACGATCATGAGCAGTCGATGGTCATTACCGCGCACGGCTTTGCCATGCCGGTGAAGGAGGCTTTCGCGCCCGTCCTCAAACTGCGCAAATGGCTGAATCCGGTTTCGCTGGTGCCGGGCTGGCAGAACGCGGCGGCGCCGTTGCTGTTCCGTCGCCTGGCGCTGATTGAACTGGCGGTACTGGTGGTGATTGTGGTTTCACGAGGAGCCTGAGAATGAGTGTCTTATATCCGTTAATTCAGGCGCTGGTGTTATTTGCCGCTGCGCCGCTGTTGTCCGGCGTGACCCGCGTGGCGCGCGCCCGTCTGCACAATCGCCGCGGGCCGGGCGTTCTGCAGGAGTACCGCGACATTATCAAACTGCTCGGTCGACAAAGCATCGCCCCTGCCGACTCCGGCTGGGTGTTTCGTCTGACGCCGTTTGTGATGGTTGGCGTGATGCTGACTATCGCCACCGCGCTGCCGGTGGTGACCGTCGGTTCGCCGCTGCCGCAACTGGGCGATCTGATCACCCTGATTTACCTGTTCGCCATCGCCCGTTTCTTTTTCGCCATCGCCGGTCTGGATACCGGCAGTCCGTTCACCGCCATCGGCGCCAGCCGTGAAGCGATGCTCGGCGTGCTGGTGGAGCCGATTCTGCTGCTGGGGCTGTGGGTCGCCGCGCAGGTGGCGGGTTCCACCCACATCAGCAATATCACCGATACGATTTACCACTGGCCTGCGGCCCGCAGTATCCCGCTGATCCTCGCGCTGTGCGCCTGCGCGTTCGCCACCTTTATCGAGATGGGCATACTGCCGTTTGACCTGGCGGAAGCGGAGCAGGAGCTGCAGGAAGGCCCGCTGACGGAATACAGCGGTAGCGGCTTTGCGGTACTGAAATGGGGCATCAGCCTCAAGCAACTGGTGGTGTTGCAGATGTTCGTCGGCGTGTTCCTGCCGTGGGGACAAATGGAAACATTCAGCATGGGCGGTCTGCTGCTGGCGCTGGTGATTGCCGTCGCTAAGTTGTTCATCGGCGTGCTGGCGATCGCCCTGTTCGAAAACAGCATGGCGCGTTTGCGTTTTTGCGCCACTTCCCGCGTGACTTGGGCCGGTTTTGGGTTTGCGTTTTTAGCGTTCGTCTCCTTGCTGGTGGCGTGATTGAAGAGAGTTTGAGCATGTCTGAAGAAAAATTAGGTCAACACTACCTTGCGGCGCTGCACCAGGCTTTTCCTGGCGTGGTGCTGGACGAAGCCTGGCAGACCCGAGATCAGCTCACCCTTACCGTGAAGGTGAATTACCTGCCGGAAGTGGTTGAGTTTCTCTACTATAAACAGGGCGGCTGGCTCTCGGTCTTATTCGGTAATGACGAACGCCAGCTGTGCGGGCATTACGCGGTTTACTACGTGCTGTCGATGGAGCAGGGCCAGAAGTGCTGGATCACAGTGCGTGTGGAAGTGGACCCGAACAAACCGGAATATCCGTCTGTTACGCCGCGCGTGCCCGCTGCCGTCTGGGGCGAGCGCGAAGTGCGCGATATGTACGGGCTGATCCCGGTCGGCCTGCCGGATGAGCGCCGTCTGGTGCTGCCGGACGACTGGCCGGACGAACTCTATCCACTGCGTAAAGACAGCATGGACTATCGCCAGCGCCCCGCGCCGACGACCGACGCTGAAACCTACGAGTTTATCAACGAGTTGGGCGACAAGAAAAACAACGTGGTGCCGATCGGCCCACTGCATGTCACCTCTGACGAGCCGGGACACTTCCGCCTGTTCGTCGATGGCGAAAACATTATCGACGCCGACTACCGTCTGTTCTACGTCCACCGCGGCATGGAAAAGCTGGCGGAAACCCGTATGGGTTACAACGAGGTGACTTTCCTTTCGGATCGCGTGTGCGGTATCTGCGGTTTCGCTCACAGCACCGCCTACACCACTTCCGTTGAAAACGCGATGGGCATTCAGGTGCCGGAACGCGCGCAGATGATCCGCGCCATTCTGCTGGAGGTGGAGCGTCTGCACTCCCATCTTCTGAACCTCGGTCTGGCCTGTCACTTCACCGGGTTTGACTCCGGCTTTATGCAGTTTTTCCGCGTGCGTGAAACCTCCATGAAGATGGCGGAGATCCTCACTGGCGCGCGTAAAACTTACGGTCTTAATCTGATCGGCGGAATTCGTCGTGACCTGCTGAAGGACGACATGATCCAGACCCGTCAACTGGCCCAGCAGATGCGTCGCGACGTACAGGAACTGGTGGATATGCTGCTCAGCACGCCTAACATGGAGCAGCGCACCGTGGGTATCGGTCGTCTTGACCCGGAAATTGCCCGCGACTTCAGCAACGTCGGCCCGATGGTGCGCGCCAGCGGTCATGCCCGTGATACCCGCGCCGATCACCCGTTCGTTGGTTACGGTCTGCTGCCGATGGAAGTCCACAGTGAGCAAGGCTGCGACGTGATTTCTCGTCTGAAAGTGCGTATTAACGAGGTTTACACTTCGTTGAACATGATCGACTTCGGCCTGGACAACCTGCCGGGCGGCCCGCTGATGGTGGAAGGGTTCACCTACATTCCGCACCGCTTCGCGCTGGGCTTCTCGGAAGCGCCACGTGGGGATGATATCCACTGGAGCATGACCGGCGACAACCAGAAGTTGTACCGCTGGCGCTGCCGTGCGGCAACCTACGCTAACTGGCCGACCCTGCGTTACATGCTGCGCGGCAACACCGTTTCCGACGCGCCGCTGATTATCGGTAGCCTCGATCCTTGCTACTCCTGTACCGACCGCATGACCGTGGTTGATGTGCGCAAGAAGAAAAGCAAGGTCGTGCCGTACAAAGAACTTGAGCGCTACAGCATTGAGCGTAAAAACTCGCCGCTGAAATAAGGAGTCGCCATGTTTACCTTTATCAAAAAAGTGATTAAAACCGGCGCGCCGACGTCGTCTTATCCGCTGGAGCCGATTGCGGTTGATAAAAATTTCCGCGGCAAACCGGAGCACAACCCGCAGCAGTGCATTGGCTGCGCGGCCTGTGTTAACGCCTGTCCGTCGAATGCGCTGACCGTTGAAACCGATCTGGCCACCCATGAGCTTGCCTGGCAGTTCAACCTCGGACGCTGCATTTTCTGCGGGCGCTGTGAAGAAGTCTGCCCGACGGCGGCGATCCGGCTTTCTCAGGAATATGAACTGGCGGTGTGGAAAAAAGAGGATTTCCTGCAGCAGTCTCGCTTTGCGCTGTGCAACTGCCGCGTATGCAACCGTCCTTTCGCGGTGCAAAAGGAGATCGACTACGCCATCGCCCTGCTGAAGCATAACGGCGACAGCCGTGCGGAGCATCACCGTGAAAGTTTTGAGACCTGCCCGGACTGCAAGCGTCAGAAATGCCTGGTGCCGTCCGACCGTATTGAACTGACTCGCCATATGAAAGAGGCCAGCTGATGAGCACATTATTAGGCCCACGCGACGCCAACGGCATTCCGGTGCCGATGACGGTGGACGAATCCATCGCCAGCATGAAGGCGTCGTTACTGAAAAACATCAAGCGTTCGGCTTACGTTTACCGCGTGGACTGTGGCGGCTGTAACGGCTGCGAAATAGAAATTTTCGCCACCCTGTCACCGTTGTTTGACGCCGAACGCTTCGGCATCAAGGTAGTTCCGTCGCCGCGCCATGCGGATATACTGCTGTTTACCGGCGCGGTGACCCGCGCGATGCGTTCTCCTGCGCTGCGCGCATGGCAGTCCGCGCCGGACCCGAAGATTTGCATCTCTTATGGCGCTTGCGGCAACAGCGGCGGGATTTTCCACGACCTGTACTGCGTCTGGGGCGGTACCGATAAAATCGTGCCGGTCGATGTCTACATTCCGGGCTGTCCTCCCACCCCTGCGGCAACGCTGTACGGTTTTGCGATGGCGCTGGGGCTGCTGGAGCAAAAAATCCATGCGCGCGCACCGGGGGAATGTGACGAACAGGCGGCGGAAATTTTGCATCCTGACATGGTGCAGCCGCTGCGTGTGAAGGTGGATCGCGCGGCGCGGCGGCTGGCGGGTTACCGTTATGGGCGACAGATCGCCGACGATTATCTCAACCAGTTAGGTAAAGGAGAGCATCAGGTGGCGCGCTGGCTGGAGGCGGAAAACGATCCGCGCCTGACTGAGATCGTTACCCATCTGAACCAGGTTGTTGAGGAGGCTCGCATCCGATGAGTGAAACGGTGGTGTTCAGTCAACTGAGCCGTAAGTTTATTGATGAGAACGATGCAACGCCCGCCGAGGCGCAGCAGGTTGTCTATTACAGCCTGGCGATTGGTCACCACCTGGGGGTCATCGACTGCCTGGAGGCGGCGTTGACCTGCCCATGGGATGCGTATCTTGCATGGATTGCCACGCTGGAAGCAGGCAGCGAAGCTCGGCGGAAAATGGAAGGGGTGCCGAAGTACGGCGAGATCGTGATCGATTTTAATCATGTGCAAATGCTGGCGCGGGCGTTTGACAACGCGCTCGCGCGGCAAACTCCGCAGCAGCAGGTGTGGAGTAAACAAATGCTCGGCATGTTGCATGATATTCACCAGGAAAGCGCCATTTATCTGATGGTGAGGAGGCTGCGTGACTGATGTTTTATTGTGCGTCGGTAACAGTATGATGGGCGACGATGGCGCGGGTCCGCTGCTGGCGGAGAAATGCGCTGCCCAGCCACAGGGAGGTTGGGTCGTGATTGACGGCGGTAGCGCGCCAGAAAACGACATCGTGGCGATCCGCGAGCTGCGACCGGATCGCCTGCTGATTGTCGACGCGACCGATATGGGACTGAATCCTGGAGAGATCCGCGTTATCGATCCTGATGACATCGCCGAAATGTTCATGATGACCACCCATAATATGCCGCTGAACTATCTCATCGACCAGCTCAGAGACGATGTCGGCGAAGTGATATTCTTAGGCATTCAGCCGGATATCGTCGGCTTTTATTATCCGATGACCCAGCCGATCAAGGATGCGGTGGAAACCGTCTATCAACGCCTTGCCGGATGGGAAGGGCACGGCGGTTTCGCTCAGCTTGAGACGCAGGAGGCGTGATTTCAGGCGACTGAAAACGCGAAAGCACATTGCCGGATAGCGCTGTCAGCGCCTGATCCGGCAAACGGTTCTCCATCAATTCAGTGCGTCAGGCGGATAAGCGAAACATCATCAGGCTTCTGTGGTTGTCTCCGCGCTATGCCGTGCTCTTTACTCTTTCGCCTGCTCAATAATCAGTTTTCCGTGCATTACCGCCACATTAACGATCGTTCCGGTGGGAAACCCCGCCTGTTCCAGCCAGTCTCCGTTGATGGTCAACGATGCGTGCCGACTGTAGCGCCGCGTATTACCGGTTTTACGATCTTCATGCCGCTTGCGGACATAGCTGACCTTTAAGCGACGAAACGGTTTACTGATTGCGGCATTATGCGTGTCAGTTTCAAACGTCATAAACGATTCCTTGTTACCACGGTGGATGTGATTACTGTATAAAATGCCAGTAAAAATGCGTCGGGGCAAACCTGAAACTGGAAGGCGGATTCCGTAATTTAAATGCAAGAGATGTAACGAAAGGGAAGGAACTGCCGGATAAGGGTCATCCGGCAATCTGGTTACGCCAGGTCTTCGCCGTTGCTGGCAATCACTTTTTTGTACCACCAGAACGACTTTTTACGGGTTCGTTCGAGGGTGCCGTTTCCGGCGTCGTCGCGGTCGACGTAGACAAAACCGTAGCGCTTGCTCATCTCACCGGTCGACGCAGACACCAGGTCAATGCAGCCCCAGGTGGTGTAGCCCATCAGCGGTACGCCATCCTCAATGGCGTCGGCCATGGCGCGGATATGTTCACGCAGGTAACTAATACGGTAATCGTCGTTAATTTCACCGTTCACACCGATTTCATCTTTGGCGCCGAGGCCGTTTTCCACCAGGAACAGCGGCTTCTGATAGCGGTCATACATCATGTTCATGGTGATGCGCAGACCGAGCGGGTCGATGCCCCAGCCCCAGTCACTGACCTGAAGATAGGGGTTGCGCAGCGATTTAACCACGTTAGCCGCACGGGTGTTTTGCGTGTTCATCTCCGCCGACGCACAACGCGAGGCGTAGTAGCTGAACGACACAAAATCGACGGTATTTTTCAGGATCGCATCATCTTCCGGCGCTTTCTCAATCACCACGCCTTTCTCACGAAACACGCGAGCGGAATAAGCCGGGTAGGCGCCGCGCGCCTGTACGTCGATAAAGAACAGGTTTTCGCGGTCTTTCTCCAGCGCCATCCATACGTCTTCCGGTTTGCAAGAGTAAGGATAAAAATTACCGCCCGCCAGCATACAGCCCACCTGGTTCTGCGGGTTAATGTCATGGGCTATTTGGGTCGCCAGCGCGCTGGCGATCAGCTCATGATGGGCGGCCTGATATTTCACCTGATCCGGATTCTCGCCTTCTTCAAACACCAGACCGGCCCCCGAAAAGGGACTGTGCAGCATGATGTTAATTTCATTGAAGGTCAGCCAGTATTTCACCAGACCGTCAAACGCTTCAAAGCAGGTGCGCGCGTAGCGGGTGAAGAAGTCCACCATTTTGCGGTTGCGCCACGAGCCGTATTGCGTGACCAGATGCATTGGCACGTCGAAGTGGCAGAGAGTGACCAGCGGTTCGATACCGTACTTTTTACATTCGGCAAAAACGGCGCGGTAAAAGGCAATTCCCTCTGCGTTGGGCGTCAGTTCGTCGCCGTTCGGGTAAATGCGGCTCCAGGCGATCGAGGTGCGAAAAACGGTGAAGCCCATTTCCGCCATGAGCGCAATATCCTCTTTGTAGCGATGGTAAAAGTCGATCGCCTCATGGCTTGGGTAAAACTCGTCATTCCGCAGTTCGAAACGCTTTTCCAGACCCAGCTTAACCGGCATGCGATGCTCGCCGTGCGGGATCATATCCACGGTGGCCAGCCCTTTGCCGCCTTCGCGATACGCCCCTTCAGACTGGTTAGCGGCGAGTGCGCCGCCCCATAAGAATCCTTGCGGAAATACAGACATAGTAAACCTCAGTTAATGCCAGTCAGACGCTGGCCTCTTTTGCAGTGTTCGGTTGGGCGCCGTGGTGTTTCCGCGCCTGCGCGGCAGCGTCTTCAACGGGGAGGTCTTCAAAGCCGAGCAGTAGCGTCAGCACGAATGACAGCACCACCGCCAGCGCCATGACGCCAAACACCCAGACAATGGTCATCGGATTGGTGGGATCAAAGAACTGTACGCTGGTAAACAGGCCCGGCGCCGCCATGGAGTGGCTGGCGAGCCCCGCCATACCGGCGACCGCGCCGCAGATAAAGCCGCTAATGAGGCTTGCGATCAGCGGACGTTTCAAACGTACCGCCACGCCGTACAGCGCCGGTTCGGAAATGCCCGCCATGATGGCGGAGGCGGCAGCGGCCAGCGCGGTCTGGCGCAGCTCCGGGTTTTTAGTTTTCCATGCCACGGCAAGGGAGGAGCCGCCCAATGACAGGTTCGCGCCGATTTCAGAGGGCATCACCATGCCTTCTTTGCCCGTTTCGGCGATGGTCTGAATGATGGTCGGCGTGAAAACGCGGTGCATCCCGGTCATCACCAGCAGCGGCCAGAGCGCCCCCATAATGGCGACGGAGAGCCAGCCAAGATAGCCGTGAATGGTGTAGACCAGCGCAGAGATCGCGCTTCCGATCCAGATCCCAATCGGCCCGATCAGGACGATAGCGAGCGGGGCGGCAATCAGCACGATCAGCATCGGTTTAAGGAAGTTTTTGGTGACCGCAGGCGTAATGCGATCGACCCAGCGTTCGATGTACGACAAGCACCAGGTCATCACCAGCGCCGGGATGACCGTATAGGTATATTTCACCGCCGTGACCGGGATCAGGGCAAACTCCACATGCTCGCCCTGCGCCGCTTTCGCCATCAGGTCGATAAAGCTCGGATGCACCAGCACGCCCGCAATTGCGATGGCCAGCGACATATTGGTTTTGAATTTGATGGCGGCGGACGCGGCGACCATCAGCGGCAGGAAGAAGAACGCGCCGTCGCCAATCACCGTCAGAAGTGTCAGAGTGGAGGAGCCTTTCTCCAGTACGCCAGTCATCTCAAGGATCATGGCCAGCAGTTTCAGCATCGATCCGCCGATAATCGCCGGGATCAGCGGCGACATGGTGCCGATCAGCGCATCAAGGATCCCCGCGCCTATCCGCTTCAGCGTCAGTTTCGGTTTCCCTTCGGGTTCTGCGGGCTGCATTTCGCCCGGCAGCAGGCTGACGACGTCGCGATAAGCCTGGGACACGGTATTGCCGATGATCACCTGGCACTGGTTGTCACTGCGAACAACACCGAGTACGCCGCTGATGGATTTCAACGTGGCGCCGTCAACCTGCGAATCATCTTTGATCACGAAACGCAGGCGCGTCATGCAGTGCGTCACTGCGCTGATATTGTCGACGCCGCCCAGAGCCGTCACCACGGCGCGCGCCAGCGCTGCATAGTTTTTTGACATAGGATTTTTATCCTGTTTTATCAGTAGGGTACGTTTAATTTATGCCGTACGGTCGGGTGAGCGAGCGTCGGTTATGAAACGCTTATGAGAAACCGGTTCCACAAAATCATGAATAGTTTGTATTTATTCGGCAATAGATAAAAATTACTATTTTTCATAAATGTGATTTTTGTCACTTATGTTTTTTGCCTCTGTTTTACCATCTGGGACAACCACGCAGCGGTGCAGTACACTGCGTCACATTGCGGGAAAAGGAAGATAAAATATGACGACGATGCTGGAGGTAGCGAAGCGGGCCGGGGTGTCGAAAGCGACGGTTTCGCGGGTGCTTTCAGGGAATGGCTACGTCAGCCAGGAGACAAAAGATCGCGTGTTTCAGGCGGTAGAAGAAAGCGGTTATCGTCCCAATCTTCTGGCGCGCAGTCTGGCGGCGAAATCCACCCAGACGCTCGGCCTGGTGGTGACCAATACCCTTTATTATGGCGTCTATTTTAGCGAGCTATTGTTTCATACCGCGCGGATGGCGGAGGACAAAGGACGTCAGTTGCTGTTGGCCGATGGTAAACACAGCGCCAGGGAAGAGCGCCAGGCGATTCAGTACCTGCTGGATTTGCGCTGCGACGCGATCATGATTTATCCGCGTTTTCTCAGCGTCGATGAGATCGATGAGATCATCGATAGCCATTCGCAACCGATTATGGTGCTGAACCGCCGGCTGCGTAAAAACAGCAGCCACTGCGTCTGGTGCGATCACAAGCAAACCAGTTTCAACGCGGTGGCGGAGTTGATTGCTGCCGGGCACCGGCACATCGCCTTTATTACCGGCTCGATGGATTCGCCCACCGGGGTTGAGCGTTTGTCAGGCTATAAAGACGCGCTGACCCGACACGGTATCGCCGTCGACGAACGACTGATCGTCAAAGGCAAATGGACGCCAGCCTGCGGCGCGGCGGGGGTAAAAACGCTGCTTTCGCGCAATGTGGCCTTTACCGCGCTGGTCGCCAGTAATGACGACATGGCGATCGGCGCGATGAAGCAGCTACACGACAGCGGGCTGGCGGTACCGGCGCAGGTGTCGGTGATCGGTTTCGATGACATTGCGTTGGCGCCGTATACCCTTCCGGCGCTTTCCAGCGTGAAGATCCCGGTGACCGAGATGATTCAGGAAACCATGGGGCGTCTCATCTTTATGCTCGATGGCGGGGCGTTCACGCCGCCGAAGACCTTTACCGGTACGCTTATCCCACGTGATTCCCTGATTTCCCGCTCGGGTCAGTAAGGGTTGTCATCCGTCATCGTCATTCGTGACGATGACACCTTTCTGGTGGGCTAATTTTTATAAATTGTTATATATAACAATAAGATAAAAACTGGCATGATTTGTGAATGCTCAGGCGCACGAACTGTCATTGCTGGAGAAATTGATGAACCGTTTCATCATTGCAGACGCCAATAAATGCATTGGTTGCCGTACCTGTGAAGTGGCCTGCGTGGTCTCCCATCAGGAAAACCAGGACTGCGCGTCCCTGACCCCTGAAACCTTTTTACCCCGCATTCATGTCATTAAAGGCGTAAATGTTTCTACCGCGACGCTGTGCCGCCAGTGCGAAGACGCACCCTGCGCCAATGTCTGCCCGAACGGCGCCATCAGCCGCGACAAAGGCTTTGTTCACGTGATGCAAGAGCGCTGCATTGGTTGTAAAACCTGCGTGGTGGCCTGTCCGTATGGCGCGATGGAAGTGGTCGTACGTCCGGTTGTTCGCAACAGCGGAGCAGGGCTGAATGTTCGTGCGGAAAAAGCGGAAGCCAACAAATGCGACCTGTGCCATCACCGCGAAGCGGGACCGGCGTGTATGGAAGCCTGCCCGACCCATGCGCTGATTTGCGTTGACCGCAATAAGCTCGAGCAGCTCAGTGCGGAAAAACGTCGCCGCGCCGCGCTGGATTCCTCTGCGTCTTTGCTGTTCTGATCGCTGAAAATCCGCGTAAAATAGTTCAGCTTTTACGCCTGATGGCGCTGCGTTTATCAGGCCCGCAAGCGCGACAATAGGTAGGCCGGAGGAGGCGAAGCCGCCTTCCGGTACAGTGCGGATCACGGTGAGAGAAGACGATGGAAACAATCAACCATGCTGGCGTAGCGCTGCGCATTCGGGGCAAAGTGCAGGGCGTTGGATTTCGCCCTTTTGTCTGGCAACTGGCGCAGCATCTGCAGTTGCATGGCGATGTCTGCAACGATGGCGACGGCGTGGTGGTGCGTTTGCTGGAAGACCCCGCAGTGTTTATCACCGCGCTTCACAAACATTGTCCCCCGCTTGCGCGGATTGACAGCGTAGAGAGAGAGCCGTTTACCTGGTCGCTGCCTCCTGCGGAATTTACCATCCGACAAAGCGCGGGCGGCGCCATGAACACGCAGATCGTGCCCGATGCGGCGACCTGCCCGGAATGTCTGGCGGAAATGAACGCGCCTGGCGAACGGCGCTACCGTTATCCCTTCATCAACTGTACGCACTGCGGTCCGCGCTTTACGATTATTCGCGCGATGCCCTATGACCGTCCTTACACCGTCATGGCGGCCTTTCCGCTGTGTCCAGCATGTGACAAAGAGTACCGCGATCCCCATGACCGTCGCTTTCACGCCCAGCCGGTGGCGTGTCCGGCCTGCGGTCCGCACCTTGAATGGCGGAGCGGCGAAGAACGTGCAGAAAAAGACGCCGCGCTGATGACGGCGGTCAACGTGCTGAAAGCGGGGGGAATCGTTGCCGTTAAGGGCATTGGCGGATTTCATCTGGCTTGCGACGCACGAAATTCCCGGGCGGTGGCCACGCTACGCATGCGTAAGCGTCGTCCGGCGAAACCGCTGGCGGTGATGTTGCCTGACGATCGCGGTCTGCCGGAAGCGGCGCGCAACGTGTTGCGCACGCCCGCCGCACCGATTGTGCTGATCGACAAACGGCACGTGGCTGCATTATGCGAGGCCATAGCCCCCGGCCTCAACGAAGTGGGAGTCATGCTGCCAGCCAATCCGTTGCAACATCTGCTGTTACAGGAACTGGGTTTTCCGCTGGTCATGACCTCCGGCAACCTTAGCGGCAAGCCGCCAGCCATCACCAATACGCAGGCGCTGGATGATTTGCAGGCCATCGCCGACGGATTCCTGCTGCATAACCGCGACATTGTGCAGCGAATGGACGATTCGGTGGTACGCGAAAGCGGTGAAATGCTGCGGCGTTCGCGCGGGTATGTGCCGGACGCGCTGACGCTGCCGCCGGGATTTCGCGACCTGCCGCCGATGTTGTGCCTGGGGGCGGATCTGAAAAATACCTTCTGTCTGGTGCGTGGCGGGCAGGCGGTTCTCAGCCAACATCTGGGCGATCTGAGCGATGATGGCATCCAGAGCCAGTGGCGCGAGGCGCTGCGCTTGATCCAGAACATCTACGACTTTACGCCCCAGAGGCTGGTTTGCGATGCCCATCCGGGTTATGTCTCCAGCCAGTGGGCTGGCGAGATGGCGTTGCCGACGGAAACGGTGCTTCATCATCACGCCCATGCGGCGGCCTGTCTGGCCGAACACGGCTGGCCGCTGGACGGCGGCGATGTTATCGCCCTGACCCTGGACGGTATCGGCATGGGAGAGGCGGGCGCGCTGTGGGGCGGCGAATGTCTGCGGGTAAATTACCAGGACTGTGAACATCTCGGCGGGCTGCCAGCCGTGGCGCTGCCGGGGGGCGATCTCGCCGCGATTCAACCCTGGCGCAATCTGCTCGCCCAGTGCCTGCAGTTTGTTCCTGACTGGCAGCAGTCGCCAGAAACCGCCGCGGCGCAGCAGCAGAACTGGCCCGTGCTAGCCCGCGCCATTGAGCGAGGGATCAACGCGCCGCTGGCCTCTTCCTGTGGTCGCTTATTTGACGCTGTAGCGGCGGCGTTGGGCTGCGCGCCCACGTCGCTCAGCTATGAAGGCGAAGCCGCCTGTGCGCTGGAAGCGCTGGCCGTTCAGTGCGACGATGTTTCACATCCGGTGACGTTACCGTTGAGCGGAAACCTGTTGGATCTGGTGACCTTCTGGCGGCAATGGCTGGACTGGCAAGCCCCGCAGGCAGAACGCGCATGGGCATTCCATGACGCGCTGGCGCAAGGGTTTGCCACGATGATGCGCAAGCAGGCCACTGCGCGGGGGATCTCCACGTTGGTCTTTAGCGGCGGCGTGATGCACAACCGTTTGTTGCGGGCGCGACTGATGGTTCACCTGTCTGATTTTAATCTGCTGTTTCCGCAGCAGCTCCCGGCGGGCGATGGCGGACTTTCGTTTGGGCAGGGCGTAATTGCGGCGGCGCGCTGGCTGGCGCGGCATAAATAAAAAAGCCCCGGGACTGCCGGGGCAAAGCAACAAGCAATAATGAACGTCCGTGTTCGTGAGGTTAATAAAGCAGGGGCATTGTGGCCGGAGGGCGCGGCAGGCGTTACGCCGGCAACGATTTCAGCAGGGCGAAGGCCTCTTTCATGCGGTCTTCGCTCACGACAAAGGCGCAAAGTTGCCCTTCCTCGTTCATCCCCTTTGCCACCATTCCGTCGGATTCCGCGCTGATCTGCCAGGCGAGATCGCGTCGCTGGGTTTCTCCGGCAAGATGCAGCGGCAGTTCCGGGGTTTTGACTTTTACCAGCATGGCGGGCAGTTTCAGCGGCGCGTTGCCGCCGAGCAGGTTTTTCGCCAGGTACATTGCGCTAAGCTGTATTGGTTGCAGGAATGGCAGTACCTGACCGTTGATTTCTGCGCAGTCGCCAATGGCATAAATATCCGCGTTGCTGGTTTGCAGACAGGTATCCACGCAGACGCCGCGATTCACGTTCACACCGGCGCGGCGCGCCAGCGCGGTTTCCGGTCGCAGGCCGGTGGCGGCAATCACGGCATCCACTTCGATGCTGCGTTCGCGATCCAGCGCGGCGCGAATACCGGTGGCGGTTTTTTCCAGACGCTGTAACTGAGACTTCAGCAGCAGATGCACGCCCATGTCGGTAAGCCGGTGCTGTAAGCGACTGCTTACTTCCGGCGGCATCAGCGAGGCGAGAAGGCTGGCGGCGTTGTCGATCAGCGTGACCGCCTTGCCCGCACGGCAAAAATCCATCGCTAATTCGCTGCCGATAAGACCTCCCCCGACAATCAGCACCCGCTGGGCGTCGCGCAACTGCGTTTCACAGGCGCGGTATTCTTGCTGGCTGTTTAACGTGAGCATTAACTCACGTCCCGGGACGGGCGGAACAAAGGCTGCCGCGCCCGTGGCAAGGACCAGCTTTTCATACTGCCATTGCGTATCCTGACTTTTCACCACGTGGGCGTCGGCATCGATGTCGGTCACCCAGGTATGCGGGAACAGGCGCAGGTTGAACTGTTCGGCAAACTCGCCCGCCGACTGGCGGGTGAGATCGTCGGCGCGTTGCGACTGGCTTATCACATGGCTGAGATCGGGTTTGTTGTACTCGTCCATGCTATCGGCGGCAATCAGGGTTAACGGGATTTCCGCGTCCTGTTTACGGATGTTTTTCACTAACTGGCGGGCGGCAAAGCCCGAACCAATGATAACGATTCCCCGGTTCATTTTGCCTCCGTCGCCAGCTCGTCGAACACGTCCTTACCTAAAGAGCATTCCGGGCACAGGAAGTTGTCCGGAACCTCACTCCACGGCGTACCCGGTGCGACGTCCTGCAGCGGCTCACCTTTTTCCGGGTCGTAGATCCACTGGCAGACGCTGCACTGCATGCAGGGGCCGAGATCGGCGGCCGCTGGGGTTTCAACTGGCGCGCTTTCTGCTGCTACCGCTTTCGGCGCGGCTTCCGGCAGCGGTGCGAGCGCCCACTGACGGGCAATGTCGCGCCCGTGCTGACGGCACAGTTCCAGCGCGTCCAGATCCGGACGCCATTTCGCCTTCAGACTCAGGGACATCTCAAAGCCGGCATCCTGCAGGCGGGTAGAGAGACGATCAACCGCGCCGCCGCTCCAGCCGTGAGAACCAAAAGCGCTGGCGCGCTTGTTACGAAAGCGCAAGCCGGTCATCTCTTCCACCAGTCCGGCGATTTTTGGCATCATCACATTATTCATCGTCGAGGTACCGACCAGTACGCCTTTGGATCGGAAGACGTTGGTCAGGATTTCGTTTTTGTCACTGCGGGCGACGTTAAAGATTTTTACCGCCACGTTTGGGTCAACTTCGTTAATCCCCTGGGCGATGGCATCCGCCATCATGCGGGTATTGTTGGACATGGTGTCATAGAAGATAGTGATGCGATCTTCCTGGTAGTCTGCTGCCCATTTCAGATACAGCTCAACGATTTGCGTGGGATTATCGCGCCAGACCACGCCGTGGGAGGTAGCGATCATATCGACCGGCAGGTTAAAGCCGAGGATTTCAGTGATCTTGGGCGTCACCAGGCGGCTGAACGGCGTCAGGATGTTAGCGTAGTAGCGTTGGCACTGTTCAAACAGTTCGGTTTGATCCACTTCATCATTGAACAGACGTTCGTCGCAGTAGTGCTGGCCGAAGGCGTCGTTACTGAACAACACCGCATCGCCGGTCATGTAGGTCATCATACTGTCCGGCCAATGCAGCATCGGGGTTTCGACGAAGATCAGCTGTTTGCCGTTGCCGATATCCAGTGTGTCGCCAGTTTTCACTACCTTAAAGTTCCATTCCGGATGATGGTGATGGCCGGTGATCGAATCGATGGCGTTGGCGGTGCAGTAGATTGGCGTGTCCGGGATCTGAGTCATTAGCTCCGTCAACGCCCCGGCATGATCTTCTTCCGCGTGGTTAATAATGATGTAATCGATATCCGCAAGGTCAATTTCACCCCGTAAATTCTGTACGAATTCGCGGCTGAATTTATGATCAACGGTGTCGATCAATACGTTTTTTTCTTCGCGAATCAGATAGCTGTTATAGCTGCTGCCGCGCAGCGTTTTGTATTCGGTGCCGTGAAAATCGCGTACTTCCCAGTCACGTTGGCCAACCCAATGAATGTTATTTTTAACCAGAATAGACATAGCAACCTCAATTAATTCAGCGTTGTTCAAAAGTGTTGTTTTGCTTATTGCAGGTTACGTGCCAACTATTTATCTCTTTGATTTTTGATGATTTGTTAGTTTTTATATTTATAGTGATAGTCAAAAAGACTATGATTAATGATGTCAATATGACATTATGTATTGTCAAAATGACAATGAGGTAGCCATGAGTTTTTCCGTTGACGTACTGGCGGGGATCGCCATCGAATTACAGCGCGGCGTCGGGCATCAGGATCGCTTTCAGCGCCTGATAACCACGCTACGCCAGGTGCTGGAGTGCGATGCTTCCGCGCTGCTGCGTTATGAGGCGCGCCAGTTTATTCCGCTGGCGATCGACGGTCTGGCGCAGGACGTGTTGGGCAGGCGCTTTACCCTGGAAGGTCACCCGCGTCTGGAAGCCATCGCCCGCGCCGGGGACGTGGTGCGTTTTCCCGCAGACAGCGATCTGCCTGACCCCTACGATGGGCTGATTCCCGGTCAGGAGAGTTTAAAAGTGCATGCCTGCATCGGCCTGCCGCTGTTTGCCGGGCAAAACCTGATCGGCGCGCTGACTCTTGATGGTATGGAGCCCGACCAGTTTGACGTTTTCAGCGATGAGGAGCTCCGCCTTATCGCCGCGCTGGCCGCTGGCGCGCTCAGCAATGCGCTGCTGATAGAACAGCTGGAAAGCCAGAATATGCTGCCCGGTTCGACGACCGATTTCGGCCAGGTAAAAGAGACGCAGATGATTGGCCTGTCGCCCGGCATGATGCAGTTGAAAAAAGAGATTGAGATTGTGGCGGCGTCCGATCACAACGTTCTGATCAGCGGCGAAACGGGTACCGGGAAAGAGCTGGTGGCAAAAGCGATTCATGAAGGTTCGCCGCGCGCGGTAAATCCGCTGGTGTATCTGAACTGTGCCGCGTTGCCGGAAAGCGTGGCGGAGAGCGAACTGTTTGGTCATGTCAAAGGCGCGTTTACCGGGGCCATCAGCAACCGTAGCGGGAAATTTGAAATGGCCGATAACGGCACGCTGTTTCTGGATGAAATCGGCGAGCTGTCGTTGGCGTTGCAGGCCAAACTTTTGCGCGTCTTACAGTACGGCGATATTCAGCGGGTTGGCGACGATCGCAGTCTGCGGGTGGACGTACGCGTACTGGCGGCCACCAACCGCGACCTGCGCGAAGAGGTGATGGCAGGGCGCTTTCGTGCTGACTTGTTCCACCGCCTGAGCGTTTTTCCGCTGTCCGTTCCCCCGCTGCGCGAACGCGGGGAGGATGCGGTGCTGCTGGCGGGCTATTTCTGCGAGCAGTGCCGGTTGCGGCTGGGACTTTCCCGGGTGGCGCTGAGCCCGGGGGCGCGAAATTATCTGCTGAACTATGCCTGGCCGGGTAACGTCCGCGAGCTGGAGCATGCGATTCACCGCGCAGTGGTGCTGGCGCGGGCGACACGGGCCGGGGATGAAGTGGTGCTGGAAGCGCAGCATTTCGCTCGCCTGGACGATGCCCCCGCTTCGCAAACAGACGTTGCGCCGGAGATGCCGCAGGCGGTTAATCTGCGTGATGCTACCGAGTCGTTTCAGCGCGAGACGATCCGTCGTGCGCTGGCGCAGCATCATCACAACTGGGCGGCCAGCGCCCGGGCGTTAGAAATGGACGTCGCCAACCTGCACCGGCTGGCGAAGCGTCTGGGGTTGAAAAGTTAGAGTACGCGCGGGGACGTTCTGGTCCGATTCACATTTTTATAGTGCTTGTTTAATACAACGGTGTATCTGGTAGTTATAAGGACTTATTGTATTGCAAGCGACTAACAGGGATGAAGAGATGGATACAGTAGAAGAACTGGGCGGCACATATTTTTATCACGGCAACGAGAACGTAACGCCAACGGAGTTATTCTGGCTTATCTTTGCGGAAGGGCTTGCAAACCATTTGGGAGTATCAGTTGAGACCGCTGCTACTATTTTGGCGGGGCTACCTCTGCTGCCTAAACGGCAGGTTTTGGGGGCGACAGGTTCTCGCACCAGCGTAGCCTCTAAACTAGCCCGTCGGATTTTCAAAGATGCCCGCTTTCCGGATGGATTGAGAGTCGAAACCACTATCGGCATGGGCAGAAAAAGTTATACAAACAAGATTGGCTCAGCAGTAGGCAGAGCCGTTCCATATGTAGGCTATGCTCAGGCAGTCATTATTTTCGCCCTTGTTGCCCAAGAGACGAGAAACAAATACAACCAGATAGCGCGGCCGAAGGATCGGATCGCATGGACCTATTTCTAATGCTATTACCTGATGAACAAGAATTTTTAAGTTACGTCACCGAGAACTACAGCGAGCGCAAACGCCCTGCTCAGAAAGAGTGGACGCTGCAGGAATACTTTAATTTTGTGCCAGAAGATCTCGAAGATATGCTCATTGACCTGTTCACCCGCTATGGCATCGAGCACAGTAATTTTAATTTGGACAACTACTTTATGCCGGAACTGTACTGGTGGCAGTGGAAGCGCAAAAAGGAATGGGTTGGGCGGCAGCTTAAATCGCTCACCCTTGAAATGATCATTGAATCCGCAAAGGCTGGCCGCTGGTTGTATGATTAAGGGGCGTTCTGCCCCATATGCTTAGACTGTCTGTCGGTCATTCCAGGAGTCAGTGAAAATAATGTTTCCGTCGTTGTGCTTCCAGGAGATTTTCTCGTAACGCATTTCCACGGTTTCCATGTGGTTCTCATTTAGGTTATTTCCTGTGGCCATCGCTGGGGAAATAGACACAATACGCACCCCTTCAAGTAACATGTTGAAGTATTCAGCTTCCATTCCGGCATCGTTAATACGGTACCATTTAATTTCTGCGGACTGGAGTTTTTGCCCGGTTGCTACGGCCTTATAGAGATAAGGGCTGGAGCAGTCGAAATCTTTTACGATGAGCATCGGTGAATGCATGCGTGTCCCGGTTACTTTGCCGGTTGCGTTGTCAGTAGGGATCATGAGGTTATGGTGAAATCCTTTAACTTCAATTGTGTAGTCCCTGTCTTTAACATCTACGCCACCTTTAATTAAAGCGCCGCCATCGTCCTTAAGCCACATATAAGCTGGGATTGGCATTTATTTCTCCTTTTTTTAGCATGCTGGAATTTGCGTACTCAAAAATATGAATCATATTTATTTTTCATGAAAGAATGTAATTTATTGATGTGAGCAATATTCATTGTTATTACTCAGAAGTAAAAATTAATTCTTCTTATTATAAACATAAGCATTAGATGCAATGCAAATAGATGTTTTCCCACAAATGTATAACCAGATTAAATTATTTGTTTTAATCTTTTAAGTTCACTTTTACAAAACTGAGGTCAATTTCAGCTAATACCTCAGCGGTAATACTGAGTATGGCCGCGGTATCTCCGCGGCGCACAATATACTGCTCAAGGACATAACAGGGTAATCCCGGTGAATCATATCCTTTAAGCCCATCAGGACATGCAAATCGCATACTCTGATGTAATTTGCAGCCTGAAAAATAAAAGCAGCTACAGGATCCCGGCCTGGTAGAAATCCTGCAGGTTGATGGCGCCGGTGAGCTTGCCGTTTTCATCAACCACCGGCGCGGCGGTGATTTTGCGTTTCATCAGGATTTCTTTGGCGTCGATAGCGCGACTGTCGGCCTGAAGCGTAATGCCATTGTGGGTCATCGCTTCGCTGACTGGCGTGGTCAGCGCGCCGCCGCCCACTAACCAGCGGCGCAGGTCGCCGTCGGTAAAGACGCCTTTGACCTGCATTTGCGCGTCACAGACGGCGACCAGGCCGAGTCCGGTACGGCTTAATTCGAGCATGGCATCCATCACGCTGGTGGACAACTGAACCTGCGGCACCGCGTCGTCGCGCCGCATCAAATGATGCACCTTATTCAGCAGACGCGCCCCGAGCGCTCCCGCCGGATGCGAGCGGGCAAAATCCTCTTCATTGAAGCCGCGCGCTTGCATCACCGCCATTGCCAGCGCGTCGCCCATCATCAGGGTGTTCACCGTGCTGGACGTGGGGGCCAGGTGCATCGGGCAGGCTTCCCGTTCGACCGAAATGTCCAGAACGGCTTTGGCCGCCAGACCCAGCGGTGAGTTCGGCTTGCCGGTCATCGCCAGCAGGGTAATGGATTTGTCTTCCAGGCGCGGGATGATCAGATCCAGCTCTTTAGCGCCGCCCGAATAGGAGATAAACAGCATCACGTCCCGGCTTTCTATCATCCCGAGATCGCCGTGTAGCGCTTCCGCCGGATGAACGAAAAAGGCAGGGGTGCCGGTGCTGGCGAGGGTTGCGGCGATTTTTTTGCCGATATGCCCGGACTTGCCAATACCCGAGACAATCACTTTGCCTTCACAGTGGATAATGGTGTTGGCAGCGCGAACAAAATCGTCCCCCAGGCGTTCCGGCAGGCGGCTGGCTTCCTGCAGTTCCAGCAGCAGTGTTTGACGGCCAGCGTTCAGTAGTGCATCACTCATTGGTTTCTCCGGTTATGATCACGTCTATCCCTTTTTCTTCCAGCGCCTGACGAAACGCCGGATCGATACCGGCATCGGTAATCAGCTTATCGACGCTCTCCAGACTGCAAACAACGTTGGGACTTTTGCGGCCAAACTTCGACGAGTCGGCCATCAATATGACTTCGCGCGCGGCGTTACACATCGCTTTGCTGACGGTGTAGACCTCGTTAAAGGTGGTGACGCCTGCGTCGAGGTCAATGCCGTCGGTGCCCATAAAGAGTTTATCAAAACTGAACTGCTCAAAGGCGTTCTCTGCCAACTGACCGTGAAATGACGCAGATTTTTTACGAAAGGTGCCGCCGGGCATCAGGATGGTTTGTTCGTTGTCCAGCTCTGACAAGGCGTTAACAATATGGAGGCTGTTGGTCATGACGGTGATATTGCTGAAGCGGGTGAGCATTGGCACCATCTGTAATACGGTGCTTCCGGCATCCAGAATGATCGAATCGCCATCATGGATAAACCTGACAGCCGCTTCGGCGATGCGTTCTTTTTTATGCGTATTGATCAACGTCTTGTGATCGATAGGCGGATCGGATTCTTCTTTGTTTAACACTACGCCGCCATAGGTGCGAATGACGGTACCGGCATTTTCCAGAATGACCAAATCCTTGCGAATGGTGGTGCCCGTGGTGTCAAAGTACTGGGCCAGTTCCTCAACCGAGCATTTCCCCTGCTTTTGCAAATGCTCCAGAATGGCAGCCTGACGCTGACGAGGTTTCATAGGCGTGATTACCCTGAATTGAAGTTTCGAAATGATAATTTCGCAAGCTATTAGCATTCACAACGAAATTATCCATGTTTCAGTTTAAGCGCCAATGATAGTGCATTCTGCGACAGCGGATCATGGGGAAAGATCACATCAGGCTGTAATTCATTAAGATGTTTACCCTGCAGGGCAGGAATTTTTATTGGTCTGGCGAATACTGTCAGTCCTTTCATAAACAACGTATCGGTTACGCGCTGATTTTTGTCGAGCGCGATGGCGACCACGACGCGAGGCTTAAAACGTCCGCCTGAACGTCCTACGCCAACCCGGCCTTGCAGGCATAGCTGGTCAAACGCACGGTTGAAACGGGCGATTTGCCAGCCGCCCAGTAGCAGTTGAACGCACCAGGCGATAACGGCGACGGTAATCAGTGCGGAAACCATCGTGTGCTCCTTACGTGAATGCCGGATGGCGGTGACGCCTTATCCGGCTAACAGACCCGGGGTTTGCAGGCCCGGTAAGCGTAGCGCCACCGGGCTATGTGACTATCAGAACATCACCTGTCCGCCAGTGACGTTGATTGATTGTCCGGTACAGTATGACGCTTTCGCGCTGGCATAGAACAGCAGCATGTTCAGGACATCCTGATAATCGCAGCCGCGTTTGAGCGGGACTTTATCGATATAATACTGTTCCACCTCGTCCGGCTTAATGCCAAGCTTGGTGGCGTACTGCGGCAGTAGCGACTGAAACATTGGCGACTTCAGCAGGTTGCCCAGCATCAGCGAATGTACGGTAATGCCGTATTCCGCCAGATCCAGCGCCAGCGACTGGGTTAATCCGACGCCGCCGAACTTCGCCGCGCTGTAGCCGGAATTATGCTTACTACCGACTTTACCGGACTTAGAGTTGATCTGAATAATGCGTCCCTGAATACCGTCACGAATCATCAGACGGGAAAATTCACGCGCACAGAGGAAATATCCGACCAGATTCACCTGTAATGAGCGGTCAAAATCGCCCAACTGGAAGTCACTGATAAACGCCGCTTTCGCGATCCCCGCGCTGTAGACGAGCAGATCCACGCGCCCAAAGATTTCATCCACGCCGCGAGAGAGCGCAAGAACGCTCTGTTCGCTGGTGGCGTCGGCGCCGAAGCCGTAAGCCATACCTTCACCATATTCGGCGTTGATCTCCTGCGCGACGTTGGCGGCCTTATCACTTTGAATATCGACAACCGCCACGCGATACCCTTCTGCTGCAAGCCCATGGCACAGGAACGCCCCCAGGGTTTGTCCTCCGCCAATGACAACGGCAACCTGATTCATTTTTCTCTCCTTAAGCGACAAACTTCAAAATACAGCCCGGCGCGATATCGTCCGGTACGGGGCCCGCGACGTGCACGGTGCCGGGAAATTCCGCTTCGTTCAGTCCGTCGAAGCGCAGGGTGATATGCCCCAGTTCACGTAAATTCTGCTCCGCCACGCTGCCGACGGCGGTGACCGGATAGCGATGCTGACCCAGCTCACATTGCGCGCCGGGTTGCAGCGTGCCGTTCAGTTCGCCATGGCAATGGATAAAGCAAAACTCTTCGATATCCGCCGGCGCGCCTTCGCGGAAGGTAATCAGCATCTGGTCGCACAGCGCATCCGGCGCGCTCTGGCCAATGCGGGTAATTGTGGTCTGGTAAATGACGGTCATCTCAACACCTCTTATTGATAAATAAAGCCGGATACAAACCAGGCGATCAGTACCGTTGGCGCGCCGGTCAGAAAGCGACTGACCAGTACCGACGGCACGCCGACGCGCACCGTATCCTGACGGGCTTCCGCCAGCGACAGGCCAACCGGAATAAAGTCGCAGGCCGCCTGGGCGTTAATGGCGAACAGCGCTGGCAGCGCCAGGTGCGGCGGTATATTGCCCAGACCAATTTGCACGCCGATCAGGACGCCGATCACCTGGGCGATCACTGCGCCCGGGCCGAGGAACGGCGACAACAGCGGGAAGGAGCAGATCAGCGCCAGTGTCACCAGCCCCAGCGGATGGCTGGCTAGCGGCGCCAGACCGTGGGCGATCCAGTCGCCAAGTCCCGACGCCATGATGATGCCGATGAGGGCGGAGACGAACGCCATAAACGGCAGAATGGTTTTCAGTACTGTGTCGATGGTGTCGCGACCAGACTGAAACAGAACGGCTACCGCTGAGCCCATTCCCATGCCGACTTTCGCCAGCAGGCCGTCGCTCTGTTCGGTGATCTTTTTATGGGGGTCGTAATCACGTCCCGGAGGCGTGGCGCTTGTCGGTTGCGGCGCAGCTTCTGCATCGCCGAGCGCGCTAATGTTTTCTTCTTTCACGCCGGAGACGTAAATGTCTTCGACGATGTACTGGGCCAGCGGCCCTGATTTCCCCGTGGAGTGAATGTTTACCGTCGGAATACGGCGTTTCGGGTAAATTCCGCAGCGCAGGGTGCCGCCGCAGTCAATGATCGCCACGCCAATCTCCGCTTCCGGCGGTTCGCCCTCTTTAAAGCCATCGACCGCCTGCCAGCCGGTCAGGCTTGCCAGTTTGTCGACAATCGCCGGGCGCGTGCCCGCGGTGATATAGACGATTTTTTTACCTGCGACGACATCCAGTTCAAGCGGGCCGCCCCAGCCGCCGGTGCCTTTTTCGATACGAATACGCGTCATGATGTTGCTCCTGAAAGATGCACTTTCTGCTCAAGCTGGATACCCATTTTTTTCTCGAAAATCGCGGTGGTGAGATCGGTGACCCAGCCGCGGAAGAAGTTAGTCACCAGGCCAACCAGCAGATAGCTCACCGCAAGCGGGCCGAGGGGCAGGCCAAGCGTGGTTAAACCGCTGGCGATGCCCAGATAAACGAACAGTTCGCCGGGGTTGATATGCGGAAACAGGCCGTTCATGGAGTGGCAACTGTAGGATGCCGCCGCGTAATAGCTGGGCTTGTATTTCTCTGGCATAAAACGACCAAGACTCAGGGTCATAGGGTTACAGAACACAAACGTACCGATGAACGGCAGAATCAGGTAACGGGACAGCGGATTTCCGGCGCAGCGTTGGGCAAAACGTTCTATACGCTGCTGGCCGATAAAGTTGATCAGCGCGTTCATGATGACCAGCAGGCTTATTAGCAGCGGAAGAATGCCGGTCACCATGCCGGTAAACACTTCTCCGCCTTTCTGGAACAGCCCGATGAACCACTCTGCTCCATGTGTAATGGTGTCGATCATTGTTCTCTCCTGTAGGGATTGTTGTTATCTTGCCAATTGGTGATTTATTTTAATCAGATTGAAAGATTTAAAAGTGTTATTTTGATCTCAAAATGAAAGTAAAATATTTTAAATTGAAAGTTTATGTGCGAATCGGAACAGAAAAAGAAGGAGTAAAGGGGGCGAACAGGTAAATTATGTGAAGGAGCGCGTCTCGCGCTTCCTTGTGGGACGGAGGATGCTTTACCATACTTCCCTCTGGCTGAATCTGGTTAATGGATGTCACATGTTCAAGCGTCGTTATGTAGCGTTATTTCCCCTTTTTGTGTTACTGGCTGCCTGTAGCAGCAAACCGAAACCGCAAGAGACTCAAACGACCACCGGGACGCCGTCTGGCGGCTTCCTGCTTAAGCCTCAGCACAATGTCATGCAGATGGGCGGCGATTTTGCCAATAACCCCAATGCGCAGCAGTTCATCGATAAGATGGTCAGCAAACATGGCTTTGATCGCCAACAGTTGCAGGAGATCCTGTCGCAGGCGAAACGCCTGGATTATGTGCTGCGCCTGATGGACAGGCAGGCGCCGACCACGCAGCCGCCAGCCGGCCCTAACGGCGCATGGCTGCGTTATCGCAAACAGTTCATAACGCCGGATAACGTGCAAAACGGCGTGGCATTCTGGAATCAGTATGAAGATGCGCTCAACCGCGCCTGGCAGGTGTATGGCGTGCCGCCGGAAATCATTGTCGGCATTATCGGCGTGGAAACCCGCTGGGGCCGCGTAATGGGGAAAACGCGCATTCTTGACGCGCTGGCGACGCTCTCCTTCAACTATCCGCGCCGCGCGGCGTATTTCTCTGGCGAGCTGGAAACCTTCCTGTTGATGGCGCGCAACGAACAAGACGATCCGCTGGATCTGAAAGGGTCTTTCGCCGGGGCCATGGGTTACGGTCAGTTTATGCCGTCGTCCTATAAAGAGTACGCGGTGGACTTTAACGGCGACGGCCATATCAATCTTTGGGATCCGGTCGATGCCATCGGCAGCGTAGCGAACTACTTTAAAGCACACGGCTGGGTGAAAGGCGATACGGTGGCGGTGATGGCCAACGGTCAGGCGCCGGGACTGGCCAATGGCTTCAAAACAAAATACAGCGTGTCGCAGCTTGCCGCCGCGGGCTTAACGCCGCAGCAGCCGTTGGGTAACCATCGCGAAGCAAGCTTGTTACGTCTGGATATTGGCACCGGGTATCAGTACTGGTACGGCCTGCCAAACTTCTACGCGATTACCCGTTACAACCATAGTACCCATTATGCGATGGCGGTCTGGCAGTTAGGACAGGCGGTAGCGCTGGCGCGGGTCCAGTAATCGTCCTGGCTGCCGGATGGCGGCCCTGACAACTTATCCGGCTAACCCGGCTTGCTGTTGGCCGGATAAGGCAATGCTGTCTCCGCCTGTTAAACCTGGACGTTTTTTCTGAATCCCCCTCGTAAAATCATCACCTCGTCCCCATCTCGGGTGGGAAAGTGCTATCTTGTCCGGCAGGATTTTTAACTGACAGAGGCCGAAATGACTGACAGTGAACTGATGCAGTTAAGCGAACAGGTCGGAATGGCGTTAAACGCGCGCGGCGCGACGGTGACAACAGCGGAATCCTGTACGGGCGGCTGGGTGGCGAAGGCCATTACGGATATTGCTGGCAGCTCCGCCTGGTTTGAACGCGGTTTTGTCACTTACAGTAATGAAGCGAAAGCGCAAATGATCGGCGTACGGGAAGAGACGCTTGCCCAACATGGCGCGGTCAGTGAACCGGTGGTAGTAGAAATGGCGATAGGCGCGCTGAAAGCCGCCCGCGCTGATTATGCGGTTTCAATCAGCGGCATTGCCGGGCCGGATGGCGGCAGTGAAGAGAAGCCCGTCGGCACTGTCTGGTTCGCTTTCGCCAGCGCGCGCGGAGAGGGGATTACCCGGCGGGAATGCTTCAGTGGCGACCGCGATGCCGTGCGGCGACAGGCGACCCTCTATGCGTTACGAACGCTGTGGCAACAATTTCTACAAAACACTTGATACTGTATGAGCATACAGTATAATTGTTTCAACAGTACAGAATTCACTATCCGGTTAAGCGCAAGCGGAACCCGGCATGACAGGAGTAGTTAATGGCTATCGACGAAAACAAACAGAAAGCGTTGGCGGCAGCACTGGGCCAAATTGAAAAGCAATTTGGTAAAGGCTCCATCATGCGTCTGGGTGAAGACCGCTCTATGGATGTGGAAACCATCCCGACCGGATCGCTTTCTCTGGATATCGCACTCGGCGCGGGCGGTCTGCCAATGGGCCGTATCGTCGAAATCTACGGGCCGGAATCTTCCGGTAAAACCACCCTGACGCTGCAGGTGATTGCCGCTGCGCAGCGTGAAGGGAAAACCTGTGCGTTTATCGATGCGGAACATGCGCTGGATCCAATCTATGCGCGCAAGCTGGGCGTTGATATTGACAACCTGCTGTGTTCTCAGCCGGACACTGGCGAACAGGCGCTGGAAATCTGTGATGCGCTGGCGCGCTCTGGCGCTGTAGACGTTATCGTTGTCGACTCCGTCGCGGCCCTGACGCCGAAAGCGGAAATCGAAGGTGAAATCGGCGACTCTCACATGGGCCTCGCGGCGCGTATGATGAGCCAGGCGATGCGTAAGCTGGCGGGTAACCTGAAGCAGTCCAACACGCTGCTGATCTTCATCAACCAGATCCGTATGAAAATTGGCGTTATGTTCGGTAACCCGGAAACCACAACCGGGGGGAACGCGCTGAAATTCTACGCCTCTGTTCGTCTGGACATCCGCCGTATCGGCGCGGTGAAAGAGGGCGATAACGTGGTGGGTAGCGAAACCCGCGTGAAAGTGGTGAAGAACAAAATCGCCGCACCGTTCAAACAGGCAGAGTTCCAGATCCTCTACGGTGAAGGCATCAACTTCTATGGCGAACTGGTTGACCTGGGCGTCAAAGAGAAGCTGATTGAGAAAGCCGGTGCTTGGTACAGCTACAACGGTGAGAAAATCGGGCAGGGTAAAGCGAATGCGACCGCCTGGTTGAAAGAAAACCCGGCTACCGCGAAAGAGATCGAGAAAAAGGTTCGCGAGCTGCTGCTCAACAACCAGGACTCAACGCCAGATTTCTCCGTTGATGACGGTGAAGGTGTTGCAGAAACCAACGAAGATTTTTAATCTTCAGGCGACCGTAAGCCGGATCGCGCGAAGCCGCCATTCGGCAAAAGGTTAAGTTACATTCAAGGGCTGCATTTATGCGGCCCTTTTGCATTGCTGAATCTGAAGGGAGTTATGAGCGAACCGACACCACGCCGACCCGTTTATGCCCGCCTGCTCGATCGCGCTGTCCGCATTCTGGCTGTGCGCGATCACAGCGAGCAGGAGTTACGCCGCAAACTGGCCGCGCCGGTCATGGGGAAAAACGGCCCCGAGGAGATTGAGGCCACGGCAGAGGATTACGAACGGGTGGTAGCCTGGTGCCATGAGCACGGGTATCTGGATGACAGCCGCTTCGTTTCGCGCTTTATCGCCAGCCGTAGCCGGAAAGGGTATGGCCCGGCGCGCATCCGCCAAGAACTCAACCAGAAAGGCATTGCCCGGGAAGCTGTCGAAAAGGCGCTGCGCGAATGTGAAATTGACTGGTGTACCCTCGCGCGCGATCAGGCTACCCGCAAATACGGCGAACCGCTGCCCGCGGCATTTTCAGAAAAGGTAAAAATACAGCGCTTTCTACTCTATCGCGGCTATCTGATGGAGGATATCCAGGAGATATGGCGAAATTTTGACGATTGAGCGCATACGGGATTTTACTTCCCACTAAAGAAAACTTATCTTATTCCCACTTTTTCCGTTCGGGCGTGGGTTGCTTTGCGGTAACCTGCGTTCGCGACGAATATTCCTTAAATACACAACGTCATTCAAGCCGCATTAGGGCGGCAGGCGAGGAAGCTCGCAGCCAGTACAGAGGCGGTTTGAAAGATGACGTGTAGCTTGATTTCAGGATAATTATGAGCAAGAGCACCGCTGAGATCCGTCAGGCGTTTCTCGACTTTTTCCATAGTAAGGGACATCAGGTAGTTGCCAGCAGCTCCCTGGTACCAAACAATGACCCCACTTTGTTGTTTACCAACGCCGGGATGAATCAGTTCAAGGATGTTTTCCTTGGCCTCGACAAGCGTAATTATTCCCGCGCGACCACTTCCCAGCGCTGCGTGCGCGCGGGCGGTAAGCACAATGACCTGGAAAACGTCGGTTACACTGCGCGTCACCACACCTTCTTCGAAATGCTGGGCAACTTCAGCTTCGGCGACTATTTCAAACACGATGCCATCCAGTATGCATGGGAACTGCTGACCGGTGAAAACTGGTTCGCCCTGCCGAAAGAGCGCCTGTGGGTGACCGTCTATGAAACAGACGACGAAGCCTATGAAATCTGGGAAAAAGAAGTCGGTATTCCACGCGAACGCATTATTCGCATTGGCGACAATAAAGGTGCGGCCTATGCGTCCGACAACTTCTGGCAGATGGGTGATACCGGTCCATGCGGTCCGTGCACCGAGATCTTCTACGACCACGGCGATCACATTTGGGGGGGGCCTCCGGGCAGCCCGGAAGAAGACGGCGATCGCTATATTGAGATCTGGAATATCGTCTTTATGCAGTTTAACCGCCAGGCTGACGGCACAATGGAGCCGCTGCCGAAGCCGTCAGTCGATACCGGTATGGGGCTGGAACGTATTGCCGCGGTTCTGCAACACGTTAACTCGAACTATGAAATCGACCTGTTCCGCACGCTGATTGAGGCGGTGGCGAAAGTGACCGGCGCCGCCGACCTGAGCAACAAGTCGCTGCGCGTTATCGCCGACCACATTCGTTCCTGCGCATTCCTGATCGCCGATGGCGTGATGCCGTCGAACGAAAACCGCGGCTACGTGCTGCGCCGCATCATTCGTCGTGCGGTGCGCCATGGCAACATGCTTGGCGCGAAAGAGACGTTCTTCTACAAGCTGGTCGGTCCGCTGATTGACGTCATGGGATCGGCGGGTGAAGAATTGAAGCGTCAGCAGGCTCAGGTTGAGCAGGTGCTGAAAACCGAAGAAGAGCAATTTGCCCGTACTCTGGAGCGCGGTCTGGCGCTGTTGGACGAAGAACTGGCGAAGTTGACGGGCGACACGCTGGACGGTGAAACGGCTTTCCGTCTGTACGATACCTACGGCTTTCCGGTTGACCTGACGGCAGACGTTTGCCGCGAGCGCAACATCAAAGTGGATGAAGCGGGTTTTGAAGCGGCGATGGAAGAACAACGGCGTCGCGCCCGTGAAGCCAGCGGCTTTGGCGCTGACTATAACGCGATGATCCGCGTAGACAGCGCATCTGAGTTTAAAGGCTACGACCATCTGGAACTGAACGGCAAGGTCACCGCACTGTTTGTGGATGGCAAAGCGGTTGACGCAATCAACGCCGGTCAGGACGCGGTTGTGGTTCTGGACCAGACGCCATTCTATGCCGAGTCCGGCGGTCAGGTTGGTGATAAAGGCGAACTGAAAGGCGCAGGCTTTGCCTTTGCTGTCAGCGACACGCAAAAATATGGTCAGGCGATCGGTCATCTCGGCACGTTGTCTGCGGGTTCTCTGAAAGTGGGCGATGCAGTACAGGCTGACGTGGACGAAGCGCGTCGCGATCGTATTCGTCTGAATCACTCGGCGACGCACCTGATGCACGCCGCGCTGCGCCAGGTTTTGGGCACGCACGTTGCGCAGAAAGGTTCGCTGGTGAACGACAAACTGCTGCGTTTTGATTTTTCTCATAACGAAGCGATGAAACCGTCGGAGATTCGTGCGGTCGAAGATCTGGTGAATGCGCAGATCCGCCGTAACCTGCCGGTGGAAACAAATGTGATGGATCTGGACGCCGCTAAAGCGAAAGGCGCGATGGCGCTGTTTGGTGAGAAATATGACGAGCGTGTTCGCGTGCTGAGCATGGGCGATTTCTCTACCGAGCTTTGCGGTGGTACGCACGCCAGTCGCACCGGTGACATTGGCTTGTTCCGTATTGTTTCCGAGTCGGGTACCGCAGCGGGCGTTCGTCGTATCGAAGCGGTAACGGGTGAAGGCGCCATTGCTTCCGTTCACGCTCAAAGCGATCGTTTAAGCGAAATTGCGCATCTGCTGAAGGGCGACAGCCAGAATCTGGGCGATAAAGTTCGTTCCGTACTGGAACGTACCCGTCAACTGGAGAAAGAGCTTCAGCAGCTGAAAGAACAGGCTGCCGCGCAGGAAAGTGCGAATCTTTCCAGCAAGGCGGTTGATATCAATGGCGTTAAGCTGTTGGTGAGTGAGCTTGCCGGCGTCGAGCCGAAAATGTTGCGTACCATGGTTGATGATCTGAAAAATCAGCTGGGTTCCACCATTATCGTGCTGGCTACGGCGGCAGAAGGTAAGGTTTCTCTGATTGCTGGCGTGTCTAAGGACGTGACCGACCGTGTCAAAGCAGGGGAACTGGTAGGTATGGTCGCTCAGCAGGTGGGCGGTAAGGGTGGTGGTCGTCCGGACATGGCGCAAGCCGGTGGTACGGACGCGGCTGCTCTGCCTGCAGCGTTAGCCAGTGTGCAAGCCTGGGTCAGCGCAAAACTATAAAATATATACACAAAATCATTCATGCTACGTCAAGGCGGCAAGTGAATGCGTCCCGGGAGCGAACAGCGAGTAGGCGACCGGGGGAAATGCGCGCTGCCAACGCAGAGGCAGCTTGAAGGATGAGGTGTATAAGCGTTAGCCGATGCCGCGGACAGGTACTCCGCGGCGTTTGCATCAACGTTGTCGACAACGATAAAGTCAGGTTGAAGTTGTGTATATCGGCTAAACTTAGGTTTAACAGAATGTGATGCCGTGACTGCTTACATGTAATGTGTTTGTCATCGCTTACTTTTTGGCGTTATATGATGGATAATGCCGGGATACAGAGAGACCCGACTCTTTTAATCTTTCAAGGAGCAAAGAATGCTGATTCTGACTCGTCGAGTTGGTGAGACCCTCATGATTGGCGATGAGGTCACCGTGACAGTTTTAGGGGTGAAGGGCAACCAGGTACGCATCGGCGTAAACGCCCCGAAAGAAGTTTCTGTCCATCGTGAAGAGATCTACCAGCGTATCCAGGCTGAAAAATCCCAGCAGTCCAGTTACTAAGGTTTCCGCGTCTCATCTGGATGGGTGAGACGCAACCTGTCCTTCCTGTGTTTTCCTTGTTTTCTATCTCTATCATCTGAGCGTGTTCCTGGGGTTGTCGGGGCAGCCAGAGTCCATGTAAACCGATTTGTTTGTTGATAAAACACCCTTTTTGCCGTTTTTGCAGACTAATTGAGCGTGAAGTGTGCAAACGATAAAAGCGCAGGAAAAATTGTTTGACTTATAAGTCCCAGAAAGTAATATGTGCGCCACGCAGCGACGATGAGCAGAAACATGTTCTTCGACGCACTCGTAAGAGGCGTGTGGTGAGGTGGCCGAGAGGCTGAAGGCGCTCCCCTGCTAAGGGAGTATGCGGTCAAAAGCTGCATCCGGGGTTCGAATCCCCGCCTCACCGCCATTTGCATCCGTAGCTCAGCTGGATAGAGTACTCGGCT
>NZ_LNHZ01000016.1:0-3372 GCF_001463265.1 Citrobacter sp. 50677481
GGAGCAAAAAGGTGGTTTATACTTCCTATACCCCTCAAAGCTTATAGCAGTGTCACAGATGCGAAAAAGCAATTAAGTGCATATTTTGAGTTTTATAATTTGAAACGACCTCATTCGAGTCTAGACAAAATGACACCAAATGAGTTTTACTATGATCAGCTACCCCAACAAAACAAGGTGGCTTAACTAGAGCGGAATATCACTTATAAATACGCTTTTAGTTGTTCAAACAAGTGGGACCACCTCTCTCGCATTTGCGGGGTTTTTAATGCTGAATAAAAGGAAAACTTGATGGAATTGCCCAATATTATTCAACAATTTATTGGAAACAGCGTTTTAGAGCCAAATAAAATTGGTCAGTCGCCATCGGATGTTTATTCTTTTAATCGAAATAATGAAACTTTTTTTCTTAAGCGATCTAGCACTTTATATACAGAGACCACATACAGTGTCTCTCGCGAAGCGAAAATGTTGAGTTGGCTCTCTGAGAAATTAAAGGTGCCTGAACTCATCATGACTTTTCAGGATGAGCAGTTTGAATTAATGATCACTAAAGCGATCAATGCAAAACCAATTTCAGCGCTTTTTTTAACAGACCAAGAATTGCTTGCTATCTATAAGGAGGCACTCAATCTGTTAAATTCAGTTGCTATTATTGATTGTCCATTTATTTCAAACATTGATCATCGGTTAAAAGAGTCAAAATTTTTTATTGATAACCAACTCCTTGACGATATAGATCAAGATGATTTTGACGCTGAATTATGGGGAGACCATAGAACTTACCTAAGTCTATGGAATGAGTTAACTGAGACTCGTGTTGAAGAAAGATTGGTTTTTTCTCATGGCGATATCACGGATAGTAATATTTTTATAGATAAATTCAATGAAATTTACTTTTTAGATCTTGGCCGTGCTGGGTTAGCTGATGAATTTGTAGATATATCCTTTGTTGAACGTTGCCTAAGAGAGGATGCCTCGGAGGAAACTGCTAAAATATTTTTAAAGCATTTAAAAAATGATAGACCTGACAAAAGGAATTATTTTTTAAAACTTGATGAATTGAATTGATTCTAAGCATTATCTAAAAATACTTAATTGTCTTTTAACGTCGCTAAATTTTAAATAAATAAGTGAAGAGTGTTAGTGGAGCCACTGATTTAAAGTTGGCAGAGTAAAACTTGAAGTGCGACATAAACCACCTAATTAATTTAAAGGGTTTATGGAGTATATAAAATTGTCATACCATCATCTTAACTTTGAAGATCGTACTGCATTAATGCTTGAGTCAAGAAAAGAAGGCTTTTCAGCCAGAAAATTTGCTGAACTCATTAAAAGACATCCTAGTACGATCTATCGTGAGCTTAAAAGAAATAGCATCAATGACGTTTATCAAGCTCGATATGCTTCTGATAACACCTTCGCTAGACGTAGACGTGGTCACAGAAAACTCAAAATCGATTCAATCCTCTGGAAATTTATTGTTGAAGCGATCCGTTGTTTATGGTCTCCTCAGCAAATAGCAAAGCGTTTAAAGACATTTCCTGATTTGGATCAAACAATGAATGTAAGCCATACAACGATTTATTCAACGATACGAGCATTACCAAAGGGTGAGTTGAAAAAAGACTTATTATCCTGTCTACGTCATGAAAATAAAAAGCGAAAAGCTAACGGTGAACCTAAAAAAGATTCTATATTACAGGATATTAAAACTATTCATGAGCGCCCAGCCGAAGTTCAAGAAAGAAAAATACCGGGTCATTGGGAAGCTGATTTAATTAAAGGTAAAGACAATAAAAGTTCGATAGCAACACTTATTGAACGAAATACACGGCTCTGTATCTTGGCAACATTACCTGATGCAAAGGCAGAATCAGTGCGCAAGGCTTTAACTGAAGCTCTGAAATATTTACCTGCAGAACTGCGTAAAACGTTGACCTATGACCGTGGACGTGAGATGTCAGAACATAAAATACTCGAAGAAGATTTAGGCATAGATGTATATTTCTGTGACCCACATTCACCCTGGCAAAAAGGCACATGCGAAAATATGAATGGTTTAATTAGGCAATATTTACCTAAAGGGATTGATTTAAATCAGGCAGATCAGCATTATTTAAATCAAGTTGCCATGTCACTGAATACTCGTCCTAGAAAGGCGTTAGATTGGCTTACACCATTAGAGAAATTTGCTCAGCTTGTTGATTATCATATGGCTTTTGAAACTGTCGCACCTCATGTTTGAATTCGCCCCATATTTTTGCTACAGTGAACCAAATTAAGATCATCTATTTACTAGGCCTCGCATTTGCGGGGTTTTTAATGCTGAATAAAAGGAAAACTTGATGGAATTGCCCAATATTATGCACCCGGTCGCGAAGCTGAGCACCGCATTAGCCGCTGCATTGATGCTGAGCGGGTGCATGCCCGGTGAAATCCGCCCGACGATTGGCCAGCAAATGGAAACTGGCGACCAACGGTTTGGCGATCTGGTTTTCCGCCAGCTCGCACCGAATGTCTGGCAGCACACTTCCTATCTCGACATGCCGGGTTTCGGGGCAGTCGCTTCCAACGGTTTGATCGTCAGGGATGGCGGCCGCGTGCTGGTGGTCGATACCGCCTGGACCGATGACCAGACCGCCCAGATCCTCAACTGGATCAAGCAGGAGATCAACCTGCCGGTCGCGCTGGCGGTGGTGACTCACGCGCATCAGGACAAGATGGGCGGTATGGACGCGCTGCATGCGGCGGGGATTGCGACTTATGCCAATGCGTTGTCGAACCAGCTTGCCCCGCAAGAGGGGATGGTTGCGGCGCAACACAGCCTGACTTTCGCCGCCAATGGCTGGGTCGAACCAGCAACCGCGCCCAACTTTGGCCCGCTCAAGGTATTTTACCCCGGCCCCGGCCACACCAGTGACAATATCACCGTTGGGATCGACGGCACCGACATCGCTTTTGGTGGCTGCCTGATCAAGGACAGCAAGGCCAAGTCGCTCGGCAATCTCGGTGATGCCGACACTGAGCACTACGCCGCGTCAGCGCGCGCGTTTGGTGCGGCGTTCCCCAAGGCCAGCATGATCGTGATGAGCCATTCCGCCCCCGATAGCCGCGCCGCAATCACTCATACGGCCCGCATGGCCGACAAGCTGCGCTGAGCCATGGCTGACCACGTCACCCCCAATCTGCCATCGCGCGATTTCGATGTGACAGAGGCGTTTTATGCGAAGCTGGGCTTTGCGACGAGTTGGAAGGATCGCGGCTGGATGATCCTGCAGCGCGGCGGTTTGCAGCTCGAATTCTTCCCCTATCCTGACCTCGACCCAGCTACGAGCATTGCCTGGTTGCTTCATGGGCAAAAGCTTGATG
>NZ_LNHZ01000017.1:0-468 GCF_001463265.1 Citrobacter sp. 50677481
ATGGAATGAGCATCTACGCGTATATTATTGCACATTGCATGCCAGAATTGCACCGCCAAAAATAGGGATTAAGACTTTTTACCGGGCCTGTAATGGCGCGCGATAGCGACAGTTAACGGCAGGATCGTCTGCGCTATCGCGCACAGATTGTCGCCAGGCAGAGACATCTATCAGGCTATAAAAGTAAATAGTTTATTTTCAAAGGATTATCTGTCACTGATTGGCGACAATGAACATGCGGGATGTCGTCTGGCGACAACAGCAGACGTTGAAGCGCAGAAAACAAAAAACCCCGCCGAAGCGGGGTTCAAAATTGGTCGGCGAGAGAGGATTCGAACCTCCGACCCACTGGTCCCAAACCAGTTGCGCTACCAAGCTGCGCTACTCGCCGATGTACTGCTTTTTTGAATTTTTAGTTCAATTCATTAAGTCGTGGTGCGAGGGGGGGGACTTGAACCCCCACGTCCG
>NZ_LNHZ01000018.1:0-144583 GCF_001463265.1 Citrobacter sp. 50677481
ACGGACGCGGGGTGGAGCAGCCTGGTAGCTCGTCGGGCTCATAACCCGAAGGTCGTCGGTTCAAATCCGGCCCCCGCAACCAATACTAAACACCTTAACGGGTGTTTTTTTGTTTCTGCGGTCCGTAAAAGATTTTTCTGGTGACCAAACGCGGCCGGGCGGCGACACCTGCGCCTTCTCCGGCCTCTCTGTTTATCCTCTTCTCGCCAATGTTGCCCCGTCGGCAAAATAGGCTTTGATCCCGGCAAGAATCGACTCGGCCACTTCCTGCTGGAACTTTGCGGTTTTAAGCTTGCGTTCTTCTTCAATATTACTGATAAACGCCGTTTCGACGAGAATCGACGGAATATCCGGCGCTTTCAGCACCGCAAACCCGGCCTGTTCGACCTGATTTTTATGCAGATTGTTAATCTTGCCGAGCTTGTTCAACACCGCTTTACCAAATTTCAGGCTGTCAGCGATGGTCAGCGACTGCACCATATCGAACATCGTATGGTCGACGTAGCGGTCACCGCTTTTGCTCACGCCGCCAATTAAGTCCGAGGCGTTCTGCGTTTGCGCCAGATATTTCGCTGCCGTACTGGTCGCCCCTTTGGTGGAAAGCGCGAATACCGATGACCCGCTGGGCTGGCGGCTGGTAAAGGCGTCCGCGTGAATCGACACAAACAGGTCTGCGCGCTGTTTCTGGGCCTTCGCCACACGCACCTTCAGCGGAATGAAGATATCTTCGTTCCGCGTCATATAGACCTTCATATTGCCTTCTCTTTCGATCAGCGCGCGTAAGCGCCGGGCGATTTGCAACACCACGTCTTTTTCACGCGTTTTGTATTTGCCGACCGCCCCGGAGTCTTCTCCGCCGTGTCCCGGATCAAGCATGATCACAATCGGGCGATCGCGCCCGGCTTTCCCCGGCTGCGGCCCGCTCTGCGCAGGCGGTACCTGTTTATCCAGATCGCCCTTGTTGTAATCTTCCAGTAGCGCCAACAATGGATCCTGCATATCCTGCGCATTGACAGGATAAAGATCCATGACCAGACGCTCTTTAAACCCGGCAACCGGCGCCAGCGCGAACAGCTGCGGCTTCACGTTTTGCTTTAGTTCGAACACCATTCGGACGGTCTGCGGGTCGAATTGTCCTACCCGCGCCGACTTAATATAAGGATCATCAGGACGAATTTGCGCCCCCATGCCTTTCAGCACCGAGTTCAGATTTACCCCTTCAATATCCACCACCACGCGCTCAGGATTGCTCAGGGCAAACTGTTTGTACTTCAACTGTCGGTTCGACTCCACCGTCACACGGGTGTAACTCGACGCTGGCCAAATACGAACCGCAACGACCTGACTGGTGGCAGCCAGGCCGACCTGACTGACGCTCAATAGCCACATGGCGCCCGCCCCTTGTAGTAATCGACGGCGGCTGATGGGTGGATGTGATCCCGACATGCTTCTCCCGAGCAAAGTAAATCTTAACGGTGTTGAGTGAGTAAACGTCCAAATTGACCGGAAACTTTAGCGAATGACGCATAATCTGTCATCAATAAAAGGGTAAACATTCTTTTGGTATTCACGGTATTACTGAGAAAAAACTTTGCCCGGATTAAAATTTGCGCTTGCGCATGGCGAAGAAACAGAATAAAAATACAATAATTACGAATAATCATGCAGTGAGGGTAGGCCGTGGTGAAGGAACGTAGAACCGAACTGGTACAGGGATTCCGCCATTCTGTTCCCTATATCAATACCCATCGGGGAAAAACGTTTGTGATTATGCTTGGTGGCGAAGCCATTGAGCATGAAAACTTTTCCAGTATTGTCAACGACATTGGCCTTCTCCATAGCCTTGGCATTCGCCTGGTGGTGGTATATGGCGCGCGTCCGCAAATCGACGCCAACCTGGCCGTGAATCATCATGAGCCGATGTATCACAAAAATACGCGTGTCACCGACGCCAAAACACTGGAACTGGTTAAACAGGCAGCGGGCACCTTGCAGCTGGATATCACTGCGCGCTTATCAATGAGCCTGAACAATACGCCGCTCCAGGGCGCGCACATTAACGTGGTCAGCGGGAATTTTATTATCGCGCAACCGCTGGGCGTCGACGATGGGGTCGACTATTGCCACAGCGGACGCATTCGCCGTATTGACGAAGAGGCGATCCACCGGCAGTTAGACAGCGGCGCGATCGTACTGATGGGCCCGGTCGCGGTCTCGGTGACTGGCGAAAGTTTCAACCTGACGTCGGAAGAAATCGCCACCCAACTGGCGATCAAGCTGAAAGCAGAAAAGATGATTGGCTTCTGTTCGTCTCAGGGCGTGACCAACGAGGACGGCGATATCGTCTCTGAACTGTTCCCCAACGAAGCGCAGGCCCGGGTTGAGGCGCAGGAAGAAAAAGGCGATTACAACTCCGGCACCGTGCGTTTTCTGCGTGGGGCGGTGAAAGCCTGTCGCAGCGGCGTGCGCCGCTGTCATCTGATTAGCTATCAGGAAGATGGCGCGCTGTTGCAGGAGCTGTTCTCCCGTGACGGCATCGGGACCCAGATCGTAATGGAAAGCGCCGAACAAATTCGTCGCGCGACCATAAACGATATCGGCGGCATTCTGGAACTGATTCGCCCACTGGAGCAGCAGGGGATCCTGGTGCGCCGCTCACGCGAACAACTGGAGATGGAGATCGACAAATTCACCATTATTCAGCGCGATAACATGACCATCGCCTGCGCCGCCCTGTACCCCTTCCCGGAAGAAAAAATCGGCGAGATGGCCTGCGTGGCGGTGCATCCGGACTACCGTAGCTCCTCGCGGGGAGAAGTTCTGCTGGAACGCATTGCCGCCCAGGCAAAGCAAATTGGCCTGAGCAAGCTGTTCGTACTCACCACCCGCAGCATTCACTGGTTCCAGGAGCGCGGCTTTACGCCGGTGGACATTGATTTGTTGCCGGAAAGCAAAAAAGAGATGTACAACTACCAGCGGCGTTCAAAAGTGCTGATGGCGGATTTAGGATAAGCGGGGGCCGGAACGCGCAACCGCTTCTCCGGCCAGACAGTTAGCCTTCGCCATTGAACAACGCGGACAAACCGCTTCGGCGTTCAGTGCGAGTGGCCACCGCGCTGCTCAGAATGCGCTCATCGGCATACAGCGACAGCCGCTGGCGCGCGCGGGTTACAGCAGTGTACACCAGTTCGCGGGTCACCACCGGCGAGCGCTGGGTGGGCAACACCAGCGCCGCATGGTCGAACTCCGATCCCTGCGATTTATGCACCGTCATTGCCCACGTTGTTTCATGCTCCGGCAGGCGGCTGGGCTGTATGTCTTTGATGCTGCCGTCCGGCATCGCGAACCAAACCCGTAAGCCGTCCCCGCGCTCAAGCGCAATGCCGATATCGCCGTTAAACAGCCCCAGCGCGCTGTCGTTGCGGGCAATCATAACTGGCCGCCCTTCATACCAACGGGAATGCGGCAGACGGCGAATTTTCCGCTTCTGCTGCATAGCCTGCTCAAGACGTTCATTCAGTCCGCTGACGCCAAACGGCCCTTCACGGAGCGCGCAGAGCAACTGGAATTCATTGAAAGCCTCAATGATTGCGTCTGGTTCCGCACGCTGTGAAAGCAATTGCAGATAGCGTCCGTAGCCGCGCAGCGCGTCATCAAGCATAGCGCTGTAGTCTTCCCCGCTCTGCAATATCCGTTTCTCAATATCTGCAAAATCCTGCTGAAAGACGGTGTTTATCGCCGCCTTATCGCCCCGGTTGATCGCCGCCGCCAGTTGGCCAATGCCGGAATGGCTGCCAAAGCGATAGCTTTTTTGCAACAGACACAGGCTGTCCCGCAGGGAAGCGGCTTCAGTACCGGTACCTGCCGGGACGGGCATACCGGTCAGGCGGGTCAACTGTTGCGCCCGCTCCGGCGTATAACCCGCGTTCACATACGCGCAGATATCACCGAGCACCGCCCCTGCTTCTACCGACGCCAGCTGGTCGCGATCGCCGAGGAAAATCACCCGCCCATGCGGCGGCAACGCGTCAATCAGGCGCGACATCATCGGCAGGTCAATCATAGACGCTTCATCAACCACCAGCACGTCCAGATGCAACGGGTTACCCGCGTGATGGCGCAAGCGCTGACTGCCCGGTTGGGCGCCCAACAGCCGGTGCAGCGTGCTGGCCTCTTCAGGAATGCGTTTTTTCTGTTCGTCTGTCAGCGGAAGCTGGCGCAGGGCCTTACCTAATGATTCGGTCAGCCGCGCTGCCGCTTTGCCCGTCGGCGCCGCCAACCGGATGCGGCACCGCTCGCCGTCCGCCAGTTGAATTAACGCCGCCAGCAGTCGCGCCACGGTTGTGGTTTTTCCCGTCCCCGGCCCGCCGGAAATCACCGAAATCCGTCGGGTCAGCGCGACCGCCGCCGCCACTTTTTGCCAGTTAATGTCATCAGCGTCCGGAAATAGCGCTTCCA
Organism: Citrobacter sp. 50677481; assembly: GCF_001463265.1. Taxonomy (NCBI): domain Bacteria; kingdom Pseudomonadati; phylum Pseudomonadota; class Gammaproteobacteria; order Enterobacterales; family Enterobacteriaceae; genus Citrobacter; species Citrobacter sp. 50677481. Next base: position 4,459 of record NZ_LNHZ01000018.1, read on the forward strand.
GCGTTTGCGACAACAGGGCTTCATCCACCGCAATGGGCTGATTTACTTCGCTAAAGAACCGCGCTACCGTCCGTTCGTTACACCACATGCGATTCAGATACAAACGATCGCCGTAGAGAATCATCGGCGAGGGACGCTCGCCGCGGCTGACCGCGCTGGAGGCCAGCAGACATTCACGCCAGTCTGCTGGCTCGCCGATCTCACTCAGGCAGGCGACCAGCACCGGTGGCAGATCATCCTTCTGCGTCAGGCGCGCAAGCGGTAAACAGACATGTCCCTCTCCGGCGTCCCGACTCAACAACGCCGCCGCCAGCGTCACGGCAGGCTCATTCTCGCCAGTTACCGCCAGCGCAAACTGCGCGTCCAGCGGGCGAAGCTGTTTTTGTTCCACAGCGTCGAGCAGTCGCTCCTGTAACGTCATCGCGTCTCCTCCTCTGTCATACCCGCAAACATCTCATCCATACGGGTAATCAGCTCGCTGTCAGGGCGGGTAGTGAAAATCCCCTGCTGCGGCTGTTCGCTGTCCACTCCGCGTAAAAACAGATAAATCACGCCGCCAACGTGGCGCGTATAGTCATAATCCGCAATGCGATGTCGCAGGTAGCGATGCAGCGCCAGGGTATAAAGCTGATACTGTAAATCGTAGCGGTGTGCCTGCATTGCCGCCGCCATCGCTTCCGGCGTGTAGGCCTGGCTATTGTCGCCCAGCCAGTTTGACTTATAGTCCAGCAGGTAATAGCGGCCTTGATGACGAAACACCAGGTCGATAAAGCCTTTCAGCATCCCACGAACCTGTGTGAAATCCAGCGGCGGACAGCCCGCCGAGAGCGGATCATATTGACGAATAAGCGCATCAAGTTCCGCAGCGACCAGCGGCTTGCCGATCGGCAGATAAAACTCCATCTCAACCTGTTTTTCACGCGCCGAAAGCTGGTTCAGGCTGACGCCCGTTTCATTGAGGGGCGTGCGTAAAATCGCCGCGATCCACTGGGTAAGCGTCGGTTCCCAGTGCGCCTCATAGCCGCCCAATTCAAGCTTTTCCCGCACCCAGACGGGATCAACCGGCTGGGTAAAGTCGAGATCTTCAAACAGGCTGTGCAGGAACGTGCCCGGCGACGCGCCGCGCGGAAACTGGTGCGGCGTCAGTTCAGGGGCGTCCACCACCTCGCCGACTCCTGCGGCATCGATATCCAGTCGCGGCATAAGATCCTGAGCGATGCCGTGTCCGCGCTGCTGCAGGCCGGAATAACTGGTCACACGCCAGCTATCGCCGGGGGTGCGCAGTACATGACGAACACTCAGCGCCGCCTCGCTTTCCGCGAAGGCTGGCAGTGACTCAGGACGGATCACGTCCGGGGTCCGGCAATGAATATGCTCATCGCACAGCGCTTCAATCGCGGCGCGAAGCCCGGCGGCATCTTTCGGCTCGCCTTTTTGCAGCAGACGGCCAAGCGCGCTCAGATGCACATCGGTATCGCCTTTTTTGTCGCCCCGGCGGCGCACCAGAGGCGCAACGCCCAGGCTACAGTGCCAGACGGAACGGGTCAGCGCCACGTATAGCAACCGCAGATCTTCCGCCAGCCGCTCGGCTTCGGCCAGCGCAATGCTCTCTTCCGCATGGCTGAGATCCAGTACCGCTTCAAAGGACTGACGATCATGGTAAAACGCCTGATCCTGAACGCGAAAGTGGGTGATAAACGGCAGCCACACCAGCGGGTATTCCAGCCCTTTCGATTTATGAATGGTGACGATTTGCACCAGATGCTTATCGCTTTCCAGACGCATCTGCTGGCTGGCGGCATTGTTGTCCGGCTCAAGAATATGTTGAGAAAGCCAGCGTACCAGCGCATGTTCGCTCTCCAGCTGCGACGCCGCCTCCTGCAATAGCTCGCTGATGTGCAGAATATCGGTCAGGCGACGTTCGCCCCCTGCCGTTGCCAGCAGGTTTTCCGCGATATGACGCGCCGACATCAGCGCGCGCAGCATCGGCATGACGCCGCGCTTCTGCCAGATCTGACGATAGCCGACAAACTCTTCCACCACCCGATCCCAGGCGCTTTCGCTTTGATTAAGCGTTTCGATATCACGGGCGTTCAGTCCCATCATCGAAGTAGCTAACGCGCTACGTAAGGTATTTTCCCGCTCCGGGTTCATGACTGCCTGCAGCACCCAGAGCATTTCCTGGGCTTCCAGCGTGTCGAACACGCTGTCGCGGTTGGATAGATAGACAGAAGGAATGGCAAGCAGGGTCAGGGCATCGCGCACCAACGCGGCTTCCTGGCGGCTTCTGACCAGTACGCTGATATCGGACGCGCTCACCGCTTGCGCGCGCTCACCGCGGATGAGCAGAGCGTCGCCACGCTGCCCGGCTTCCAGCCAGTCGCGGATTTGCGCAGCGCAGACCTGCGCCATGTAGCTCTGGTAATCCCCCACGCCGCAGCCTTCCCCGTCCATCAGCCACATTGTCATCGCGGGCTGTGCTTCGCCACGAAACTCAAAGCGCAGCGACTGGTTTTTTTCGGCTGACTTAACTGGCTGGAACGGAATCTCACGAAACATAAAGGCATCGTTCATCTGGCCGAACAGTCGGTTAACACTGTTGACCATTCCTGGCGCGGAACGCCAGTTGGTATCGAGCGTATAGTGCGCGTTCACTTCGCTACGCGCTTTCATATACGTGAAAATGTCCGCGCCGCGAAATGCATATATCGCCTGCTTCGGGTCGCCGATCAGTAACAGCGCCGTCTCCGGCTGCCGCTGCCAGATACGGCGGAAAATTCGGTATTGCTGGGGATCGGTGTCCTGGAATTCGTCGATCATCGCGACCGGAAAACGGGTACGAATGGCGGCCGCCAGCGCATCGCCGCTCTCACTGCGCAGCGCGGCGTCCAGCCTGCTGAGCATGTCGTCAAACCCGAGTTCGCCGCGGCGGCGCTTTTCGCGGGCAACCGTTTCACGAATTTCCGCCAGCGCGCGCGTGATCACCAAATCCCGGATGGTCAGAGGCTCCGCCAGCAGTTCATCAATGGCGACAAACAGCGGATGTTCCGGCACGACGCCGCCCGCTTTGGTCCGTTCCTGCAAAAAACGCTGCGAAAATTTCTCCAGCGCGTCCGGGAGCTGGTAGCTCAGGGTCTCTTCCTGCGCCCAGGCGCTGATCTTTTCGATCCATTTACCCTGATTACCACGATTAAATTTGCGCCGGTCAATGCCAGAGGATTCCAGCAGCCCCTCCAGTTGATCGACTGATTCACACCACTTTTGCTTGAGCGCGTTGATCCGTCCGACGATGGCGTCATGACGGGAGGCTAGCGTTTCGTCATCGGGCGGCGGCGCTTTAATGACCGGCGCTTCCCCCTGCAAATAGCGATTGATATCGGCAAGCAGCGACTTAGGACCTTTCCAGGTCTCAAATACCACCTGAGCGATTTCACGCGGTAAGGGGTAGCAGTGGCGACGCCAGAAATCCGCGCACGCCTGATAGCGCAGAAGGGATTCGTCCTCAATCAATTGCTGTTCAAACAGCATGCCGGACTCAAAGGCATTCAGGCTCAGCATGCGCTGACAAAAACCATGGATAGTAAACACCGCCGCCTCGTCCATCTGCCGCTCAGCCAGCAGCAGCCACTGGGCCGCCTGTTCGGTATCGGCGATCTCATCCAGCAGGCTGGCATAAAGCGGGTTATCGGTGGACTTGCGCAGGCAGGCGATACGCAGCTCATGAATATTGCTGCGAATACGGCCGCGGAGTTCTTCGGTGGCGGCCTCGGTGAAGGTCACCACCAGGAGTTCTTCCACGGTGAGCGGACGAGGAAAGGCGGCTGTACCGCCGAGTCCAAGCAACAGGCGCAAATAAAGCGCTGCGATGGTAAAGGTTTTGCCGGTCCCCGCCGAGGCTTCAATCAGGCGCTCGCCCGTAAGGGGCAAGCGCAGGGGATCAAGGGACTCGGCAACATCATTCATTCTTATCACTCATCAGGGGCAAAGTTTGCTGCAACGCGCTGACGTTATCCCACACTTTCCAGCCTTCCGGGCGGGCGTAACCCGTCTTCCCGCTCTGACCACCGGAAATTTGCGACAGTATCGCCATGCCTTGCGGCGCGACCACCGCCTGATGGAAGAAATCCGCGAGCTTCTGTGGCGTCAGCAGTTTTATCTGGGCGACGATTTTATCACGCGAATCGAAACGCATATTGCCGCGATCGAAATCTTTGCTGATTTTCGATGCTTCTTCACCCAGCGTCTGCGGCGCCTGCACCATTTGCGCAATGATCGCCTGCTGGATCTGCACAAACTCTTCCGGCTTCATTGCCCGTAGTTTTGCTTCCGCCGTTGGGAAAAACGCTTTATAACGCTCCCACAAATACTTAGGTTGTTTGTCGCTGCTTTGCAGGAGGAAGCCCATCCCCCATTGACGCCCTACGCTCATCGGGAAAGCGAATACCGCGTAACCCAGTTGTTCTTCAGTACGAAGCTGATGGTAAAACCACGGCTGCACAATCTGACCGAGCATCGCACTGTAGGCCGAGCTGGCATACTCGTCGTAGCCCGTGGGCACAAAGACCGCCGCCAGTGCGGAGTCTGTACTGCTGCCCGCTTTTTCAAAAATCACGGACTGCTTTTTATCGACCACCACATCTTTATTACGACACCACTCAGAGCCGTTCGCGCCCAGCTGTTTCTGGATATCGCGCGCCATTGACGTCACCTGCGCCTCGCTCATGTTGCCGATAGCCAGGAACTCCGGACGCGCGCCGGTTTTTAACGCCTCACGATACTCCATCACCTCTTTCAGCGTGATTGACGGCAGCAGCGCGCGACGCTCATCGCGGGTGAAATAAGGCACCTGCGAGATCATCTGCACCGGCATGATGGCTTGCTCGTAAGCTTTACCTTTCTCAGCGGAATCCATCATCTGGCTGTACCAGGATTTCGCCTGTTCCAGCTGTTCTTCCGTCGCGCTATAGGTGAAATACCCTTCAAGCAGCGCCTTGAAAAGCTGCGGCAAGCGCTGCGTATAACCGTCGGCATTCAGCATCAGACCATTATTCGCGTTCGTGGAAAAGCCGATCCCGCCGACGGAGGCCTGGTTGCTTAACTGATCGAGCGCGATCCCCGCCAGATAATCATTCAGGGCAAACATCACCTGATTTCTGGCGCTGTCCATCGCTTTAGGGTTGCGCAAAATGACGCTGACGTCCGCCCTGGGTTCGCTGGCAAAGTGCTGGCTTGGCGCGTAAACCACACGCAGCGCCGGCTCATCGACAATCAGCGCCGGGCGGGTGTATGACTTTTGCGGTTTAGTCAGGGTGAAATCGTCAGGAATATAGGGGTTAAGCTCCGGCAGCGACAGGGTAATGCCCTGCGCTTTTTTCTGCCATGCAGCAAACGTCTGCTCGCTGATTTTATCAACCTGATACGGCGCATCGACAAAGTAAGCGGTTTTATTGTGCGGCTCTTTCGGGCTGATGTACCAGATACGCGCATTTTGCGGCGTCATCATGCCAAGACGCGCATTTATCGCTTTGGCGTCGTAACGATCGGCAATGTTTACGGCGTCGAGAGTATGCGCCACCGGTACGCGGATCATGGTATCCGCCAGCCACTCGACGTAGTCCATATCGCGGGTAATTGACGGATAACGGAAGTCGAGGTCAAGTACATGCGCCAGTTCGTCAAAGTAGCGCTTATCAATTCCCTTTTCACGCAGCAGATTGAGGTAACTGAAAATAGCGGCGACAACCTCTTCGCGTTGGGCCAGCCCTTTGTCGGTCAACGTAGCCGAAATTGCCAGCACGCCGCTGTTGCCATTCACTACCGGATCGGAGTCCGCGCGAATACCTTCCACCAGTCCCTGCTTTTGTAGCCAGTCAGAAAGCGTGCCTGGCGTACGGTTACCGATCAAATATGCGATCAGTTCGTCCGTTTTGCTGCGAAACTGCGCGCTGTTATTGTCGATGCGAAACTCGACGCGCAGCACTTTTCGCGGCAGCGCGGGAACGTAGTGGATGATAATCCCTTTTTGCGCGTCGGTGACCACCGGGACGGTGATAGCCGGTTTTTCGATGTTTTTATTCGGCACCCGACCATAGGTTTCAGCAGCCATCTTCGCCAGCTCCGGCAGCGGCTTATTGCTGTATATCACCGCTTTCATGAGGTTGGCGGAGTAATATTTTTTATGGAAGTCGACCAGCGCCTGTTGCACCGGGTTTCCGGGTTTATCGCTCAGGGTTTCCAGGTTTCCACCGGAAAAGCGTGAGCCCGGGTGCGCAGGGTTGATGGTTTCTGCGCTGACCTGCGCCATTCGCATCCCGTCACGGGTACGCGCCATCGTCAACTCTGCGTTCACCGCGTTGCGTTCACGATCCGCATATTTTTTATCCAGAAGCGGTTGTGCGACGGCGTCTGACAATCGATCAACGGCTCCGGCCAGAGCGTCGTTTTCGACTTCCAGATAAAAAGCGGTGCGATACGGCGCGGTGCTGGCGTTATGGCTGCCGCCGTGCAGTTTGAGATATTCAGCAAGGCTGTCGGCCTGAGGGTATTTTTTCGATCCCATCAGACACATATGCTCAAGATAGTGCGCCAGCCCCTGATGCGCCTCCGGATCTTCAAGCGAACCAACGGGTACCACCAGCGCAGAGAGGGATTTTACCGCCTGCGGATCGGATACCAGCAAAACCACCATGTCATTATCCAGACGCACGGCCTGATACTGACGGGTATCTTTGTCGCTTTTCCGGATAGTTTCCGCTATGGGTTGCCAACCGGTGTCTGCCTGACTTAAGGGCGCCCAAAAGGCGACGAACAACAGTAACGCTTTGAACCAGGTGCTGCGGGGCATTCAAAAACCTCATCATTAACTTTCTTTCTGCGCAAAGACACGCCGTTTGCGACTCCGGGCAGGGCAACGCATCTTAAAGGAAGCCTTTAAATTGCGCAATTTTTATACAATCATGACGACTGATTAAATCTGAAAAGCGGAAGCAGGTAACGTTGCGACTGCGCGAGTATCATCTCAAGCGTGTCTGGCTCCAGCTGCCGCCACAGGCGCTGATACCAGATATCATCGCCTTCGCCACGCACGACCATATTCCCTTCGTAAGCCTGCAAAAACTTCGTGCGGGCCTTCTGGCGCGTGTCGTCGTCCTCTAACATGGCATCATTTGCCGCGTCGTAACAGGCTTTTATCCACGCGCCGCCGCTTTCCGGCAGAACCAGAAGCGGCGCGGACATCCCTTCGCGATAGCCTTCAATCAGTTGCGCAAGGTAGCCTAACGCCTGCTCTTTTTCTAACGGCGGGAAGCGCCATTCGCCGTCTTTTCGCAAAAACAGCCGACTTTCGCCTTTTCCCCCGCAGGCACAATAGACAAGGTGTTCGAGCCAAAGTTGCACGCCCTGCGAAACGCTGATTAGGGAAGGCCGCCAGCGTAACAGGCCGTCCTCCTGCACCTGCGGCAGCCAGCCGGTCAACTGGACGCCGTGACAGTCGAGATCGATTTCCAGACTCTGACTCGGCTGGCGACAGGCAATAATTTTGTCGGCCAGCGTCTGCATTTCCTGATGCTGAGCTTCCCAGAGAATTTCGCCAAACGCCCCGTAAGGCAGATCGCCCGCCGCGCGGAAACGACGGAACAGGCTTTCCGCATCGCCCTGCTCGACCAGCGCGTTCAGCAACTGCTGGTTGAGCTGATAACGGCTTAAACCTTCCAGAGTAAAAGGCTCCGTGTCCGGAATATCACTCTCCTCAGCGCGAAAATTAACCCGCAATCGCATCTGGAAAAACGCCCGTACCGGATGCGCCCAGAAACGCTGAAGCGTGTCGAGATTCAACGAATCCGGCATCGCAAATTCCAGCGGCTGGACAAAATCGCTATGGGCCTTTCCGCTACGGCTGGCCGCTGGCAACCACTCGCTGGCGTAGCTCTGCAACTCGCCAGGCTGGAAGTTCTGCGCGTCAAACGGCATTCGCGTATGCAGACAGGCAATATGTGCTTTCACCCGCGCCTCGCTTTCATCGCAGGTCAGCGCCTCGTCGCCCGGCAAATAATGGCTTTGTCCGATATAGTCGAGCAGTTCCTGCACCAGTACCGAAGGAAAGCGTTCACTGTTATCCTGAATGGAGCGCCCGATGTAGCTGATATACAACGTCTGTTGGGCAGAAATTAATGCTTCCAGGAATAAGTAGCGGTCATCATCCCGACGACTGCGATCGCCACGCATTGGCTTCTGGCTCATCAGGTCAAAACCAAGCGGGGGCAGCTGGCGTGGGTAAATGCCGTCGTTCATTCCCAGCAAACAAACCACTTTGAACGGGATGGACCGCATCGGCATCAGGGTACAGATATTCACCGGGCCGGCCAGGAATCGCTGACTGATTCGCTCCTGATCCAGTCGCTGCGCCAGTTCATCACGCAGTAGCGAAAGCGGTACCGCATCGCCATATTCCGCGCCTATTCCTTCGGCAATAATCGTCTGCCACTGCTGCTCTATCAGCGTCATGGCGGCTTCCGTTTCGCTGTCCGGCTGGAAAAAATCGTTGAGCATGTCCCGGCAAATGGGTAACCACTCCTCCAGAGGCCGCTCCTGCGCCAGTCCACGTCGCCAGATGTTGAGCTGCATCAGCAGAGACGCAAGATGCCCAACCAGTTCCGCAATCAGCCCGCTGGATTCGTCATACGGCAGGACGGACTGCCATTCGCCCTGCGCGCTTTCCATCGCGTAGCCGAGCAGCATTCGCGTCAGGCCAAATCGCCAGGTGTGCTGCCCCGTCGCCGGAAGCGCCAGCTCCCGTACGTTATCGTCATCAATCCCCCAACGGATGCCGGATTCGTTAACCCACAACCGCAGATAGCGCAGCCCTTCTTCACTGATATTAAAACGCGCCGCCAGCACTGGCACATCCAGTAAAGCCAGCACATCTTCAGAAACAAAGCGGCTGTCAGGCAGTGACAGCAGACTGATAAACGCCTGCAAAACCGGGTGAGACTGGCGGGCGCGGCGATCCGAAATGGCATAGGGCAGATAACGCTCAGGCGGCGCGCTGCCAAATACCGCCTGAATAAACGGGCTATAGCTGTCGATATCCGCCACCATTACGATAATATCGCGCGGTGTCAGCGAGGGATCGGCCTCAAGCATTGCCAGCAGGCGATCGTGAAGCACTTCCACTTCTCGCTGCGGACTATGACACACGTGAAAAGTAACGCTGGTATCGTTCGGGTCAAGCCGACGCTTACTGTCGCTGCGCGAATATTCTTCCAGATTCACGCCCGCTACCGCGCGGTTCTCCAGCTCAAGGATATCGGCCTGAATAGCGTGCAGCAGGTTATCCGGCGTGACGTCGACGAACGCATCCAGCTCCTGGCTGTTTTCCAGTTCGGAGAGCAGGTAAATATAGTCTCGTCCCAGCTTCCCCCATGACGCCAACATTGGATTGCCGACGTCCTGTTCTCCGTCGCGGTTAAATAAGCTTTCGGCTTTCGCATTATCACGAAACAACGGTAAATGGCGCTCTTCGAAGCTGTGCCGCCGTTGACGCGCCAGCAGCTTTGCCAGCCAGGCCGGATCTTTAATATCACCCCAGTAATAACGGCAGGGATTGGTAAAAAGTAAATGAATGTCGATATGTTTACCGAGGGCCTGCAGCGCCTGCAAATAGACGGGCGGTAGCGCGGAAATTCCGCAGATAAACACCCGAGAAGGCAGCCCGGGCGGACAGGAACTGGCGCTGTCAAGAGTCTGAATGAAACGCTGGTAAAGGTTAGCGCGGTGCCAGCGCGGTTGTCCTAACTCCGCGGTGTATTCCACCAGCGCCTTCCACAGCGGCGCCTGCCAACGTTGAGCCTCGCCCAGCCCCTCAATCCTGCGCCCTGTTTCCCACTGCGTCAGCCAGTCAGGACGGTAAACCAGGTACTGGTCGAACAGATCCGCCGCGCGCGAAGAAAGCTGGAATAGTTTGCGTTTGTCACTGTCGTCCGTCAGATAGTGGCGCAGCAACGCGAAGTCGTCTTGCTCCAGAAGCTGTGGCAACAGCGTCATAAGTTTCCAGCTCATGCTCTGTTTGCTAAATGCGCTCTCTTTAGGAATTTCCGGCAACACGCGAACAAACATGTCCCAGATAAAACTCGCCGGCAGGGGAAACTCGATATTGGCGGCGATGCCAAACTTCTGCGAAAGGGTCATTTGTAACCACTGCGCCATACCGGTGCTCTGCACCAGTATCATTTCTGGCTCGAACGGATCGTCCAGCCGCTCGCGCTCGACGATAAACTCCATCAACGCTTCCAGCACATCCAGACGGTTTGAGTGGTAGACCCTTAACATAGAGACTCCTGACAACTAACGATTAGGACAGTGCAGACGCGTCATCGCGCCCTGTCTGCCCAGCGGTGAAACCAGTTGAACGCTGATGCTGACACATCCGGCCTGCGTTGTCTGCATCCGGTTAACCCGCCAGTTATCAGGTGGCGATAATGGCCGCAGTTGCGTTTGTCGCCAGGCGAGTCGCCACTGTTGCAGATACTGGCCGTTCACGACAAAACTGTTCATTAGCGCACGCTGATACCCGGAAAGCGCGGTGACCACCATGACCATCAACAGCATGGCTAACAGCACGTCAGGCAGGCTAAAACCACGCTGGCGGCTCAGGGAAGCTGGCATAGCGCAACCTCCCGCAGCGGGCAAAAATCGCTCCAGCCAGACGGAGAAAACACGACGCTTTCTTCGCGCTGTTCCGCCTGTCGCCATAATGATGTCCCCTGCCAGCTTGCAATAAGCAGCGCGCGTTTTCCATCGATCTGACGCAGGCAGACGGGAACCCTTTCCGCCGCATAATACCGACACTGTTTTTCAGCGCCTGTGCCCCAATGCTGCATTCTGCCCCACTCTATGGCTGACTGCACCAGCGCCTGACGCTGTAAGGCCTGGCTTTCCAGCGCCACGCGCCGGGAAAAATGCGTTTGCTGCTGGTTTAGCCCTTGCAACAGCAGGCTCCCAAGTACCAACAGCAACAGTACCAGTGCAAGAGAAGAGACGCCTCGCTCACGGTTCACAGATTAAATCCCGTCACGCTATATAACACGTCAATCGCCATCCGCGGACGGGCCCGGCTCTCGCCGCGCAACCGTAGGGTCAGTTCGGGTGCAAAACCAGCAGTGTCTTGCCGTTCAACCACAAACCCGGTGATCTGAACGGTGTCTGGATCGGTCATTTTATCCCAACCTTTGTCGGTACAGCTTCTTGCCCCCCGCAATGTTTCCAGTGCGCTACCGCTAAGACGAAACCCAATCTGTTCGGCGTCTTTTAGCGGCTCGCGCTCCCAGATACCGTTACCGTTGGCATCCCACTGCGCGATCACGCATTGCCCCTGTTGGGCAATAAACAACCCTTTTCCCTTGCAGCTACCATAACAATACCCGGCTCGCTGAAGATGCTTCGCGACGGTATACACCCGCTGCCACACATCGTCTTCCAGCGAAAGCCTTCGGGTATGCTGCAAAATGTCGCGCTGTAACGCGGGCAAAAAGCGGGCGGCACCCAACAGCAGTACACTACCGATGGCCATCGCGATTAAAACTTCGAGCAATGAAAATCCGCGTTCGTTCATCGGCAGGCCTCGGTGTTGTCGCGCTCGCACAGACGAATGCGCCCCCACGGCGACACAACCAGACGCCATTCGCCCGCCGGGTTTTTCAGGCGGATATGTCCGGCCCAGGCAGTGTTGCGCAGGCCAAAGAAGGCCAGCGACGGCGTGATCTCCGCGATGGCGATGTCGTGCCAACGCGGCGTAAAAACCAACGCGGAACGTGGCAGACAGGTCGTTTGTTGGGCAAGCGAACTGACAAGACACTCTCTTTCCTCCTCCCTGTTGACGGCAATGGTATGGTCGCGGTTATGCCAGTTGGCATCTTCACGCAGTTGAAGCAAATAATCCCGCAGTTCGCAGGCGGTCTGCCATAAGCGCTGCTGTTGCTGCCAGCGTTGCCAGCCATACAGTCCCGTTGCACTCAGGCTGACGATAATAAGCATCGCGACCAGCATTTCGATGAGCGTATAACCCTGCTGTTTTTTCATAGCGGCAGTATGGCCAGGCGAAAAATAAAAACGAGGGGAGAACGCGGATTATTCGGCGCGTTACGAAGAATATTTACGGCGTTGCAGCAGATTGCAGAATCGTTGGAATCCGCGCCGAAAGAACGGTATCAGAATAAAAAAAACCGACGCACTGTGGCGTCGGTCATGACAGGATAGCAAGGGTCAGATAGCCACGGGCGCTTTGATGCCGGGATGCGGATCGTAGCCCTCAATATCAAAGTCTTCAAAGCGATAGTCGAAGATCGATGCCGGCTTACGCTTGATCACCAGTTTCGGTAGCGCGCGCGGTTCACGGCTTAACTGCAAGTGCGTTTGCTCCATATGGTTGCTGTACAGGTGGGTGTCGCCACCGGTCCAGACGAAATCGCCCACCTCCAGGTCGCACTGTTGCGCCATCATATGCACCAGCAGGGCGTAGCTGGCGATGTTGAAAGGCAGGCCGAGGAACACGTCGCAAGAACGTTGATAAAGCTGGCAGGAGAGCTTGCCGTCCGCCACATAGAACTGGAAGAACGCATGGCAGGGCGCCAGCGCCATTTTATCCAGTTCGCCGACATTCCAGGCAGAAACGATGATACGGCGCGAATCGGGGTCGTTTTTCAGCTGATTCATCACCGTGGTGATCTGGTCGATATGACGGCCGTCAGGCGTCGGCCAGGCACGCCACTGCTTGCCGTAAACCGGACCGAGATCGCCATTTTCGTCCGCCCATTCATCCCAGATGGAGACATTATTTTCATGCAGATAAGCGACGTTGGTGTCACCCTGCAGGAACCACAGCAGTTCATGAATGATCGAGCGCAGATGACAACGCTTTGTCGTCACCAGCGGGAATCCTTCCTGCAGGTTAAAACGCATCTGATGACCAAAAATGGAAAGCGTTCCGGTTCCGGTGCGGTCGTTTTTCTGTGTGCCTTCATCCAGCACTTTTTGCATCAGTTCTAAATACTGTTTCATGGTTCCTCAGGAAACGTGTTGCTGCGGGCTGCGGCGGTAAGCCCAAACCATCATGATCACACCAGCGACAATCATCGGAATTGAGAGGATCTGCCCCATGCTGATGTACTGTACCCATTCGCCGGTAAACTGCGCATCCGGCTGGCGGAAGAATTCCACGATGATACGAAACGCGCCGTAACCAATCAAAAACAATCCGGATACGGAGCCCATCGGTCGCGGTTTACGAATAAACAGGTTAAGAATGATAAACAGGACTATCCCTTCCAGCACCATTTCATAGAGCTGGGAAGCGTGGCGAGGCAGGACGCCGTAGGTGTCAAAAATAGACTGCCACTGCGGATGCGTTTGCAGCAGCAGAATATCCTCGGTACGCGAGCCAGGGAACAGCATGGCGTAAGAGAAATCAGGGTCCACACGCCCCCACAGTTCGCCGTTGATAAAGTTGCCCAGACGGCCCGCGCCCAGGCCAAACGGGATCAACGGCGCGATAAAATCAGAAACCTGGAAGAAGTTACGCTTTGTGCGTCTGGCAAAAATGATCATCACCAGAATCACGCCGATCAGGCCGCCGTGGAAGGACATGCCGCCGTCCCAGACGCGGAACAGATACAGGGGATTTTCCAGAAACAACGGGAAGTTATAGAACAGCACGTAGCCAATACGTCCGCCGAGGAATACCCCGAGGAAGCCTGCATAGAGTAAATTTTCGACTTCATTCCTGGTCCAGCCGCTGCCCGGGCGGTTGGCACGCCGCGTCGCCAGCCACATCGCAAAAATGAACCCCACCAGATACATTAAGCCGTACCAGTGAAGCGCGACGGGTCCAATTGAGAAAATGACCGGATCGAATTCCGGAAAATGCAGATAGCTACTGGTCATCTGTCACCACAAGTTCTTGTAATTTTGCTGAAATAAGTCAGCGCGCGAGATGCACGCCCGCAGGTTACAGGCGCTCCGAAGGTGCGAATAATAGCATAAGGGGCGCGCGGCAGTTGCGTCGGGTTGTAAAAGTTCTGTCAGGCAACGGACAAACGCACTGGAAACGGTTGCGTAATCACAGTCCGCCGCGGATCAAACCGCCGACCCCACGCCGCTCCATAAAGGCTGCGACCTGATGCCGGACCTCCGTCGCCAGCTGCGCCTCCAGACTGCGCCGGGCGAGCACCTTCGCGTCTTCGAAATCGATATGGCGAAGCAGGTATTTCACTCGCGCTACCGAACGGCCGTTCATCGAAAGATGGCGGAACCCAAGACCAATCAGGATCGGTACGCACATGGGATCCCCGGCCATTTCACCGCACAGGCGCAGATCAATGCCGCTTCGCTCCGCTTCCTGCACGATCATTGCCAGCGCGCGCAGCATGCCTGGATGCAGGCTGTCATAAATACTGGCGACGCGCGTGTTATTGCGATCTACCGCCAGAATGTACTGGGTCAGATCGTTCGTGCCAACCGAGATAAAGTCGATGCGACTGGCAAGATGCGGCAGCATAAACACCATTGACGGCACTTCAAGCATGATGCCGATCCGCGGTTTAGGGATCGCGTAACCGATCATCTCTTCCACTTCGCGCCCGGCGCGATCGATCAACCGCCGCGCTTCATCCACTTCATCAATGCTGGTGACCATCGGCAGCAAAATGCTCAGGTTGCCCGTTGCCGCGTTGGCGCGGAGCATCGCACGCACCTGGATCAGGAAGATCTCCGGCTGATCGAGCGTAATGCGGATCCCCCGCCAGCCAAGACACGGGTTCTCTTCGCTGATCGGCATATACGGCAGCTGTTTGTCCGCCCCGACGTCCAGTGTACGCAGCGTGACCGGCTTGTCGTTAAACATTTGCAGCATGCCCTGATACTGCGCGACCTGCTCCTCTTCAGACGGGAAGCCGCTTTGCAGCATGAAGGGTATTTCGGTGCGGTACAGGCCAATACCGTCAATGCGGCTACCGAGTTTTTCTTCATACTCCGGACTCAGACCGGCGTTCAGCATCACCTTAACCCGTTCGCCGCTTTTCAACTGCGCAGGCTGGTTGACATCATCTTCCGCCAGACGGCTGAGCGCGATCTCCTCGCTGACAAGCCGCTGATATTCCTGGATCAATACCGGTTCAGGATCAACCAGTAGTTCGCCACGATAGCCGTCCACCACCAGCGTGCGCCGATGCAGTACCGAAGGCTGAATATCGGCCCCCATGACGGTCGGGATCCCCAGCGCGCGAACCATAATCGCCGCATGTGAGTTGGCGGCGCCGTCACGAACCACAACGCCAGCCAGTCTGTCCTGCGGCAGCTCCGCAAGCGTCGCGGCGGAAAGCTCATCGGCAACCAGAATAAAGCGCTCCGGCCAGGCGTTTGGCCCCTGGATGGCGTCATCAAGATGGAACAACAAGCGCTGGCCGAGCGCGCGCAGATCGCCCGCACGCTCTTTTAAATAATTGTCACTCAGCGCCGCAAACTGTTCGGCAAACTTCTCGATGATCGTTTTGACCGCCCATTCCGCCACTGCGCCTTTATCGACTTCGGCGAACAGCTCCCGCCGCAGCCGGGCATCAGAGAGCAGGTGCGAATAGAGATCAAATATCGCCGCCGTCTCTTTTTGCGCGCCAGCCGCATAGCGTTTACTGTAACGGCGAAATTCGTTCGCCGCTTCTTCGAGCGCGCCGGTCAGACGCTCGCGCTCTAGCGCCGGATCCAGAGTGGAAGCCTGATACACCTGCTCCATCAGCGGCAGCGTTGCGTCCTGCCAGCCTTCGGCAATGGCAATACCTGGCGAGGCGGGCAGCGCGCGGATGCGCGTCTGACGGTACTGACCGAACAGCGCGGTGAGCTGAGACTGTGAAAGAATGGCCGCCATCTGGGTGGCGAGCGTGACGAGGAATGATTCTTCGCTTTCGTCGTACTGGCGCAGCTCGCGCTGCTGAACCACCAGCACGCCCAGCAGTTGTCGCCGCTGGATGATCGGCACGCCAAGAAACGCGCGAAAGCGCTCTTCTTTAACTGAGGGAATGTACTTGAAACTGGGGTGTTTTTGCGCATCGGCAAGGTTGATCGGCTCCGCCAGCCTGCCTACCAGGCCGACGATCCCTTCATCGAAGGCGAGCGCAACCGTGCGACCTCGCGGTTTTTTTAGCCCCCGCGTCGCCATGAGGTAATAACAACGTCGATCGTGATCGGCCAGGTAGACCGAACAGACCTCAGTATCCATCGCCAGACAGATGTCGGTGACCAGGATGTTCAACGCTTCATTCAGACGTGGAGCACTGGCCACCTTTTCGACTATTTCGCGCAGGCGGGTGAGCATAATTTGCGTGGCTTAACCTCTTTTACGTCGATAAGCAGGCGCGCTTTGCGGCTTCGGCGTCGCTTCCTGAAGCGCCATCACGACACTTGCGAACTCTTTCATCACCCTGCGGTAAACATCACGTTTGAATGAAACCACTTGCCGAACCGGGTACCAGTAGCTTACCCAACGCCAGCCATCGAACTCAGGTGTACTGCTGGTTTGCATGTTGATTTCCGCGTCCGCGCTCATCAACTGCAAAAGAAACCACTTTTGCTTCTGGCCGATACAAACCGGCTTTGTGTCCCAACGCACCAAACGTTTCGGTAACTTGTAACGCAACCAGTTGCGAGTAGAAGCCAGGATCCGCACATCTTTACGGCTTAACCCAACTTCTTCAAACAGTTCCCGGTACATCGCCTGTTCTGCTGATTCTCCAGGGTTGATTCCGCCTTGCGGGAATTGCCAGGAGTGCTGACCAAATCGCCGGGCCCACATGACTTGCCCCTGACGATTACAAATTACGATACCTACATTTGGGCGGTAGCCATCGTCATCAATCACCGGACTACCTCAACGTAAACCTTATATATGAATGATTGTTTCACACTCCTGACAGGCGGTAAACCATTGTGTTAGCGACCTGCGTATCTAATAACAATTGAATAACTCACAGTTAAGAACGAAGTTATAAACAGAAACTGGCATTTTTGACCGATCTTATTCACCTTTTCTGTGGATAGAGTTGTGAAAAAGTATGGAATTACTCCGGGAAAACCCAGAACAGTCTGAATAAACGCCCTGACGGGGTAAAAAAATAAATGTGGTTATTCATGCGGTTACTTCACTTATTTACCGGTTCCCCGATAAAAAAGTGACGGCCATCACACCAACGATCCTCGGGCTGATGAAAGATCGAACAGCGTCGGTTTTATCCACAGATTGTGCCAATAAGTTAAACACAATTTGTGTGAAAATTCGATTTTCCCCGCACGTCAAGGCTGTAAATGGAACCAGTAGTCGCGGTTTTTCACAGTTATCCCATCTTTCTGTGGATAACATGGTGTAAGATCCTGTTTATTTTCAGTGACCAGAATTGGAAAACCGGTTTTCATGTTGCGCAACTCCCCGCTCTGTCATCTAAAAAGCACGTTAAATCATAGGATTGAACAGAAGGGGCGGAAAACGATAAACTTCTTTTCTGCGGTATAAATCCGTTGTCTATTTTTTCACCTAAGGTATCTCGCTATGTCCGCTCTCCAGCCGTTACGTTTTCCACCGGAATCAGAAGCGCTGCTACTCCAGCAGGCGCAGCAGATTTCAGGCTATACGCTGGGTGAACTGGCCGCGCTTGCCGGGATGACAACGCCAAAAGATCTCAAACGCGATAAAGGCTGGATTGGCGTTTTACTGGAGCTGTGGCTGGGAGCCAGCGCGGGCAGTAAACCTGAGCAGGATTTCGCGGCTTTAGGTGTGGAACTGAAAACGATTCCTGTAGACAGTCAGGGACGCCCCCTTGAGACCACCTTCGTCTGTGTCGCCCCGCTCACCGGCAATAGCGGCGTTACGTGGGAAACCAGCCATGTGCGGCATAAACTGAAGCGGGTGTTGTGGATCCCGGTAGAGGGCGACCGCGCCATCCCGCTCTCCCTGCGGCGTGTCGGCTCCCCTGTGCTGTGGAGTCCGGACCCGGACGAGGAGCGCCAGTTGCGTCTCGACTGGGAAGAGCTGATGGATATGATTGTATTAGGCCAGGTGGAACGAATTACCGCCCGGCATGGCGAATTTTTACAATTGCGCCCCAAGGCCGCCAACGCCAAAGCGCTGACCGAAGCCATTGGCGCGCAGGGCCAGCCAATCCTGACGTTGCCACGCGGTTTCTATCTGAAAAAGAACTTCACTCGCGCCCTGCTGGAACGCCATTTTTTGTTACAGCTGCGTTAGACTTTCGCCTGTCGTGGTAGAGGCATATAATTACCGCTTCTTTTTTTGGCAGGACTTTGCTCAATGTTATTTGCATGGATAACCGATCCCAACGCCTGGCTCGCGCTCGGTACGCTGACGCTGCTGGAGATCGTGCTCGGGATCGATAATATTATTTTTCTCTCTCTGGTCGTTGCAAAACTTCCTACCGCGCAGCGTGCGCATGCCCGACGCCTCGGTCTCGCCGCGGCGATGATCATGCGTCTGGCGCTGCTGGCTTCCATTGCCTGGGTGACACGCCTGACGAATCCGCTGTTTGAGGTTTTTGGCGAGGAAATCTCCGCACGCGATCTCATTCTGCTGCTCGGCGGTCTGTTCCTGATCTGGAAAGCGAGCAAGGAGATCCACGAATCCATTGAAGGTGAAGAAGAAGGGCTGAAAACCCGCGTCTCCTCTTTTCTGGGGGCGATCGTGCAGATTATGCTGCTGGATATCATCTTCAGTCTGGATTCGGTGATCACGGCGGTAGGGTTGTCCGATCATCTGTTCATCATGATGGCGGCGGTGGTGATAGCCGTAGGCGTGATGATGTTTGCCGCGCGTCCCATTGGCGAGTTTGTCGACAGACACCCATCCGTGAAGATGCTCGCGCTGTCGTTCCTTATCCTGGTTGGCTTTACGCTTATTCTGGAAAGTTTCGACGTTCACGTACCGAAGGGCTACATCTATTTCGCCATGTTCTTCTCTATCGCGGTAGAGAGCCTGAACCTGCTGCGAAACAAAAAGAACCCGCTGTGATCCTCCCTTTCGCTCCCTACGGGGAGCGAATGTCTTCTCCGTCCTTTCACAGATTAAGATTTTACTGCTTTCCCTGAGCATAACTTCACGTTATTACTAGACTATTATCAGACGAATGCCACGTGAGGATAAATGGATGAAAAAATGGGCAGTAGTAATTTCCGCCGTAGGACTGGCTTTTGCCGTTTCCGGCTGCAGTAGCGACTATGTCATGGCGACCAAAGACGGACGTATGATCCTGACCGACGGAAAACCGGAAATAGACGATGATACCGGTCTGGTGAGCTACCACGATCAGCAGGGTAACGCCATGCAAATTAACCGCGACGACGTTTCTCAAATCATTGAGCGTTGATGGTTGAGGTCAGCATTCGCGCTGGCCTTAACAATTTTTCTTCCCTTTTTCCCTTCCCTCAGCCATTTTTATCATCCTTATGTCGTGATTATAAAAAGGAAACGGCTATGCACTATCACCGTATACCCCACAGCTCACTTGAAGTCAGTACACTGGGGCTGGGCACAATGACGTTTGGTGAACAAAATAGCGAAGCCGATGCACATGCACAGCTCAACTATGCCGTCGCGAATGGCATTAACCTGATCGACGTTGCCGAGATGTACCCGGTCCCGCCGCGACCGGAAACCCAGGGACTCACCGAAACCTACGTTGGCAACTGGCTGGCGAAACAGGGCTGCCGCGAAAAGCTGATTATCGCCTCGAAAGTCAGCGGTCCGGCGCGCAATAACGACAGCGGCATTCGGCCAAACCAGGCGCTGGACCGCAAGAACATTCGTGAAGCGCTGCACGACAGCCTGAAGCGGCTGCAGACCGATTATCTGGATCTGTACCAGGTGCACTGGCCCCAGCGTCAGACCAACTGCTTCGGCAAGCTCGGCTACAGCTGGACGGACGCGGCGCCGGTGGTCTCGCTGCTGGATACGCTGGATGCGCTGGCCGAATTTCAGCGCGCCGGAAAGATTCGCTATATCGGCGTTTCCAACGAAACCGCTTTCGGCGTGATGCGCTATCTTCATCTCGCGGATAAACACGACCTGCCGCGCATCGTCACCATTCAGAACCCGTACAGTCTGGTTAACCGCAGCTTTGAAGTCGGCCTGGCGGAGGTGAGCCAGTACGAAGGCGTCGAGCTGTTGGCCTATTCCTGTCTCGCCTTTGGCACCCTGACAGGTAAGTATCTGAACGGCGCAAAACCCGCTGGCGCGCGCAATACCTTATTCAGCCGCTTTACCCGCTACAGCGGCGCGCAGACCGAAAAAGCCGTGGCGGCCTATGTGGATATCGCGAAACGTCATGGTCTGGATCCGGCGCAAATGGCGTTGGCATTCGTTCGCCGTCAACCGTTTGTCGCCAGCACCCTGCTGGGCGCCACCACGATGGAACAGCTACACGCCAATGTTGAAAGCCTGCATCTGGAATTAAGTGAAGAGGTGCTGACGGAGATCGAAGCGGTGCATCAGGTTTATACCTATCCGGCACCGTGACGATTAGCGCCCGGCGGCGTGACGCTTATCCTGCCTACAGGGACGAAGTAGGCAGGATTAAACACAGCCGCTATCTTTAGCGCGACGACGCCTGGCGACGCTGCCAAATCCACAGCGCGGCAATCGCCAGTGCGAACAGACCGCCAAACCCAATGCCGACGGCAACGACCGGGATCCCAACCCACACCGCCAGTGAGTACAACCCCAGCATCAGCAGCATCGCGCTGTTTTCCCCGAGGTTCTGCACCGCAATGGCGTTGCCCGCGCCGACGCTTCGTTTACCGCGCTCCTGCAGCAGAGCGTTCAGCGGCACCACAAAAAAACCGCCCAGAATGCCGATCAGCATCAGCAGTCCATAAGCCGGAAGCAGCGCGTGTTGCAGAGAGAAAATCAGTACGACCACGCCGATCAGGATCCCCGCAGGCATGCAGCGCGCGACGGTTTCCAGGGTGACCAGCCTGGCCGCTGCGCCAGCCCCCGCCACGATACCGATGGCAACCATCGCATTCAGGTAGGTTGGCGTGGCGTTATCGGCGATCCCCAGCGCGACCGGCACCCACAGCACCAGCAGAAAACGCAGCGTCACGCCAGCACCCCAGAACAGGCTGGTGCCAACGAGGGAAAAACGCGTTTCGCCATTGCGCCACAGCGACGCGCAGGCGCAGAAAAAACTGCGGGTCATCTTCGCCAGATGCCAGGACTGTCCGGGACGCGCAGCCGCCAGCTTAGGAATGAACAGGTTTGCCACAACCGCCCCGGCGTAGGCCAGCGCGCAGGCGACCAGCGCGGCGATCACATGCCAGTCAGCCAGCACGCCGCCCGCCACCGAACCGAGCAGGATCGCGGCAATAGTAGAGGCTTCCATTAAGCCATTGGCCTTCACCAGCTTATCGCCGGTAGTCAGTTCGCCGAGAATGCCATATTTCGCTGGTGAATAGGCCGCCGCGCCAATCCCCACCAGCGTATAGCCGATAAACGGGTTGAAGCCGAAACAAATACTTACCGCTCCCAGCAGTTTCAGGCCGTTGGCGAACATCATCACCCGACCTTTGGCGAAGCTGTCAGCTACCTGCCCGACAAAGGGCGCAAACAGAATGTAAGCACCCACAAACACCATTTGCAGGATCGGCTGACTCCAGTCCGGATAAAACTGCGCTTTCAGCAGCGCCAGTGTGGCAAACAACAGCGCGTTATCGCCAAACGCAGAGAGAAACTGCGCGGCAATAACCGACATCATCCCTTTCGACCAAATCGAGGTGTTAGTATGCACTGACTCACCCATGTTGTTGTTCCGCTTCATCGACCCAGCTTTTCAGCGTAACAAAATCCGGCTTACCGCTTCCCAACAGCGGCATTTGTTTCAGATAGCGGATGTCGCGCGGCACCGCCAGTTCCGGAACGCCGTGCGACCGGGCGTACTGCTGGAGTTTGTCGCGGGTCAGTTCGCTATCGGTAGTAAAGAGCACCAGCGCTTCGCCTTTGCTGGCGTCGCTCTTGATTGCCGTGGCGTGCATTTTCTCCGGTGATACGTCCAACGCCACCTGTTCGACCATCTCCAGCGACACCATTTCGCCCGCAATTTTGGCAAAGCGCTTCGCACGCCCCTGAATCTGCACAAACCCCTGTTCGTCAAAACGCACAATATCGCCGGTGTCGTACCAGCCGCGCTCCAGTTCTCCCTGCGCATTTTCCGCTGTCGGCACCTCGAGCACGCCCGGTTTTTCCACCCGCAGATAACCGTTCATGATATTCGGTCCTTTCAGCTGTAACCGTCCGCCGTCGTCAATGCCAGGCACCGCAAGCAGGCGCGCGTCCATTCCCGGCAGGATCCGCCCCACGGTACCCGGTTTCGCCGCCATCGGTACGTTAATG
The DNA here is from genome assembly GCF_001463265.1 of Citrobacter sp. 50677481. Taxonomy (NCBI): domain Bacteria; kingdom Pseudomonadati; phylum Pseudomonadota; class Gammaproteobacteria; order Enterobacterales; family Enterobacteriaceae; genus Citrobacter; species Citrobacter sp. 50677481. Next base: position 26,891 of record NZ_LNHZ01000018.1, read on the forward strand.
GAAACCACCGGCGCGCATTCCGTCACGCCGTAGCCCTCAAGGATGCGCAGACCAAACTTATCCTGCCAGAGCTGCTTCGTGCTCTCCTGCAGTTTCTCCGCGCCGGCCACCACGTAGCGCAGGCGATAAAAATCATACGGGTTCGCAAAGCGCGCATAGTTGCCAAGAAACGTCGAGGTGCCAAACAGCACCGTACAGTTCCGGTCGTAAACCAGCTCCGGCACAATGCGGTAATGCAACGGACTGGGATAAAGGAATACTTCCGCGCCAGTCAGCAGCGGCGTGAACAGCCCCACGGTCAGACCGAACGAGTGAAACAGCGGCAGCGCCGACATAAAGCGGTCGTTAGCGGTAAAATCCGCGATGGTTTTGATCTGCTCAACGTTAGCCAGCAGGCTTTTGTGGCTATGGACCACGCCCTTTGGGTGGCCCTCAGACCCGGAGGTGAAAAGGATCACCGCCGCCTCTTCCGGTTGCTGTTTCACCTGCGCCAGACGCGGCATCAGCAGGTGGGCGAAAATCCACACCTTGTCGGCGGGGGTGACGTCCGCTTTCAGGTCTTCCAGATAAACCCAGCGCACCTGAGTCAACTGCTCCGGCAGGTGCCAGAGTTTGCCTTTATCGAGGAACTGGCGGGAGGTGAAAATGGTTTTAATCTCTGCGGCGGCGATCGCGCTGCTTAGCCCTTTAACACCCGCCGTGTAGTTCATCATCGCCGGAACACGGCGACGCGACACCGCGCCGAAAATCACCGCCGCGCTGATGGCGGCGTTCGGCAGCATCAGGCCGATCCTTTCGCCCTCCGCGCTGTATTTTTCCAGAATACGCCCGACAAACAGCGTTTTGATGAGCAGTTGCCGGTAGCTGTCCGGCTTGAAGTTGATGTCTTCAATACACTTTTTGCCCGCGCCATAGCGGTATTTTGCCGCCAGCAGCGATTCGTACAGGGTTTCACGCGGACGCACCGCCATCCGCGCTTCCATCATTTTTTGATGCAGCATTTCGCCAGCGATTCTGCGGCGATCGCGCGCACGCGGCGCGTCCGGCATCGGCAACTGGGTTGGCGGCAGGATATGAAGCTGAATGCGCGGGAAAAAACGACGTTTGACCAGCCCTTTCAGGCGGCTGAAATGGGTAAGTTCCGCGCCTTCAATACGTACCGGCACCAGCGTGGCGCCGGATTTCGCCGCGACGAATCCGGCGCCGTCGTAGATTTTCATCAGCGAACCGCTCACCGAGATACGCCCTTCAGGGAAGATCACCACCGGACGTCCCTGCTCAATCAGTCGCACCAGATGTTTGATGGCCATCGGTTTGGTGGGATCGAGAGGCACGAAATCAATCAGCGAGGTTAACCAGCGCATATACCACTGCTGGCTAATCGAGGTATACACCGCAAAGACCGGGCGCACCGGCAAGAACAGCGCCAGCAGGATGCCGTCAATAAACGAAACATGGTTCGGCGTGATTAATACCCGCTCTCCGTGCAGTGCCTTCATATCGCCCGTGACGCGTACCCGATAGAGCACACGGCACAAGCTGCGGAAAAATCCAAATAGCATTTCAACTCCCTTTGCCGAGGATTCGGTTAAATAATGGTGGCAGATTACACGATTAGGGCAATGGGAGCGACACAGAAAGTCAGTACGAAAAAAAACCTGCGCATCCGCGCAGGTTGGTGCAAGAGACAGGTACGAAGAGCGTACCGAATAATCTCACCAATCAATACCTCTGGGATCTTGATTGTGGTCCGACGCTGGCCGCTTCGCCAGCAAGAAAACGCAAAGGAATGAAGGGAAATGCAACGAGTTGTGTAAATTATCGGTTACTGTTACAGAATGGCTGATGGGCAAAAAAAAACCTGCACATCTGCGCAGGTTGGTGTAAGTCATGTGGTCAACCCGAAAGTCGACTCCACCTATCAATACCTCTGGGATCATCACTGTATCAATGCGCGGCGAACGCTCGCCAGCGAACAAACGCAACAGCCTTTCGCAAAGTGTAACTAAAGGTTTGTATTGTCGGCACTGAGTCGTCTATCTCCTGGCCGTGCTCACATTTGCGGCGTTGTAGCGGGCGAACCGCTTGAACCGTCGGGCGTTTTCCGTAACACTGACAGAATGTAAGCGTTTACCCACAATAGGTACTGTCATGGCGACCATAAAGGATGTAGCCCGACTGGCTGGTGTTTCAGTCGCCACCGTTTCTCGCGTTATCAATGATTCTCCCAAGGCCAGCGAGGCGTCGCGCCTGGCGGTGACCAGCGCGATGGCGTCGCTCAGTTATCACCCCAATGCAAATGCGCGCGCGCTGGCGCAACAGTCCACCGAGACCGTGGGTCTGGTGGTCGGCGACGTGTCTGACCCCTTTTTTGGCGCAATGGTGAAAGCCGTCGAGCAGGTCGCCTATAACACTGGCAATTTTTTACTGATCGGCAACGGCTACCATAATGAACAGAAAGAGCGACAGGCGATTGAACAGCTTATCCGCCACCGCTGCGCGGCGCTGGTGGTACACGCCAAGATGATCCCGGACGCCGATCTGGTCTCGTTAATGGAACAGATGCCCGGCATGGTGCTGATCAACCGCATTCTGCCTGGCTTTGAACAGCGCTGCGTCGCCCTTGACGACCGCTACGGCGCCTGGCTGGCGACGCGTCATTTAATTCAGCAGGGTCATACCCGCATCGGCTATCTCTGCTCCAATCACTCTATTTCAGACGCCGAAGATCGTCTTAAAGGCTATTACGACGCCCTCGCAGAGAGCGGAATTCCGGTTAACGACAGGCTCGTCACCTTCGGCGAGCCCGACGAGAGCGGCGGCGAGCAGGCGATGACCGAGCTATTGGGTCGTGGCCGAAACTTTACGGCGGTCGCCTGCTATAACGACTCGATGGCGGCGGGCGCAATGGGCGTACTCAACGACAACGGCGTGGAAGTGCCATCGGAGATCTCACTGATTGGTTTCGATGATGTGCTGGTGTCCCGCTACGTCCGCCCACGCCTGACGACCGTGCGTTACCCTATCGTCACCATGGCGACCCAGGCGGCGGAACTGGCGCTGGCACTGGCGGAAAAACGCCCGTTACCGGATATCACCCATGTCTTCAGCCCCACGCTGGTGCGCCGTCATTCTGTGGCCTCGCCAGCCGAAGCGGGACAACCGTCATTAAACGAGTAATCAGGAAAGCGTCATGACAACAATGCTGGATGTTTCCCGCCGCGCTGGCGTGTCGAAAGCCACCGTGTCCCGCGTGCTTAACGGCACCGGACAGGTTAAAGAGAGCACCCGACAGAAAGTTTTTAAGGCGATGCAGGCGCTGGACTACCGGCCCAACTTTCTCGCCCGTTCGCTGGCGCATCGCACCAGCAACAGCATTGGCCTGGTGGTATCGACCTTTGACGGTTTCTATTTTGGGCGCCTGCTGCAACAGGCGTCCCGGCAGACCGAGTCCCACGGCAAACAGCTCATCGTGACCGACGGCCACGATACGCCGGAGCGTGAACAGGAAGCGGTGCGGATGCTGGCCGACCGCCAGTGTGACGCGATTATTCTTTACACCCGCTATATGAGCGAGAAAGCGATTCTGGCGCTGGCGGACGCCATCCCGATGCCGTTGGTGATCATCAACCGGGAGGTGGCCCTGGCCCGTGAGCGCGCAATCTTTTTTGAACAGGAAGAGGCGGCGTTTCGGGCGGTCGATTATCTGATCTCGCAGGGGCATCGGGAGATCGCCTGCATTACCGTACCCGGCCATACGCCGACCGGGAAGTCACGTCTGCGTGGCTATCGTAAAGCACTGGAGAAAAACGGTATCGCCTGGGATCCGGCGAAAGTGAAGTATGGCGACGCCAGCATGACCCGCGGCTACGACGCCTGTCATGAACTGCTTGCGGAAGGGATTAAATTCAGCGCCCTGTTCGCCTGTAACGACGATATGGCGCTGGGCGCATCCAAGGCGCTGCATCAGGCCGGGTTACGCATCCCTCAGGATGTGTCGCTGTTTGGTTTTGACGATGCCCCGAGCGCAAAATGGCTTGAGCCGGGGTTATCCACAGTTTATTTGCCCATCGACACCATGATCACCACCGCCATTGACCAGGCGATCCGCATGGCGAACGGCGAAGCGGTGGCCCCTATCCCACCGTTTACCGGCACTTTAGTGCTGCGCGATTCGGTGACGACCGGGCCGTATTTTACCGGCGGCAGCCAGCCGCAGGCCGGATAACGCGCTTGCGCCGCCTCCGGCATGCGCCTCAGATGCGTTCCAGCGCCAGCAGTTCGTCTATTGTCTGCCGACGCCTGATCAGCCGCGCCTGGCCGTTATCAAATAACACTTCCGGAAGCAGCGGGCGGCTATTGTAGTTCGACGACATCGACGCGCCATAGGCTCCCGTATCATGTAACACCAGATAATCACCGGGGACAACCGCTGGCAGCGCGCGAGTTTCGACTTTCCCGCCCTCCTGTTGGGTAAAGACATCCCCGGATTCACACAGCGGCCCGGCGACCACCGTTTCCACTTGCGGCGCGTTGGCAAGCGAGCGTCCGTCTGCCGCCAGCGCGGAGATGTGATGATAACTGCCGTACATCGCCGGGCGCATGAGATCGTTAAAACCCGCGTCCACCAACACAAAATGACGGCTGCCCATCTGTTTTACGCTGCGCACCTGGGTCACCAGCACGCCCGCCTGGGCGACAAGAAAACGTCCCGGCTCGATCTCCAGTTTTACAGGGTGCCCGAGGTGACGGGCGATTTGCTCACGCGCGGCGTTCCACAGGCCAAAATAGTGCTGCGTGTCCACAGCTTCTTCGCCATCGTGATACGGAATCGACAGCCCGCCCCCCGCGGAGATCGCCTGCAGATCCTGGCCAAAATCGATCACCTGACGCACCATCGCTCCACACACCTGTTCCAGGTGGCCGTAATCCACGCCGGAACCGATATGCATATGGATGCCGACCAGTTTCAGCTGATGGCGCTGCATGACGGCCAGCGCCTCGGGCAAATCGCTATGCCAGATACCGTGTTTACTGTTTTCGCCGCCAGTGTTGGTTTTTTGGCTGTGACCGTGACCAAACCCCGGATTAACACGCAGCCAGACGCGATGCCCCGGCGAGACCTGACCAAGCTGGTCCAGCATGTCGACGGAACCGGCATTCACCGGGATGCTGAGTTCGCTGACGCGCGACAGCGTCGCGTTATCAATCACATCGGCGGTAAAAACGATATCGTCCGGATGCGTCTGCGGATCGTAACCCGCGGCCAGCGCGCGCTCGATCTCGCCTAATGATACCGAATCCACCTTCACGCCCTGCTCACGCATCAGACGCAGAATATGAATATTCGAGCAGGCTTTCTGCGCGAAACGGACAACATCAAACTGTTGCAGCGCGGCAATCTGGCGGCGAACGATCTGCGCGTCATACACCCAGACCGGGCAGCCAAACTCGGCGGGCAGCCTGAGCAGGTTTTCAGCGGTCAGGTCGGTATCAGAGGCATTAAGAGAATGTGGCATTTCAGGCTCCGGACATCATGTTTTTACGGATTACGCCACATCCTGAAGACAATAAAAAATATCGTTTCATACGTATTCTATGCAAAACTGATATGGATTCACTTCAGCGGGATGATTATGGCCAGCGTTAACTTACGTCACATTGAAATTTTCCATGCGGTGATGACCGCCGGGAACCTCACCGAGGCTGCACGGTTATTGCATACCTCACAGCCGACCGTCAGTCGCGAACTGGCGCGCTTTGAAAAGGTGCTTGGGCTTAAGCTTTTCGACCGCACCCGGGGGCGTCTGCATCCGACGGTTCAGGGATTGCGATTGTTCGAAGAGGTGCAGCGTTCCTGGTATGGGCTGGATCGCATTGTCAGCGCGGCGGAAAGCCTGCGTGAATTTCGCCAGGGGGAACTGTCGGTTGTCTGCCTGCCGGTCTTTTCCCAGTCGCTGTTGCCTGCGCTGGTCCAACCGTTTCTCGCGCGTTACCCGGACGTAAGCCTGAATATTGTGCCGCAGGAGTCGCCGTTGCTTGAGGAATGGCTCTCTGCCCAACGCCATGATCTGGGATTAACGGAAACCCTGCACACCCCGGCGGGCACCGAGCGGACCGAATTATTCTCGCTGGACGAGGTGTGCGTACTGCCGTCGGGGCATCCGCTGGCGGAAAAACCCGTGTTAACGCCGCAGGACTTCCACGGCGAGCGCTATATTAGCCTTTCGCGCACCGACAGCTACCGCCAGTTACTCGACGCGCTGTTTAACGAACATCAGGTTAAACGACGCATGGTTGTGGAAACGCACAGCGCGGCGTCGGTTTGCGCAATGGTGCGCGCCGGTGCAGGTCTGTCTATCGTCAACCCGCTTACCGCGCTGGATTATGCCGCAAGCGGCGTGGTGGTTCGCCGGTTCAGTATCAGCGTGCCGTTTACCGTGAGCCTGATTCGTCCTCTTCATCGCCCTTCGTCAGCGCTGGTGGACGCGTTCAGCCGCCATCTGCAAACCGGTCACGCCCTGTTTACCCGCGCGCTGGAAAAAATTTCCGCGCCGGTTATGACAGCATAAACGCGACGGCGTCCGCGGCGTGAATGGCGGCGGTGTCAAACACCGGAACGGGGCTTCTTTCGGCGGGGACCAACAGGCCAATCTCCGTACAACCGAAAATCACGCCCTGCGCGCCCTGAGACGCCAGCTGCTCAATGACCTGCACATAATAGTCGCGTGACGCGTCGCTAAACTGTCCGAGGCACAGCTCATCAAAAATGATGGTGTTGATCTTCGCGCGATCTTCCGCCTCCGGCACCAGACATTCGATGGCAAACTGCTGTTCCAGACGTCCACGGTAAAAATCCTGCTCCATCGTGTAACGCGTCCCCAGCAGCGCCACGCGACTCAGTCCTTGCGCTGCAATCGCGCGTCCGGCCGCATCGGCAATATGTAAAAAAGGCAGCGTACAGCGTGACTCAATGGCGTCCGCCACTTTGTGCATCGTATTGGTACATAAAACGATCCCTTCTGCGCCCGCTTTTTGCAGACCCAGCGCCGCATCGGCCAGCATCTCGCCCGCTTTATCCCATTCACCGCGTTGCTGACAGGCTTCAATGTCGTGAAAATCAACGCTATGCAGCAGCAGGCTGGCGGAATGAAGGCCACCGAGGCGCTGTTTGATCCCTTCATTGATCAAGCGATAATAAGGGATGGTTGATTCCCAACTCATACCGCCTAACAGTCCAATTGTCTTCATAACCTGCTCCTTTATCAGTGAGGAAAAACCGGGAAAGTAAACCATAAAAAAAGCGGCTGTTAAGCCGCCTTCATAGTGACAAGTCTCGCAACGTTATTCCAGTACCGGCATCATCTGCGCCGAACGCGATTTGATCGCTTCACGAAGCAGCACGCCGCCGCAGGCAAACATCCCGCCAAGCAGCATGGCGAGCGTGATAATCATCAGCCTGCCCGGTCCGTCTTTTCGGATCGGCAAAGAAGGCGACATCTGGTATCTGAACGGCGCAAATTTCACGTCATTGAGGCTGACCTGTTGCAACTGACCCAGCAGATACTCACGGTTCTTAAAGTCTGCGTTCAACTCCGCGACATCTTGTAGGGATTCTTCAATCTGCAATTTTCTGGCGATACCGTTAGCGCCCAGCGTAACGGAGTAATCGGGATCGTCTTTTACCGCCTGGCCGTTACTGAACACCGGCTGCTTGATACCCGCCGCGTTGGCCACCTCCAGCGAATAGCTCAGACGCTGCAAATTGGTGTTATGCGCATTCGTCAGGCGGACGTGATCCAGCGCCAGTTGCTCTTTCATGATCCGCGTTTTTAACTCCAGCGCATTGCGCACATTTTGCATGGTTTCTTTCTGCACAATCGCGGAAACCCAACCGATATACCCGTCAAGGACGGTTTGCGCATCTTTCGCCGTGGGCGCAGTAAAACTTAATGTCCAGGCGTCATATGGCATTTTGTCGGCATTTTTTGCCGTCGCATTGTTCGTCACTTTTAGCTTTTCGGATACGTTGACCACGGCGCGATGTAAGGCCAACGGATCAATATCCGCGTCTTTCAATTGGCCCATGACATAAGGCGAAGTTTTAAGATACTCCTCAAGCAACGACTGCGACTGGAGCTTTTTAATAAACAGATTAAACACATCGCCCCGCGAGATGTTTATTTCGACGCCCAGTATCTGTAAATCTGCCAGCGTTTGCCGCAGGTCATACCATTGCGTTTGCTCTGCCGGGGTGACAACAGACTGGCTGGTCCATTTTTGCGGTAAAAGCCATGAGACTGCCGCGCCTAACAGCGCACAGGCGAAAACAACGGCAATAATATGATTTTTAGCGGAAAAGAGGATTTCTACGAGTCTCAGCAGATCGATCTCGTTTTGCCTGACCGCAGGCGGCGCGTAGTCGGCAAAATTAAGTTCCGTATTTTTCTTTATATCCATTGTCGACATATCGGTTCTTCTGATCTTATTAAAATGAAATATAAGCATAAAATGTCACTGGCGACGCTTATCATATAAGAACATAAGATTTTTCTGAACAAAATCTTTATAAATTTGCTACCTCCCCACCATTATTGGCAGTATTTCAAAGTTGACTTTCAAATAAAGTCAAACTATGTATAGCGCCGCTCACCCCGTGTATTTCTGACCTGCCCGATACGAGTCTTGCTGTTACGTGGGTTAATATCCTGACTTATTCAAAATTAATCGCTGTTTTAGCTTTTCCCGGCGCATGGAACTCCTTTACAGCGAGGCACAAACTTGTGATCCACTTTCCACTTCGTTCCGACAGCCGTTTTCTTTTTCGGCTGGCTGCGCTAATTTAAATGAAACACCGTTTCAAACATTAACAGGATCCGTGCATGTTTATTTTTCATAAAGAGACAACGCTGGAAGATCTGGGCAATGGCGTCACCCGCCGGATTCTCGCCCATGACGGCAAAATGATGGCTGTAGAGGTCAACTTTGAAGAAGGGGCCGTGGGCCCGCTGCATAACCATCCCCATGAACAGTTGACCTATGTCCTGTCAGGCGAGTTTGAATTCACCATCGGCGACGAAAAGCACGTCGTCAGCGCAGGGGATACCCTTTACAAAAAGCCTCACGTAATGCACGGCTGCGTTTGTCTCAAGCCAGGCACATTGCTCGATACCTTCACGCCAGTGCGTGAAGACTTCCTGAAAGCGTAAGCCCGGCCGTCATCGTCCAGCAGCCGACGCAGCTCACAAACCTTCCTGCGGGAAGGTTTTTTTTGCCTCCTCGCCCACAAATTAGCTCACTAATAATTGCTAATAATATTAGTTTTTATAACCTTGAGGCGCGTCCGGTTTCCGCAAATGTCGATAGCGCAGCGGCAATCATGACGTATTTATGTCAATTATGATGAGCATCTCACCTATTTGAAACACCGTTTCGACTTTGATCACATTTCCACCATTATGTGAATGACGGCGAAACAAATAGCAATAAAATAAATTAAAACGATGTTTTACAAATCAAGAACGGCGGTTCATTTAATCGAGCCGCGCTGAAGGTTGAGATTAATAAAGTATTCTAAATCAGTGACTAACAAGGAAGGCTGACAGAACGAATACGCAGAGAACACAGGCGACTACGCCGTCTTGACCGGGCGTGGTCGGTAACATCCGGTTCCATTTTTTACTAATCATCGTCAGGTAGGTCGCTATGAATGAAAACAGGATGCTTGGGCTGGCATGGATATCACCCTATATCATCGGGCTGATTATCTTTACCGCCTTTCCGTTCGTTTCATCTTTCTTCCTCAGTTTTACTGAGTACGATTTGATGAGCCCTCCAGTGTTTAACGGAGTGGAGAACTATCGCTATATGTTTACCGAAGACACGCTGTTCTGGAAATCGATGGGCGTGACCTTTGCCTATGTCTTTTTAACGATCCCCTTAAAACTGGCCTTTGCGTTAGGGATTGCGTTTGTTCTGAACTTTAAATTACGCGGCATTGGCTTTTTCCGCACCGCCTATTATATCCCGTCGATTCTCGGCAGCTCCGTGGCTATCGCCGTATTGTGGCGCGCTCTGTTTGCTATTGACGGTCTGCTGAATAGCTTTATTGGCGTATTTGGATTCGACCCAGTGAACTGGCTCGGCGAACCGTCGCTGGCGCTGATGTCCGTTACCCTGCTGCGCGTCTGGCAGTTTGGCTCAGCGATGGTGATCTTCCTCGCGGCGTTACAGAACGTACCGCAGTCGCAGTATGAAGCGGCAATGATCGATGGTGCGTCAAAATGGCAGATGTTTATGAAAGTGACCGTACCGCTGATTACGCCGGTGATTTTCTTCAACTTTATTATGCAAACCACCCAGGCGTTCCAGGAGTTTACCGGCCCGTATGTCATCACCGGCGGCGGTCCGACCTACTCCACCTATCTGTTCTCGCTCTACATCTACGACACCGCGTTTAAATACTTTGATATGGGCTACGGCGCAGCGCTGGCCTGGATCCTGTTCCTGGTCGTTGCGGTGTTTGCCGCCATCGCCTTTAAGTCGTCGAAATACTGGGTGTTCTATTCTGCCGATAAGGGAGGCAAAAATGGCTGATATTCAGGAAATTACATCAGCACAGAGCGTGGCTGAACGTGAAGTGGCGCGTACCCTGCGCCGTGAGAAAATCAACGCCACCGTTCGCTACATCATTCTGCTCTTCGTCGGCCTGCTGATGCTGTATCCACTGGTGTGGATGTTTTCGGCGTCGTTCAAACCGAACCACGAGATCTTCACCACCCTGAGTCTGTGGCCCGCGCACGCCACCTGGGACGGTTTTGTGAACGGCTGGAAAACCGGTACGGAATACACCTTTGGCCATTACATGCTGAATACCTTTAAGTATGTCATCCCGAAAGTGATTTTGACCATTATCTCTTCCACCATCGTGGCCTACGGCTTTGCCCGCTTTGAGATCCCGTGGAAGAAATTCTGGTTCGCTACCCTTATCGCCACCATGCTGTTGCCGAGCACTGTATTGCTGATCCCGCAGTATCTGATGTTCCGCGAAATGGGCATGCTGAACAGCTATATGCCGCTGTACCTGCCGCTGGCCTTCGCCACTCAGGGGTTCTTCGTCTTCATGCTGATCCAGTTTTTGCGCGGGGTGCCGCGTGATATGGAAGAGGCGGCGCAGATTGACGGCTGTAACTCCTTCCAGGTGTTGTGGTACGTGGTGGTGCCCATTCTGAAACCGGCGATTATTTCGGTTGCGCTGTTCCAGTTCATGTGGTCGATGAACGACTTTATCGGGCCGCTGATCTATGTCTACAGCGTGGATAAATATCCGATCGCACTGGCGCTGAAAATGTCCATCGACGTCACCGAAGGCGCGCCGTGGAACGAAATTCTGGCAATGGCGAGTATCTCCATTCTGCCATCCATCATCGTCTTCTTCCTGGCACAGCGCTACTTCGTACAGGGCGTGACCAGCAGCGGAATTAAAGGTTAAGAGGGAAATACCATGGCTGAAGTGATTTTCAACAAACTGGAAAAGGTGTACTCCAACGGCTTCAAAGCGGTACATGCTATCGACCTTAAAATCGCCGAAGGGGAATTTATGGTGATCGTCGGCCCATCCGGCTGCGCCAAATCCACCACCCTGCGAATGCTGGCCGGGCTGGAGACCATTAGCGGCGGTGAAGTGCGCATCGGCGATAAGATCGTTAACAATCTGGCGCCAAAAGAGCGCGGTATTGCGATGGTGTTCCAGAACTACGCGCTTTACCCGCACATGACGGTGCGCGAAAACCTCGCCTTTGGCCTCAAGCTAAGCAAAATGCCAAAAGATCAGATTGACGCGCAGGTGAATGAAGCCGCGAAGATCCTCGAACTGGAAGAGTTGCTTGACCGTCTGCCGCGCCAGCTTTCCGGTGGTCAGGCGCAGCGTGTGGCGGTTGGCCGGGCGATTGTGAAGAAGCCAGACGTATTCCTGTTCGACGAGCCGCTGTCGAACCTCGACGCCAAGCTGCGCGCCTCTATGCGCATCCGCATTTCCGACCTGCACAAGCAGCTAAAGAAATCAGGTAAACCGGCGACCACGGTTTATGTCACGCACGACCAGACCGAAGCGATGACCATGGGCGACCGCATCTGCGTGATGAAGCTCGGGCATATCATGCAGGTCGATACGCCGGATAACCTTTACCACAAGCCGAAAAACATGTTTGTGGCGGGCTTTATCGGCGCGCCGGAAATGAACATTCGCCCCAGTAAACTGGTGGATGAAACGGGACGTCTGGCGCTGACCATTGGCAACGAAACGCTGCCCCTGAGCGAAACGCTGCAGGAAAAAATTTCCGCCAGCCAGGGGCAGGACGTGTTTTACGGTATTCGCCCGGAATTTGTCGCGCTTTCTGACGAGCCGTTTACCGAAGGAAGTTGCAGCGGTGAGATGGTACGCGTGGAAAACATGGGACATGAATTCTTCGTCTACCTGAAGGTGTCTGACTACGAACTGACCGCCCGCATTCCTTCGGATAAAGCTAAGCCGATGATTGAAAAAGGACTTCATCGTAAGGTGTATTTCACGTTCGACATGAATAAGTGTCATATCTTTGACGCAAAAACTGAACAGAACATCTCTCTCTGACTGGAGTTATAAAAATGAAAAAAGTGCTTTTAAGCGCCGCTATCTCCGCTACCCTGGGTCTGACTGCTATGCCTTCTATGGCGCAAAACGTCGATTTACGTATGTCCTGGTGGGGCGGCAATGGCCGCCATCAGGTGACGTTGAAAGCCCTCGAGGCGTTCCACAAGCAAAACCCGGATATCAACGTTAAGGCGGAATATACCGGCTGGGACGGTCACCTGTCGCGTCTGACGACGCAGATTGCGGGCGGCACTGAGCCGGACGTGATGCAGACAAACTGGAACTGGCTGCCGATCTTCTCGAAAACCGGTGACGGCTTCTACGATCTGAACAAAATGAAAGAGGTGATCGACCTCAGCCAGTTCGATCCGAAAGAATTACGTTCGACCACCGTGAACGGCAAGCTGAACGGCATTCCGATCTCCGTGACCGCCCGCGTATTCTATTTTAATGATGAAACCTGGAAAAAAGCGGGTGTCGAATACCCGAAGACCTGGGATGAACTGATGGCGGCGGGGAAAGCGTTCGAGAGTAAACTGGGTAAGCAATATTATCCGGTGGTGCTTGAGCATCAGGATACGCTGGCGCTACTGAATTCTTATATGATTCAGAAATACAACATTCCTGCGGTCGATGAGAAAACCAAAAAATTCTCTTACAGCAAAGCGCAATGGGTGGAATTTTTCCAGACCTATAAAAAGCTGATCGACAGTCACGTGATGCCGGACACCAAATACTACGCGTCATTTGGTAAGAGTAACATGTACGAGATGAAGCCGTGGATTCAGGGTGAATGGGGCGGTACCTATATGTGGAACTCCACCATCACCAAATACTCTGACAACCTGAAGCCACCGGCGAAGCTGGAGCTGGGTAATTACCCGATGCTGCCGGGCGCGACCGATGCGGGTCTGTTCTTTAAACCGGCGCAGATGCTGTCAATCGGTAAGTCCACCAAAAACCCGGAAGCCGCAGCGAAGCTGATCAACTTCTTACTGAACAGTAAAGAGGGCGTCGAGACGCTGGGACTGGAGCGCGGCGTGCCGTTGAGCAAAGCGGCAGTCGCGATCCTGACTCAGGATGGCACCATCAAAGAGGACGATCCGTCGGTAGCGGGCCTGCGTCTGGCGCAGTCTCTGCCGGCGAAACTGACCGTATCGCCATACTTTGACGATCCGCAGATTGTTGCGCAGTTCGGCACCTCTTTGCAGTATATCGACTACGGTCAGAAAACGGTGGAAGAAACGGCTGCGGACTTCCAGCGCCAGGCCGAACGTATCCTGAAACGCGCGATGCGTTGATGTCAACCTGCCGGGTGGCGGCTTCGCCTACCCGGCCTACAAATTGTGCATTGATGTAAAACATGCGCCAGTGCCTGCAATAATCGGTAGGCCCGGGAAGCGCAGCGCCACCGGGCAATAACCTCACACCCCAATATTTCTTAACTTCTCACCGGCCATCAGCTTACGTTCAATATGTTCCAGGGTGACGTTTTTGGTTTCCGGAATCAGCCAGAAGGTAATGCCGATAAACGCCACGTTCAGCGCGGTATAAAGCCAGAAGGTGCCCGCAGCGCCGATGCTGTCGAGCAGGGTCAGGAAGGTTGCGCCGATAATCATGTTCGACACCCAGTTCGTGGTGGTTGAGCAGGTAATACCAAAGTCGCGGCATTTCAGCGGCTGAATTTCCGAACACAGGATCCATACTACCGGCGCGGCGCTCATCGCATAACCGGCAATACACATCATGGTCATGCCCACGGAAAGCCAGGACAGGCCGCTTGAGGCTGTGCCGTTATCAAACTGCATCAGGCAGTAACCCAGCACCAGCGTACCGAGCGCCATCACACTGAAGCCGATTTTCAACGCCGGTTTACGTCCGGCTTTATCAACGGTGAACACGGCAATAAAAGTAGCGAACATAAAGGTCAGACCGACCACCAGCGTGGCGATCATCTGCTGTTCGGTGGTGGTAAAACCCGCCATTTTAAAAATGCGCGGCGCGTAATACATGATGATGTTCATACCGGTAAACTGCTGCATCGCCTGCAATAACATGCCGAGGAACACCGCCCGGCGCACATTACGGTTGACCCTGAACAGTGCCCAACCGCCCTGCTTCAGCTTCAGGCTTTCCCGAATCTCATTTAGCTCCTCGCGGGCTTTTTCCGACGTATCACGCAGCATACGCAGTACTTCCTCGGCTTCAATATGACGACCTTTTTGCGCCAGCCAGCGCGGACTGTTAGGCAGAAAAACCACCAGCACGATCAGCACTACTGCGGGCAGCGCCAGCACGCCCAGCATTGCGCGCCAGTTGCCACTGTAGCTGAACGCAGTATCGGATAAAAACGCCAGCACAATGCCCAGTGTAACCATCAGTTGATACATGCTGATCATCTTGCCGCGTACATGTTCACTTGCCATTTCAGACAGATAAAGCGGCGCCGTGTACGAGGCGATCCCTACGGCGACGCCCAACACCACGCGCGCGACGATCAGTATCTCTACGCTGGTGGCGAACGCCGATCCCAATGAACCGACGACAAAGAGGATCGCCCCGGCCATCAGGCTGTATTTACGCCCCAGCCGGAAGGAGAGCCAGCCATTGAACAACGCGCCAATCGCCGCGCCGAGCATCATGCTGCTGACCACCCACTCCTGCAGGCGACTGGTCAACACAAAGTGATCGGTGATAAACGGCAACGCGCCGGCAATCACCCCAATATCCAGACCAAAAAGCAAACCCGCCACGGCAGCCGAGACGGACACAAACAGGTTCATGCGGCGCGTATCGCGCAGCGTTAAAGCAGAGTCATTATTGATTGAAACCATTTTTTCCTGCCACAACAGAGTAAGACATGATCAAAAAGTACGGTATTCGTCAGCGAGGTGTCAGGCAGGAAACGGCATAAACATGGACGAAATGGCTACGCAGTAGCGTTATGTGATGGACATTACACTTTCAAAAATATTAGTTTATCTGGCTGGATTTTATATCTTTATGATTATTAATGCTTTTAATAAATAACAATGAAAACTGCCCGTGTGGCGTATGGATTAATGACTAATCTGAGTATGGACTATGCTCACGAAGTGATAAAAAAAAACCCTGCCCGAAGGCAGGGTTTCAGCGCTCACGCCAGACGGATTAACGCGCCAGCCAGCCGCCGTCAACCGCGACGGTATAGCCGTTGATATAATCAGATGCGCTGGAAGCCAGGAAAACCACCGGCCCCATCAGATCGCTTGGCAGACCCCAACGACCCGCCGGAATACGGTCGAGAATTTCCGCGCTACGCTGTTCGTCAGCGCGCAACTGCTGGGTATTGTTGGTCGCCATATAGCCAGGGGCGATCGCGTTCACGTTGATGTTGTGCTTCGCCCACTCGTTCGCCATCAGACGGGTCACGCCCATCACGCCGCTTTTTGACGCGGTATAAGACGGTACGCGAATGCCGCCCTGGAAGGAAAGCATCGAAGCGATGTTAATGATTTTGCCGCCGTTGCCCTGCGCGATGAAGTGCTTCGCCGCAGCCTGAGACATAAAGAACACGCTCTTAATGTTCAGGTTCATCACGTCATCCCAGTCTTTCTCGCTGAAGTTGATTGCATCTTCGCGACGGATCAGACCGGCGTTGTTTACCAGAATATCGATATGACCGAATTCAGCCACCGCGCGCTCCAGCAGCGCCGGAATGCCGTCGATCTGACGCAGGTCAGCGGTCAGGCTTAAAAAGCGACGTCCCAGCGCAGTAACGCGTTCGATCGTTTCCGTCGGTTCAACGATGTTAATCCCGACGATATCGCAGCCCGCTTCAGCCAGGCCGAGCGCCATGCCCTGGCCCAGGCCGGTGTCGCAACCGGTCACTACCGCGACTTTACCTTCGAGTGAGAATGCATTCAAAATCATTGTAAATCCTTAATATTATTCATGCCTGTCACGGACAGGCGTTGTACGCGCCCGCGACTAGCGGAGATCTTTTACCGCAACGTGATCCATGTCATCGAAGACCTGGTTCTCACCCACCATTCCCCAAATGAAGGTATAGGCTTTGGTACCCACCCCGGAGTGAATCGACCAGCTCGGAGAAATGACCGCCTGCTCGTTGTGCATTACGATATGGCGAGTTTCCTGAGGCTGCCCCATCATATGGAAGACGCAGGTGTCTTCTTCCATATTGAAATAGAAGTACACTTCCATGCGGCGTTCATGCGTGTGACACGGCATGGTATTCCACAGGTTACCCGGCGCCAGTTCGGTAAGCCCCATGCTGAGCTGGCAGGTTTCCAGCACATCCGGCACAAAATATTTATTAATAGTGCGGCGATTGCTGGTGAGATTGTCACCGAGCGTGACCGGCGCAACATCGGCTGGCGTCACTTTTTTGGTGGGGTATGTGGTGTGTGCCGGAGCGCAGTTGTAGTAGAACTTGGCGGGCGTAGCGCTGTCGACGCTGGCGAAAACCACTTCCTTCGCCCCTTTGCCGACATACAGCGCGTCGCGATGGCCGATTTCGTAGCACTGGCCGTCAACGGTAATGGTGCCCGCGCCGCCAATGTTGATCACGCCCAGTTCACGACGCTCAAGAAAGTAGGTCACACCCAGTTGTTTACCGACTTCGCCGCCGACAGACACCGTTTTCGCCACAGGCATGATGCCGCCAACGATAATGCGGTCAATGTGGCTATAAACCATGGTGTATTCGTCAGCCACGAACACTTTCTCAACTAAAAACTCTTTGCGTAGCCCCTGGGTATCCAGTGTTTTGGCGTGCGCGCTGTGAATACTTTGTCTTACGTCCACATTTACCTCCAGTATGAACCGAGCCGGAATTCCTGTACGGAGAGCGAAACGCTGTTCCGTTTTACATTATGGCTCATGATATCCCTCCGGGAACGGCTTTTCAATTACAAATAAAACATCGTTTCACTTTTTCTGCATGTTATTATCAAAATTGTAAGTGCGATCACGCTCGTTTTCTGAAATTGCGTCACAGTTTAGAAAAATCCTATTTAAAAACAAAAGGCTATATATGGAGTGGTAAATATACCCCCCTCGTTGATTCCCTAAGTCCGTGAAATCCATCCGCTTTATTTTTGCTTTTTCGAAGTAAAGTGCGCTGTCAATCACATACAATGAAACAGCGTTTTGATATTTTGATACTCGCTTTTTAAACCTATCATAAATCTGGGTACTGCTGCGGGTCTTTTCCCCCGCCACGGTAAAAAGGAGTGCATCATGGCTAAAGGCATGCGGGTCAAACTGAACTATGAGGTCAGTCGCGATCCGGATACAGGCGTGGAAGTTACGCGTCTGACCCCACCGGAAGTAACGTGTCACCGAAACTACTTTTATCAAAAATGTTTCTTTAATGACGGTAGCCACCTGCTGTTCGCTGGGGAGTTTGACGGCCACTGGAACTACTATTTACTCGACATTGCAAAAGCCGAGGCCGTTCAGTTAACCGAAGGCGCGGGCGACAACACCTTTGGCGGCTTTTTATCTCCGGATGATAGCGCGCTGTATTACGTGAAAAACGATCGTACGCTGTTTGAAGTCAATCTCAGTACCCTGGCCGAGCGTGAAGTGTATCGCGTACCGGATGAATGGGTCGGCTATGGCACCTGGGTGGCAAATAGCGACTGTACGAAGCTGGTCGGCATTGAGATTGCCAAACGCGACTGGACGCCGCTGAACGACTGGAAAATCTTCCACGACTTTTTCCATAAAGGTCCACACTGTCGCTTGCTGCGGGTGGATCTGAGAAGTGGAGAAAGCGCGGTCATTCATGAAGAAAAGATCTGGCTGGGCCACCCGATCTATCGCCCCTTTGACGACAATACCGTCGCGTTTTGCCATGAGGGACCACACGATCTGATCGACGCGCGGATGTGGCTGGTTAACGAAGAGGGTAGCAATATCCGCAAAGTGAAAGATCATGCAGAAGGCGAAAGCTGCACCCATGAGTTCTGGGTGCCAAACGGCTCCGCGTTGGTGTATGTTTCCTATCTGAAAGGGCAGCAGGGACGCACAATTTCCAGCTATAACCCCGACACCGGCATCAATGAAGACATTATGCCAATGCCAGCCTGCTCGCATCTGATGAGTAACTTTGACGGCACGTTGCTGGTCGGCGATGGCTCCGGTACGCCGGTAGACGTCAAAGACACTGGCGGATACACCATTGATAACGACCCCTATTTATACGGCTTTGACGTGGCGAAAAAAGCCTATTTCCGGATTGCCCGTCACGATACCTCCTGGGCGACAGTCGCTAACAGCCGCCAGGTAACCCACCCGCATCCGTCGTTTACTCCGGACGATCGCGCGGTATTATTCAGCTCTGACAAAGACGGCAAACCGGCGATTTATCTCGCCAGACTGCCCGAACAACCGGAATTATTGCGACTGTGAGATTGAGCGCCTGTTCCGCAGGCGCGACCTGTGTGCTTCTGTAACTGGCCTTGCCCTCCTCCTGGAGGGCTTTTTTTATGGCTGACTTTGCTGAATGTTCGATGGGTTTATTTCGCGGTGATGCCTGGCGCCCCCGGCAATAACGAAAAAACCCCGGCTGACTGCGCCGGGGGAATAAGACAATGAGGGTACCGCTGAATCAGAACGAATAAGCGACGCCCACACGGAAGCGGGTCTGACGTTCGTCAGAGGTTTTCACCCCCACGTTCCCCACTTCGACATAAGGCGCCCAGTTTTTATCCCATTTATACGCCAGCTTGGCGTTGTATTCGTTGGAGTATGTTTTGTTGTTATTGCGAATTTCGCCTTCAGTACTTTTGGCGTAAACATAGTTTAGTTCGGTACGCCAGTCGCCCATAACCCAACCAATCCACGCATCGCCACGGTTAACTTTGTCATCGTCTTTATTATCGCTTGACGGATAACGCGTGTATTCATAACGGTAACGCGCCGCGACATAAAATCCATTTTCGAAGCTGTACTGCACGTGAATGTTCGGCTTGTAAATGGTGCGGCTGTCGGTGCTTTCCAGCGTCATCGCCGGAGTGATGGCAATATTGTCAGTCGCCTTCCAGCGCCAGCTCAGTGAGTCTTCGTGGCCGTTACCCACAACGTCAGAGAATGGCTGATCGGCTTTATCTCCGCCAGATTTCCATTTTGCTTCAACAGAAAAACCGACGCCGTTATCGAAACGGTGCGACACCGCCACACGGTCGGCGTTGGTGCCGCTATCAATATACTCATGACGCAAGTCGACAGTCACCGCTTGCGCGGCAAACGACGCACCAATTAATGACGCAAGGCCCAGAGTTTTTTTAAACATATCCTATCCTCAAATTAAAATGATGTTTCTTTTTTATGGAATTGCATTTTATTTTTTTAACACCATCATTTTAGTGATCGCGATCGTAATTATTTGTTTCAAAAAAAATGGACGTCCGTGGCGTGATGAATATCAAACAAAAAAGCCGTCAAACGCCATAAATAACGATTACGGTCACGTTTTAATTTAATTAAAACCCATCCCTGGAATTTAATTTAAATAAATAAACAATAAAAACAATAAATTACAGAACCCCACACTTAATAACCTGCGTTACTTTATTATTTATAACTATCAACCGATTGATTATTATAGAACAGAGTCTCTTTGAAAAATAAAGGATGGGTTTCGAAAACAGCAGATGTTTACGGATAGGATTTTACTTATTTCAAAACAATGCGCGTGAATGCCGTCACATTTTATATAACGGCATTAAAGGGATTAATATTAAAAAGGGAAAAGAAATGAAATTAATCGTTAATCGCGCTCAATAGCTAACGCGACGCCTTGCCCACCGCCAATGCACAGGGTCGCCAGGCCTTTCCGGGCGTTCCGCTTGACCATCTCATGGACCAGCGACACCAGAATCCGGCAGCCGGACGCGCCGATAGGATGCCCCAGCGCAATCGCTCCTCCGTTGACGTTAACCCGCCGCTCATCCCATTCCAGCATTTTCCCGACGGAAAGCGCCTGCGCCGCAAACGCTTCGTTCGCTTCGATTAAATCCACATCGGCCAGTTGCCAGCCGACCCGCTCAAGACAGCGGCGAGTGGCATAGACCGGCGCAATCCCCATCAGCGCAGGGTCTACGCCAACGCTGGCGAACGCACGTATACGCGCCAGCACCGGTAAGTTTAACGCCTGAGCTTTTGCTTCGCTCATCATCATCACCGCCGCCGCCCCATCATTGATCGATGAAGCGTTGCCGGCGGTCACGGAGCCACGTAAATCAAAAGCCGGATCGAGCCTCGCCAACCCTTCTGCGCTGGCGTCGGTTCGCGGCTGTTCGTCGGTATCGACAACCACGGTTTGCCCGTTACGCTGCGTTACCACCGGCACGATCTCGGCTTTAAAACGCCCGGCGTCGATCGCCGCGCGCGCCTTTTGTTGTGAGCTGAGCGCATAAGCGTCCTGCAATTCACGGCTGATACCGTATTCCCGCGCCAGATTTTCGGCGGTGACGCCCATATGATAATCATTGAACGCGTCCCACAAACCATCATGCACCAGGCTGTCCACCAGTTGGCTGTTGCCAAGTTGCGCGCCCGTTCGGCTGTCGGTGAGTACATGCGGCGCCCGGCTCATATTCTCCTGTCCACCAGCTATCACAATGTCGGCTTCACCGCACTGGATCGCCTGTGTCGCCAGATGCAGCGCCTTCAGCCCGGAACCGCAGACGTCGTTAATCGTGATAGCAGAAACCGTGTTCGACAGCCCGCCTTTAATTGCCGACTGACGCGCCGGGTTTTGCCCTGCCCCTGCGGTAAGCACCTGGCCGAGGATCACTTCATCAACGGCATGCGCATTTACGCCGCTGCTGTCGATCAACGCCCGAACCACCATACTGCCAAGCTCCACGGCAGAATGACGCGCCAGCGTTCCCTGAAAGCAACCAATGGGCGTGCGTAACGCCCCCACGATCACAACCTCTTTCATTACGACCTCTGCGCAAAAGAACACCGCAATAGTAGAGGATTGTTAAAAATAGTTATCTTGATTGTTTAAGAAAGGTGAGTTTTATCACAAATGAAATCCTTCTGCCGCCTTCACGCCCCCATACCACCCTGCTGGAGATGGTATCTCAACCAGCTTCCAGCCGCGCCAGGCGGAGATTTTTTATTCCAGAGCAGATCGATTGAGATTGCCTTGGGCCAGCCGGGCACATCCAACTGCACCAGCGGTTTTTCCGCCGCAAACTCTTCAACAAGCGCACAAGGTAGCGCGCACCAGCCAAACCCCTGCACAGCCATGCTGAGCAACAACAGATAGTTTGGCGCGGACCACACCGGACCACGGGCAAGCTGGGCGCCATTATCCAGATACGTGTTAAGCCGCAGCTCGCGCCAGGTATGCAACCTGTCCCACTCAACTTTTTCCTCACCGGCCAGGGGATGTGAGGCGGCGACGTAAAGGCCCATCCAGGTTTGCATCGGCAGGCGGGTCGCACCAATGTCGGTAGGATAATGATCCTTCGCTTCCGTCAAACCGACCTGCGCCCGTTCTTTTTGCAACAGGTCGATAACGTCGACATCTTCACCAATCAGACACTCAAATTCCGTATGAGGAAACTGGCGGTCAAACTGCGCCATCAACGCTTCGAGAACGTCCGGATGCAGGGTATCCGAGAGAACAAACGTCAGGCGCGCTTCGGTCTTGCCTGCCAGCGACAGCGCCACCTCATCCAGCCGATCGCTGGCGGACAAGATAGCCTGAACGTAGCCGAGCACTTTCTTACCTTCTTCGGTAAGTACCGGCTGGCGCGAGGTGCGATCGAACAACGTAATGCCAAGATCGGCCTCAAGATGTGCAATCGCTGTACTGACGGTGGACTGACTTTTGCGCAGCCTGGCGCCGCCGCGGAAAACGATCCGCAGGCAACCGTCTCGACAAACGCGGTCAGTGCTTCAGGGGAGTAACGCATGAACTATCTACTTTATCGATGGATACTATCTTTTAGATATCACATTAAACGATAAAATGCTCGCCATTCCCTGTTCCGGGCGTTTTTCAAAAGGTGAAGTATGCAACACAACGATATTCAACGCAGATCGCTACTGGAGCGCGTTTTTCACGCCGTCTGTTTTGAGGGGATCGCCACGGCGATCCTCGCGCCCACAGCCGCATGGTTAATGCAGCGTTCGGTGCTGGAAATGGGAGGATTGACGATCCTGCTGGCGACCACGGCGATGATCTGGAATATCATTTATAACGCTTTGTTTGATCGCGTCTGGCCCGCGCATCTGCTCAAACGCACAGCCAGAGTGCGGGCGCTCCACGCGCTGGGTTTTGAGTGCGGATTTATTGTGATCGGCGTGAGTATCGTCGCGTATGTTCTGCGCGTCAGTCTGCTACAGGCGTTTACACTCGAAATCGGTTTCTTCCTGTTCTTCCTGCCCTATACCATGTTGTACAACTGGATGTATGACACCCTGCGCGCGCGTATTGTGAAGCGTCGCCAGCAGCGCGTTACTGCCTGATTATTCACTGAATTGCCGGGATCCTTGCGCTTCCGGCAGTTTCTGCCGCCATACCCCCTTCCCTTCTCTGCTCACTCATTACGCCCATTTATGGTAAATTGCGCTTCTTTTTGTTTAATTTATAGTTGATACGTTCAAATAATGTCGAAAATTTGGTCAAAAGAAGAAACGCTCTGGAGCTTCGCCTTATATGGTACGGCCGTGGGCGCTGGAACATTGTTTCTGCCTATCCAGCTCGGTTCGGCAGGGGCGATTGTTCTGTTTATCACCGCGCTGGTCGCCTGGCCGTTGACATACTGGCCGCACAAAGCGTTGTGTCAGTTCATTCTCTCTTCAAAAACGTCCGCGGGCGAAGGCATTACCGGCGCGGTGACGCACTATTACGGTAAGAAGATCGGCAGCCTGATCACCGCGCTGTACTTTATCGCTTTCTTTGTCGTGGTGTTGATCTATGCCGTCGCCATTACCAACTCACTGACCGAACAATTAGCCAAACATATCGCCATTAACACCGGCGTGCGGATGGCGGTCAGTTTTGGCGTGGTGCTTATCCTGAACCTGATTTTCCTGATGGGCCGTCATGCGACGATTCGGGTAATGGGATTTCTGGTTTTCCCGCTTATCGCGTACTTTTTATTTCTCTCGTTGTATTTGACCGGCAGTTGGCAGCCCTCGCTGCTCACCGGACAAATGGCGTTTGATCAGCACACGTTGCATCAGGTATGGATCTCCATTCCAGTGATGGTTTTCGCTTTTAGCCATACGCCCATTATTTCGACGTTTGCCATCGACAGACGTGAGAAATATGGCGAGCAGGCCATGGGTAAATGCAAAAAAATCATGAAGGTCGCGTATCTGATCATCTGCCTGAGCGTGCTGTTCTTTGTCTTTAGTTGCCTGCTGTCTATTCCCCCTTCCTATATAGAAGCGGCGAAAGCAGAAGGCGTGACGATCCTTTCGGCGTTATCAATGATGCCCCATGCCCCCGCATGGCTGTCGATTTCCGGTATCGTGGTCGCCGTGGTGGCCATGTCGAAGTCTTTCCTGGGAACCTACTTTGGGGTGATTGAAGGGGCGACCGAAGTGGTCAGAACCGGTTTACAGCAAGTTGGTGTGAAGAAAAGCCGCGCCTTCAACCGCGCGCTGTCGATTCTTCTGGTTTCCGCCATCACCTTCGTGATTTGCTGCATCAACCCAAATGCGATCTCAATGATTTATGCCATTAGCGGACCGCTGATCGCCATGATTCTGTTTATCATGCCGACCCTGTCGACATATCTCATCCCGGCTTTAAAACCCCATCGCTCACTGGGCAATCTGATCACCCTGATTGTCGGGCTGCTCTGCGTGTCGGTCATGTTTTTCGGCTAGCTTCAGACGGCCCGCAAGGGCCGTTATTCCTCATCACTGCACAGCAGCGAGGGCGCGCCGATAGTGGAGAACGCCCATCCTTCCTTCCACGACTTTATCACCAGCGAAAACGTCGTATCGTCGGTCAGGTAAATGGGCGGCATCGCTCTGATCCCGGCGGTCTGCAATAGCTCATCAGTGGGAAAGCGTACCAGTTTATTCGTATGAAGAATGTAATTGTCGCGCACATTCTGATAGGTGAAATAGGCTATCCGGCTGACTTTATAATGCGCATCGTTGTGCATCACCAGTTCGCCGGTCACAATCACCACCCCTTCTCCGCCCTGCATTTGAAAGTCCAAATCCCCTTTGAACATTTCATCATTTACCTCCCAGACCACTCGCCCGTTACAGTTAATATGTGGCTGGCGCAGTTCTGAGTACCAATAAGCCGCCCCGGTCGCGAGAACCAGGAGAATAACCAACATCAGCGAGATCGTTTTAGTTTTCATTATGAATGGAGTACCAGGTTGTGCATTGCGCGGCGGGATCGAGTCGAATATCCGTTTGACAAACGATAGCGCCAATATTTTTCGCCTTGCTCATCCCTGAAATAAAAACAAAACTATGATGATGACAAATATCTTTATTTCGCCCCATAAACTGCACATACCGTGTATCTAATGCCCTCTTACCATGTAATAACACTGTGCACGAAGATATTGAGGTTGCATCAAGAAGTGTATAAGCGGAAAAAAGGGATTCCGCCGGGGTAAATACCGCCACCGAAACCCCGACGCTGGCCAGTAGCGTCGACACCAAAAGCGTCCCGGTAATGAATGTAAGCTTAAAAAAGGAACGTTTTCTGTCGGGGGGAGATTCTGCATGTAATTCCCTGTCAACATTTACCACGCCTTCCGCAGGAGAAACATCTATGCATTGAACATTTGCTGAAATCATTATACCGCGGCGGGCAATGGTTTTAATCAGATCGCGTGAAAGCCCCACTTCCGCAAGAGCATTACGTAACGTTAAAACCGTCTGATATAGCGTATTCATTGACGTAATTGTGTTCTTCTCTCCCCAGCCTACTTCAACGAGTTGGTTTTGTGGGATAACCGCCCCTTCATTTTCAATTAAATATAAAAGAATAAAACAGGCGGGTGTTTGCAGCGTGACGCTTTTTTCTGTGATTTTATTGGTTAAGGAGCGGTCACCCGGGTGAAAGTCAACCAGGTTATTAATAGTGTAACATATTGTGTGTGTGGAATTCTCAAGCACCGTGTGCATACTCGCATTTACATGATGAATATCATGCTACAAAAATCTTAAAAAGAGATCACCCTATATATAATAGATGTGCAAACACGATCATGCAATTTCCAGTAAAATTGTTATAAATCAAGAGCATTAAGTTTTAACTGGATCACAAATTCTTAATTAAGACCATTTTAGATGCGTAATGCGGAAGCTCCCGATATCATAGCCTCAGGTTTAAAAAACAAACAGACTGATAAACAAGGCTTTATAATTTAACACAAGCACAATGTAACAAATGCTTCAGACATTGTAACAGATGCTCAACTTTTAACGATAAATGCTATCTGCGGCTATAAAACCAACATTTTTGCAATATAACTATTCCTGGTGGATGTAGCAAAATTCCTGGATGGCTTTTTGCACGTCTTTTACGCAACCGGATAACACCGCTCAGAATTAGACTAAACGCATTTTTATGTCTAAAGCTAAAAATTGTTTTTTTAGGAATAATAGCAATAACGTAAGTTTAGGATTTTTACTCTATCGAATACACATTTTGTAGAGTATTGACATGTTTTAAAACGGATGAAATTATCAAATTATCACGGATAGGGGGGCTCTCAATATGGGGCTGGATGAAAAAATAAAAAGGCTTACATGTAGTAGTTGTACTTTGCACTGTAAAATAATGCCAGAGAAATCGCCACGTTTACAATATTGCGCCAATGCCTGTTTTTGTATGTGGCCTGAAGAAAGCGTCTATTTTAATAAAGGCATTATTGAAGGTATTTTAGCGAATAATCATAACGCCAGATTAAGTGGGTATATTTTTGTCGATTTCTCGATCAGCTTTTTACGCCTGTTTTTGGACAAAGAGTGGATTGAATATCTGGCAAGTACCCGCATGGGCATTATCCTTGTTAGCGACAGAAATATGCAGTCGCTGGCAAATTATTGGCGGAAATATCATCCTGCGGTGTCCGCCATCATTTATCATGATGATGGACTGGACGTGGCGAATGAAAAAATCCGTCAGGTGTTTATCGGGCGTCATCTGTCGTTCACTAAGGGTAATACCCTGACGCAGATGGAATTCACCATCCTGGGCCATATGGTCGCGGGCAGTACGCCGCATCAGATTTCCCAGGCGCTTGATATGGATATTCGCAGCGTATATGCCTACAAACAGCGCATCGAAAAACGCATGGGTGGACGGATCAACGCATTGTTTATCCACTCTCATTCCGTTTCAGAAGACAAAAATGTCTATTCTGTACTGATGAAAGAGAGTGATTGCACAACGGGACCTTTGCACAGACGTAATTGAGTCCAGGCTCAGGGAAGAAAATGGACGGGAGTCACCAGTGAGTTATTACGAAGAAGAAACGCGCGCGCTGAGCACGGTACTTATTTTTCTTTATGGGGGGGATGGCGAACGGGCTTATCAGGAACTGACGGCTGCGCTGCAGCAACTGACATTTCCGCCCTCGGTCCGGCGCCTCTGCGAAGATGCGCTGCGGCAACACGCCGATGCGAAAGGCGTTATCTGTCTGCTTCAGGCACTGGAAACGATCAGCGGCTATAAACATATTGAACGTTATATTGTTCAGCGAAATCAGCACACGGTGTTTGGCTGAATGACGGGCCGGGACGGGATTCCCGGCTATTTTATATAAGAGTCCAGTACTTTGAGGATCACGTCCAGATCCGCCTCACGCTTTTCTTCTTCGCTTTGATGCACAATATGCTCTGTGAGATGACCTTTAATCACTTCCCGCATTAAACCATTTACCGCCCCGCGAATTGCGGCAATCTGCTGGAGTACGGCAGCGCATTCGTGCGGCTCATCAAGCATTTTCTTCAGCGCAACCACCTGCCCCTGGATTTTACTGGTACGGGCTTTTAGCTTTTGTTTATCACGAATAGTGTGCGACATAGCAACACCTCCTTAACATAATACAAGGAAGATTATAGCATTACGCATTTACTGGGGGGTAGTATTTGGTACTGGGGGGGAGTAGAATCCGTCGAAAATAGTCAACCAAGAATCATTATCATGGGTGAATTCACAACGCTTCTTCAGCAAGGCAACGCATGGTTTTTTATTCCCAGCGCCATACTCCTCGGCATTTTGCACGGGCTGGAGCCGGGACACTCCAAAACGATGATGGCGGCATTTATTGTCGCCATTAAAGGAACCGTCAAACAGGCCATCATGCTGGGACTGGCGGCAACGGTTTCCCACACGGCGGTCGTCTGGCTTATTGCCCTCGGCGGCATGACTCTCAGCAAAGCGTTCACCGCGTCCGCCGTTGAACCCTGGCTTCAGTTAATTTCCTCGGCCATCATTTTATCAACCGCGGGCTGGATGTTCTGGCGGACGTGGTCCGGTGAACGCAGTTGGTTAGCCGACATGCAGCACGCTGACGATCGCCATCATCATGACCATCAACATGATCACGACCATCATCACGATCACGACCATCATCACGATCACGACCATCATCACGATCACACCGGGCTGGAAGGGTTAACGGCAGGGTCGAAGGAATACCAGGATGCCCATGAACGAGCCCATGCCCGAGACATTGAGCGACGCTTTCACGGCAAAAGCGTCGGCAATGGGCAGATCATCCTGTTTGGTCTGACCGGTGGGCTTATTCCCTGTCCGGCGGCTATTACCGTTCTGCTGATTTGTATTCAGCTAAAGGCATTTACGCTCGGCGCGACGCTGGTACTCAGTTTTAGCCTTGGGCTGGCCTTAACCCTGGTAACAGTGGGCGTAGGGGCTGCGATTAGCGTCCATCAGGTAGCAAAGCGCTGGAGCGGAATGGGTACGCTGGTAAGAAAAGCGCCTTATTTTTCCAGCGCGCTGATAGCGCTGGTCGGGCTGTATATGGGGATCCACGGCTATTTTGGCGTTATCCAGACGGCCTGACCGTTGTACACGAGCATCAGCGCATGCCTGGTGCTCATTAAAATGTCCAGAAAACAAACGCCGCGATCGTCGCTGACGCTTCCGCTCGCAGGGCGCAATCCCCCGTGTACTCCTGTGATATATGACATCATTAACGACGCGGGCAACCACTGGAGCTACACGCAGCCCGCGACGATAACACCGTAGCACAGACCTCCCCGGTCAGATTAGCCCGTTACGCGCCCTGCCATCACTGCGTAACAGCGCCCCTCTCATGCGCGTATATCGTCATACTCCCGCGTCTTATCAAACTCGTGCTTCGCAAACGGGCAAAGTGGGATCACCTTACGGTTCTCACGGCGCATTTTCTCCACGACTTTTGCCACCAACTGTTTCCCTACGCCCTGCCCTTTCAGGCTGGCATCCACATCGGTGTGTTCGATAATGCTTAAATGCTCTCCAGTCGGCACAAAGACAATTTCGGCGACCTGGTTACCCTGCGCATCATTCACATAAAATTTATTGTGACCCTCAATTATTTCCATCTTTCCCCCTACTTATGACGATATTGCAGCGCGCCGCTTGGACAGGTGTCGATAACCTGCGTCACGATCTGGACATCCACCTCGTCAGGCATAATCCACGGCTTACGCTTCAGGTTAAAAAGCCTGCTATTGCCGCGGACGCAATTTCCCGAGTGTTGGCAGAGGGCCGTATTAAAATAGACATCAATTTTCTCGCCGGTGTAGACACGGTAACCCGCATCTTGAAGATCTTTATCCATGACATTGCCTCGTTATTCGTCTTATTGCTAAGCATAGCGCCGAAATAGCCTTACTTGCTCTCTAATTTTCGAATGAGTAAGTCCTCACCACAGACAGCATCTTCCAGACAAAAATCTAAATATAAGATTATTTAAGATTTTTTATTTGATATTTCAGAGAAATTAAGAAATTTTCCCCTGACGGATAAATTTTTATCGCCTCCCCCGAACAACTCATTCAAAAAACTCGCCAAAAAAGGCAAAAATCCATCAAAAAAACTCATCAATATTCCTGTTTTAAACCCAGGCTTCGCTGGCTGCCTTTTAACTTGTCTTAAATCGCGTGGTTAAAACAGAATTTCAATTCCGTCAAGAAAATGCAGTTGATAATCTGATGGGAAATGGATGTGTATAAACGAAAGGATATCCCATATGTTAATAAATTGCTTTATATAATAGAGACATATGTAAATAACAGCGATAAAAACATTAGTTTCATAAATGATACCAACTACTGTATTCGCATATTTTATATGTAATACTATGTTCAGACTTTATCTACACTTAAGTATCTTTCTGTCTAACTTCCCCCATCGTGAACATATATGTACTGGATAATCAACGATAATATTGAATTCAGACCCGACAGTAAAAAGTTAATTTCAGTGTCAAATCCTGAACTTAACGTGGTTTTGACAACGCCCGCCAGTCGTTGTCTGCTTTTGCTGCTCGAAGCGTCTCCGGACGTGGTTACCCAGCAGGAGTTCTTCAAGAAGGTATGGGAAGATGAAGGTATGCTGGTTCCGGCGAACACCCTTTACCAGAATATCTCTATCGTTCGTCGCGGCCTGCGCGCCGTCGGGGAAACAGAGCGTATTCTGGTCGCCACGGTGCCGCGTAAAGGTTTTCAAATTGATAAAAGCGTAAAAATCACCCGCATCGCGGCGAATCAGATGGCAGAAGCGCCCGTGGATACGCTGGCAGGCGAAGACGAACTGGACGTTGACGATAAAACGGAAGCTGTAGCGCCGTACGAGCCAGAACCCGCATCCGCACCCGCGGTACAGGCCAAAGAAACAGCCAGATTGCCGCGCGTCGCCAGCATTTTGCTCATCGTCGCAGCGTTTCTCATTGGCGCGGTCGGCGTGCATTTTTTCTGGCATGTGACCGACACAAAACCGTTTTTTAAAGATTATGCTTTCGTCGAGCAGGTTCAGGGCTGCCGTTTCTATACCAAAGACGACAGCCACGACAATAAAAGCAATTATGCACGATTTAAGTCCCTGATCCTGAGTTCAGGGCTCGACTGCAAAAAGTTCCCCTGGGTTTACTTCCCGGTATCCAAAACCTCCCCCGGTCTGTCGGTCTTTGTCTGCCGGAAGGAGTACGTAAAATCTCCGGTAGCAGGTTGCATCACTCTCTCTTTCCGAGGAGTCGAAAGTGAATAAAAAAACAATAATAACGATCAGCGCGGTGTTTTTAGCTGCCGGAATGCTCGTCGGCGCGTTATATAACGTGTTTATGTACAGATATCACAATAAACAAGAATGTTCTGCCTCTGTGGTGGTATTTTATAACAACGTCCGCGCGAACATTACGCTGAACTATATGTACTCGCTGGACAACAAAAATGGCATTGTGGCGGTCAGCGGAACCTATTTAGAAGACGGTAAGCTCAAAGGCCGGATCCGCCGGGATGTTGCATACGACTGGAATGAAAACCAGGATTCGTATCACCTCCACTCAACCCGAATCAATAAATTTGAAATTATTGAAACCTTACCGGATGAACTCCTGGCCGATATTCTGCCTGATTTTTACGTCTATCCGGACAAAAACGTGAGCTACTCCATTCTCAACCAGGGCGTTCATGGCTTTTTGTTCACCATTGGTCAGCGCCCGCTCTTTTATTGCGCGCGATAGCCTCACTCAGGCACAGCCCTGTTGTCCACAGGGCTGACGCCATTAAAACAAAAAACCTTCTTCCAATAGATTTTCTTTGATTAATAACAGATCGTGAATTTTATTACCGCCAAGTTTTTTACAGGCGATATTGCGATAGGTATATACCCGCTTAGGCGGTAGCGAGAGCGATTTGGCGATCAGATTGATATCTTTTCCTTCCAGCGACTCACGAATGATAATCTTCTCTACCCGGTTAAGTAGGTGATTTTTAATGGCTTTACTTTTCTTCATGTTCACCAGGCGCGTTATCGCCATCATCAGGGCCGAAAGCGACTCTCTGGCGTTGATGATCATATCCGCGTCACAAATTAAGGCATTTTTTTGCGCGTTTTGAATAATCATAAGCTTGCATGTCTTGTTCAGCCGAGGAATATCCTTTGCACAACATTTATTATTCAGATGTAGATGTAAAATAACCGTATCGTCAAACGTCAATTGGTCAACAGGCAAATGATGTATGGTCTCTATCATGATGTCCATGTCTGCATCTTTTGCTAATAAGACGATTCCTTCCTGCAAGTAATTATCGTTGCTTATGATATATATAGCCATAGTTTTATTGCCGTATTAATAATTCATTATTAAAATAGTTTTTTGCCTTGTTAAATTCACCTTTAGCGAGACATGGTCAAATTGTATGCGGAGAACCACAGATAACGTAATTAAATAGTCTTAACTGGCGTGATATAACTAACTGATTGAAAAATCATTAATAAAATAATTTTTTTAAGCGTTCTTAAACACGTTTTGCTGGACTTGTCGCTGTATTCTGCGGCTTTCTCTATGCTATGTTGTGCCACACGGGGAGATGCGTAGCGAACAGGAAGGAAAGCAACATGGCCAGGCGTATCGATTATCTGATTGAGAAATATCAATTCACCGAGATCAATGAATCGCCGCGTATTGCCAGCCAGTGGAAGGACGTTCTGGCAGAGTGTCAGCAGGAGCAGGCGGGCGTTGAAGAACGGCTCCGGATTGCGTTGCTCAATGTCGATTACGTCACCAGCTTCGAACTGCCCTTTCGTTTATTGCTCACCCGCACACCACAGCTCATCGATAAGCTGCGCAAGGAATTCTCGCTTACCCAGAAAAGCGTGCTGATCAATGAAAAGCGTCGCGGGCAGGTCTATAGCATCAGCGCCGATCTCAGTCGCGTCCCGGACGCGTTTCGCTACCGCTTATCCTCCCGCATTCGCCGTATGGACGATCAAACCCTTACTACCGCGCCTTATCAGCAGGTGGCCAGCGAGACAAAACAGCCTGAAGATCGTCTGCGTCTGGCGCTGGAAAGCGGACTGGCGGTAAACGCGCTCGACGGACTTTTCTGGCTGGGCATCCAGCGTATCGCCGCCGATATTCAGCGCCTGCGCGCGTCCGGTATGCCCATTCAGACAACAGACGTGGAGGTGTTTGACACCCTGACGGGAACGTTGCGCACCATCACGGCTTATCATCTTTAACCAGTCGTCTCAGTTGTAGTCCAGCACGAAGGTCGCGCTGCTATTTGCCGAACCCGCCGTCACCGTTGCGCCGGTCTGAACATACTGGGCGATAAAATTCACCGGCGTCGCCGCCGATGCGCTGGAGGCCGTCATATGCTTCACGATCGGCGACACCGCGTCGTTGAGCGTCACCCGCGTACCGGCAGCCGGAGCGCCAGCACCGTTATTACCATAGCTGAGTCTGACCCCCACCCCCTCCGCGCCGCCCGACGTACGGACAACCGCCAGCGCGTCGCGGCTGCCGCTTACCGCTGGCGTACCAAAAAAGCCGATCCGCAGTTCAACAGGCGCAGTGCAGTAAACAGGGATGGAAAACGCCGTCGGCGTTCCGCCCGTCGTCCCTTCGCCGGTGAAATCCGTCCGCTTCACTTTCCCCAGGTTGACCTTGATACTGCCGGTCGCGACGCTACAGCTGCCGCTGTTGCCGATGTCCACGTTCATCGCCGCCAGATCGAGGCTCACGTCATGCGTGGACAGCGTCCCGTTGCCACTACCGTTGTCACTCAGCGTCAGAGTGCCCACCCCCGGCAACGCGCCGGAGGAGGCGTGGTTATTACTCACCAGTTGAATATCGCCCGTTTTATAAAACGTGACGAACGGGGTGACGGTGATCTCACGCGCCGACAGCATGGCCGGTAGCGTTGCACTGTCGCAGACCACCGTCGACGAACCGGCGGTAATAAAGGTTTGCGGCCCGCCGCCGCACTGAAAACTTAATGAATAACCAATACCTGGCAGCGAGGCGCTGAACACCGCATGTCCGTTGATCGTGGCAATGCTTTGTCCCTTCTGGTTATACACAATCTTCTTCAAAGACGATGCCGCATTTTGCCGATCGCAGGTGAAGTGAATACCGCCGCCGTTAGCCTGCATCGTGGCGCTCATTTGCATATGGATGCCTAACGCCGGTAAGTAACGAATATTATTAAAGTTAATTGTCATCTGACGGGTACTGGCCTGGCAAGTTTCCGCCCATGCGTTTTGGCTGACTGTTCCCGCCAGCAGCAACAGTCCGGTGATGATGCGAATAATAACTGACATGACAACGTCCTCGTAATTCAGAGACAGGGGCCAGAGATAGCCTTGACCGTTTTATGCGCTTGCGACTCGTCAATATGAAAATGCAGCACGCAGCGACGCGCCACGCCGCCCTCATCCCATCGCGCTTCCAGAACGCCGTCGCTGGGAACGCCGCTCAGATAAACCTGGCCGCGTTCAGCGACGATACCGCTCATCGCCCCTTCATCACCCTGAACCTGTGCGCTGGCGCCAAACGGCAGCGAATGCCGACCGTGATGTAACGTAAACAGTACGCGATGGCCAATATGGGTTTGATAACGGGCTTCAACCACCGCGCCGCCGCCGGGGATCACCGTCGCCCCCTCCATTTCCACGTCGGCATCGTCTGACAACGACGCCGAATCGAGCGTGATCACGTTTTTGTGATAGGGCGTCAGCGTGGGCACCACGGCATACCCGCGCCAGTCGGTATGAACGTTATTGCCGTTCTGAATCGCAACGTTCGTCGCCCCCGGCGCCCGAACGATGGCGAAGCTGTCACCGACATTCTGGCCCAGGGTAATGCCATGGGGATGAGCGATAACAGACCCCGACGCGCCCCAGGTAAGCTGGCTGCTGTCAGGATCGCGACGATAGCCTATTTGCGTGGTGGCGTAGCCACCGTGGTATTCCAGCGAGGCGCTGCTGTTGTTCCCTTGCCCCTGGTTGGCGTATCCCTGTTGCAGGGCGTAATTCAGATTCGCCGGTCCTGGCACCGAACCATACATCGCCAACTGGTGCGAGGTGTCGCCGTGATTATCCGTCGCGGTGTTGTAACTAACAGCGTTGTCGGACAATGCGCAGCCCAACGGAATAGTCATATTGAATGACCACGAACGGTCAGCCTCCTGATGCCCTGCGGACCGGGTGTAAAAATACCCCAGACTCCAGGAAATGCTTTTCCAGGCGCTGTAATAGCCAGCATGCATTGTTTGCTCACGCTGGTCGCTGTGCCAGTACGCCTGGGCATAGGCAGAAAGGGAAAGACTCCCCACCTCGCCCAGAGTCTGGTTAAGGGTGATTTCCTCGCGACTGCGCTTGTTCCAACGCGGTCCGTCGCGACGCTCCAGCGTCACCGCCTCGCTCAAATCATAAAAGCCGCTGGAAGAGTAACGATAGCTGGCGAGACTGAAAGAGGTGCCAGTGCCGGTGAAATTCTTCTGGTACTGCGCACGTACCGAATAACCAGCGTAACGTGTTCCGGACGGCGTTGCGGTAGCCGCCCAGGTGGTATCCGCGCCCAACGCGCCCAGAATGCCTAACCCATGACCGGCGCCAAGGGCAACCGCATGATAATCCTCCGCCAGTTGCGTCCCGCCATACAGTGTCAACTCATCCGGCAGACCGTAAAAAAGCGTGCCCTGCATAAACAGAGGGGAACGGCTGTCATCGCCGCTGGCATGATACCGCCCTGCGCTGAGGCTGTACGTCGTTAACCCCTCGCGCAGCATAAACGGCACCGCCGCGAACGGCTGCGTCCAGCGGCGCTCAGTACCGTTGCTCTCTTTAACGTTGATCTCCAGATCGCCGCTTTGCGCGGTGGGATAG
This sequence comes from Citrobacter sp. 50677481, assembly GCF_001463265.1. Classification (NCBI taxonomy): domain Bacteria; kingdom Pseudomonadati; phylum Pseudomonadota; class Gammaproteobacteria; order Enterobacterales; family Enterobacteriaceae; genus Citrobacter; species Citrobacter sp. 50677481. Next base: position 62,383 of record NZ_LNHZ01000018.1, read on the forward strand.
AGATCTTTTATGGCGAACGCGCCCGGCGAGACGTAGGTTTCGTAAATCACATAGCCGTGCTGGGAAAGGGTTACTTTCGCGTTACTGTGCGCGACGCCGCGAATCACCGGAGCAAAACCGCTCATGCTGTCCGGCTGCATGTCGTCTTTCGACATCAGTTGCACCCCACGAAACGGCACGCTGTCAAACACCTCGCCGCTGGTGTAAGTATCCCCCATGCGCAATTGGCTTTTCAGCGAACGAATATCCCGCTGCAGCCAGGTGCTCTGCGCGTCCCAGCGGCGAGTTTTGTCATACTGCATTGACGAAATATTGCGCAACCGCCACGCGCCAAGATTCACGCCACTGCGTAAATTCAGATAGCTGGAACGTCCATCAGCGTCGGATTGACGGGTTTGCGAACCGTTGAAGGTGTAATCCACAAACGCGGCCGGGATCCCGTCATCCCAACGGGCGGGATCAACGTAGCCCCGGCTCATGATCTTCATCGCCGCTTGCGGAATACTGAGGTTAAGGCGCTGGGTCGAGAACTCAAACCGGCTGCTGGCATCGGGAATGTACTGTTCTATGCGGGTAAAAGTCTCCCCTTCACGCAGTCGGTCGAAAGCGGAAAACGCGCTAACGTTAACACCGTATTCCTCCAGTTGTGCGGCCGTAAGGACTGGCCGCAGCGTCCCGTTATCCTCGACAAAGGTGATGTTCTCCTGCGCGATCTGCTGGTCGTTGACCCAGATGCCGACAGGATACGTTCCTGGTTGCTGTCCCCCCGCTTTGGCAAAGTAATGCAGATCCGCCATTTTTTGCTGCGGATCGCTTAACTCCAGCGCGGCCGGATCAAAATAATCATCGGCCCAGGCCAGCCGCTGATGCAACAACAGTATGATCACCGTCGGCAGCGTGGCCAACAGCAGGCCAGACCGGTTACAGGAGGCAGAATAAATGCGTTCTTTCACGGTGCTGTCGCCCGGCATCGTTCGTTGTTAGCGTCACTGCTGCGCATAGTCGGTCACGCCGCCAAAATCGTTGATCGCACGCCATTTCACCGTTCCGTGGTCGTTAACGTTCCACGTCCGGGTACTAAAAGGCGCCATCATTCCCGGCTGAGAAATGTCGTACCCGCCCACCGACAGAGAGAAAAAAGAGACGTAATACGGCGTGGGATTCGTGGCCGCTAACTGGTTTCCGTTCTGGCTAAACGTCAACGTTTGCCAGGCCTGGTTAGCCTCTCCTTTCAGCCCGGCAGGGCGATAAAAGAGTTTGAAACGGGATTTGACGTTAATCTGCAACTTATTGACGTCATCTTTTTGCGACGGCGCAATGCTTTTGATACTCAACCAGAAGACGGATTCCCGATCGGCAGGCAGTTCGCCGCCGGTAAAAGTAATACGCAGCACGTTCTGCTGCTCAGGCTCAAGCCGAAACAGCGGCGGCGTTACCACAAACGGCACCGGACGCGGGTCGCCCTCAGCGACATTATCGACAAAGGATTGCACCAGATACGGTGTTTGCGTATCGGCATTGGTTACCGTCATCGACGCCTCCCGCTTCCCTTCCTGATAAATTACGCGGGTTCCTCCCATCACGATGCCAGCCTGAGCCGTTATGCTAAGCAGTAATAAAGATGCCGACAGAGCGGCAAGAATGTGTTTCATTGCGAATAACCATCAGGAAAAAGAGAACAGGAACACTGACCGGGCAGGCATTACGCCTGCCCAAACGGGAATCAGTTGTAGACCATCAGAAACGTCGCCGTCGCGTTTGCGGGACCGGCGGTCACAGTGGTCGTGGTGGCCCGATAATCCGCCAGGAAATCCAGCTGAGCTTTTGCACTGACCGGCGCCACGGCTTCCGATAACTGACCCAACTGAATTTGCGATGCATTACTGGCGTTATACAGTTTTATCGCAACGCCGGTTGCCGCAGTGCCTCCTGCAGAACCGGCTGCCACTTCCAACAGCGTGGGATCCGTTTTATCTTTTTGCCCGTCAAATAATACCGCCACCGAGGTTACGGATGCCGGGCAATTATCCACATTGATGCTGAACGGTTTTTTTGTCGTCTCATCACCCACGCTGGTGAAATAGCTTTTCGCCCAATGGCCCAGATCGACATGCAGATTTTTTGAGGTCGAGGTGACATTGCACGAGCTGTCAACAATCTCACCGGTAAATTCAACATTGCCACCGGCTCCCTTAAAAGTCGGTACACTTCCTGCGGCGCTGGCTGCGCCAGAGAGGAATATACTGACCAACACGGCAGTTGCTTGAATAGTCTTTTTCATTATCTTGCTCTTTTGTCACATATAATTAATGTTTACTTTCACCGAACACTAAATATCCGGTATTCCTCCCTTCGCGTTGTCCTGCTAATAATATTCACAATCCGTTCGTGATAATACGAGGTATAAGGTATTGCAGTAGCCTGACAATGCATTAACATTGCCGCTAATATAGAGACAGTGGTAAGCCCCACTTAAGATTAAATAAATATTATTTTGCCTTGATACAAAACGCAATAAAATAAAATTTAGCAAGCTAAGGAAAAATAAAAGTCAGCATTAATATTTTTGTTAATATTTTTTCTTGCTGTATCAGTAAGAACAATACCATCAGCATAAGTAAACATAGTTGCAACAAATAGCCCTATATCTGATCATCTTCATGCTGAAAAATTGCGCAATAACGTAATACCGTACTCAAAATTAGGATTAATCCTAATACGCATTATCTGTATTGCGTTCGCCAAGGGTATGACAGCCTTAACCTGCGGGTAGCGTTCCAGTAAGTACTGATAAAGAGGTGTAGCAGAGCAATGTATCACCCGATATGACGCTCGCGATGTTGCGGTCGGATCGTACCCGGTAAAGTCAGTTTCACTACGATATTAGTTGCCTGCGTTATTATTTACTCGCCTGGTGCCTTTTTGTTGCAAAGTATTTCTTCATCCTGACAACCTATATTGTGCTGGCGCTTTGCGTTAGGGTAAATATACCCACTGCGCAAAATTTCCCCAAACAAAGCAGCCTGGTGAATCGTTACGCACGCCAACAACTTTTTTGAATGAAAATAGGCTATTACAAACATCCTGATTAAATAACCTGCAAGAAATGGTGGGTAACTTATCCCTGTCGACGGTGAAGAATACACGTTTAGCCGGTAACTTTTTAGCGTTAAGCGGGAATCATCCTGGTCATGATAAAATATGATTTTTGCGCCAATACCCCCGCTTGTGCTTATTATGACTATTCTCAGGCTGTTTTTTGCAGTATGGTTTAATCATTGTTGTAGTATTGCAGTGAATGCTAGCCAGGCTGCCATAATGTTCTTCGTATTCACTGAAGTCACTTGCACCCTATTTGCCTGGTTGTCGGGATCTCCGCCCACGAAAAACGTGGTCGTTGCGTATGCCGATTAAAGGCCAATACATTTGGCGCGGTTGGTGTGTTTATATCAACCACAGGGGCTTCTGAGTTCATCATCCAGAGGAGTAAGAATGAACAGGACGTGGAAACCACCCGGAAAACCGTTTTTTTTCAGTCTTAAACATCACTACACCGCGAGATGTCCGAGGAGGCTTTCCCCAGGGAATGGCAATACGTCATGACCTAACGAACAACCGCCGTTTTAACTATCCGGTTCAGCGCAGCAGGGGCCAGGCGATTTTTACCCCCGACAAAGTGCCTATAAATAACGAGTAAAACCGGAAGAGCCATTGGATTGATGGTGATGAGCAGAACAGTTGCATGCCTGCAAAAAAAAGGGAACCTAATGAAAAACAGCGCCGATAAGGCTTTGTTGAATAAATCAGATTTCGGGTAAGTCTCCCCCGTAGCGGGTTGTGTTTTCAGGCAATACGCACGCTTTCAGGCATACCTGCTTTCGTCATTTTGTTCAGCGCTCGTACCAGGGCCATAGCCTCCGCAACCTGACCATCGTAGTCACGCAGCGTCAGTGAACCCCCGAACAGCTGTTTTACCCGGTACATCGCCGTTTCCGCTATCGAGCGACGGTTGTAATCTGTTGTCCATTTCCACCGCGCATTACTCCCGGTCATTCGCTGATTAGCCACTGCACGGTTACGGTCTGCATATTCACCGGGCCAGTAACCCGCACCTTTTCGGGGAGGGATAAGCGCGCTGATTTTCTTACGCCGCAGTTCATCGTGACATAGCCGGGTATCGTAAGCGCCATCGGCGGCGGCTGACCTGATTTTCCGGTGGGTTTGCCGGATTAACCCGGGGAAGGCCTCTGAGTCCGTAACATTGTTCAGCGACAGGTCAGCGCAGATGATTTCATGTGTTTTACTGTCAACGGCGAGATGCAGCTTACGCCAGATACGGCGGCGTTCCTGGCCATGCTTTTTGACTTTCCACTCGCCTTCACCGAAGACCTTCAGCCCGGTGGAATCAATTACCAGGTGTGCGATTTCACCCCGGGTGGACGTTTTGAAACTGACATTAACCGACTTTGCCCGCCTGCTGACACAGCTGTAATCCGGGCAGCGTAGCGGAACGTTCATCAGAGAAAAAATGGAATCAATAAAGCCCTGCGCAGCGCGCAGGGTCAGCCTGAATACGCGTTTAATGACCAGCACAGTCGTGATGGCAAGGTCAGAATAGCGCTGAGGTCTGCCTCGTGAAGAAGGTGTTGCTGACTCATACCAGGCCTGAATAGCTTCATCATCCAGCCAGAAAGTTATGGAGCCACGGTTGATGAGGGCTTTATTGTAGGTGGGCCAGTTGGTGATTTTGAACTTTTGCTTTGCCACGGAACGGTCTGCGTTGTCGGGAAGATGCGTGATCTGATCCTTCAACTCAGCAAAAGTTCGATTTATTCAACAAAGCCCGCCGATAACAAAAAAAGGAACTTCCTGACTCAGAATGAAATAGAGTCGCTTCTCAAAGCAGCCAATACCGGACCTCACGCTGCCCGCAATTACTGCCTGACACTACTGTGTTTTATCCACGGGTTTCGTGCCAGCGAAATCTGCCGTCTGCAAATTTCAGACATTGATATCAAATCAAAGTGTATTTATATCCATCGACTGAAAAAGGGTTTCTCTACCACCCATCCTTTATTAGGTGAAGAAATCCAGGCGCTGAAAAACTGGCTGGATATTCGCGGAACGTATCCGCACTCCGACAGCGAATGGTTATTTTTATCACGAAAAGGAAACCCGCTTTCTCGCCAGCAATTTTATCAAATCATTTCCGCATCTGGCGATAACGCCGGACTGCCGCTGGAAATCCATCCGCATATGCTTCGCCACTCCTGCGGCTTCGCCTTAGCCAATATGGGAATCGACACCCGCCTGATCCAGGACTACCTCGGCCACCGTAACATCCGCCACACCGTCTGGTACACCGCCAGCAACGCCGGGCGTTTTTATGGTATCTGGGACGACACAAAACTTAAACAACGTAACGCTCTTTCACTCTGATAAAGCTAACGCCATGGATGGTGTTAAAAAATAACCTTCTGCTTACCGAAGTTTAATCAACATTAACCCTATGTTAATTATGATTATCGTTCAGGCATGTTCATGTAATTAATAATTGCGATACTTATTATATCCTTGTAATCACTCTGGATATCAGATTTTTATTAATCCCAAGGTTAAACCATTCAGCTTATCTTCTTTCGCTGAAAATATCGGCAACGCGAACTATTTTCCTTTTATTTTTAACCACCTGACATTAACGCCTTCGGGTTCGGTTGTGGTAATCCTTAAAATAAATAAAAATAAGATTTATCATGTGGCAATGATTTCCTCATGTGTAAAAGTAATGTAATCACCATTTTGTGATTATTTCCCCGCATATAATACGCCTTTAACATCGTCGATTATTTTTTAATCGTCATGGTTTTTTACAGGTGTTCATTAGCAGAAACCCATTCAGGAGTAATGTATTGTGAATCGACGTCGTTATCTTACCGGCAAAGAAGTTCAGGCGATGATGCAGGCCGCTCGTCACGGTCCGACCGGAGAACGGGATTATTGCCTTATTCTGCTGGCATTCCGTCACGGGATGCGGATCAGTGAACTCCTCGACCTGCATTACCGCGACCTCGATCTTCATGAGGGGCGTATTAATATCCGACGGCTGAAGAATGGTTTTTCAACCATTCACCCGCTGCGCTTTGATGAACGCGAAGCCGTCGAACGCTGGAGCCAACAGCGCGCGAACTGGCGTGGGGCAGGCCGCACCGACGCAGTGTTTATTTCCCGCCGGGGTACGCCACTGTCGCGTCAGCAGGCGTATCGCATCATTCGCGCGGCCGGAATTGATGCCGGTACCGTCACCCATACCCATCCCCATATGCTCCGCCACGCCTGCGGTTATGAACTTGCCGAAAGGGGGACGGACACGCGACTTATTCAGGACTATCTCGGCCATCGCAATATTCGCCATACCGTGCGTTATACCGCCAGTAATGCCGCGCGTTTTGCCGGATTATGGGAGAGAAACAATCTGATAGACGAAATTTCACAAGGGAAAAAGAAATAAGCTAAATCATTGAAAAGGAAAAGAAAATCGTAGAACGAACAGGTCAATTGGGGCCAAACTGTTTATATCATAAAAAAATTTAGTTAAGCATTGCAACTAACAAGTTAAGATTTATCTCAAATTACATGTTATCTCATTGATTAACCAATCATTATATTAAGTCTTTTTTCACAACATTCTTCTCCGACGGATGGCTTCTCACCGATTTGTCTTCTCACGTCTTTCCTGCTCGCGCTTGCTGAACAAATTAAAATATCAGTTTTTTACACTTAAAAAACATTAAACACCAATACAAAAAATTAAAAAACACCACAAAAAAACCATCCAAAAGCCATTTATCCCGATGAGTCAAAATGGCCCCAATTGTCTCATAAATTGGGTGAAAACTGTGCAGAACCGGCAGTCGCACCATTCGGCTGAAATAGGGAATGCCTGGAAGGCACAACGACTGCCCATTTCGGTTCGTTACATCGATTTTGTTTAAAGGAAAACAACATGAAAATTAAAACACTGGCAATCGTTGCTATGTCAGCACTGTCCCTGACCTCCGCGGCGGCTCTGGCCGATACCACCACGGTGAACGGCGGTACAGTACATTTTAAAGGGGAAGTCGTTAACGCAGCCTGCGCCGTTGATGCCGGATCTGTCGATCAAACCGTTCGTCTGGGCCAGGTGCGTTCAGCAAAACTGGCGACGGCGGGGAGCACCAGTTCCGCAGTGGGCTTCAACATTCAGTTGGTTGATTGTGATACCAGCGTCGCCACCAAAGCGTCTGTTGCGTTCTCTGGCGCAGCGGTTGACGCCACCAACACCACCGTACTGGCGCTGCAAAACTCCGCAGCTGGTAGCGCAACCAACGTAGGCGTGCAGATCCTCGACAGCCAGGGCACCCCGCTGGCGCTGGACGGCGCAACCTTTAGCGCGGCGACAGCCCTGAATGACGGCCCGACCAACATCCCGTTCCAGGCGCGTTACTACGCGACAGGCGCTGCGACTGCGGGTATCGCAAACGCCGACGCAACCTTCAAAGTTCAGTACGAATAATCCCTCTGACAGGGACGCATTCAGGGCCAGGACGGCCCGTTATCCGCAACAGGACTGAGGTGATAACGATGCAATGGATGAAATCAGGTCTGCTGATCCTTCTGTTTCCCGTTTGCGCGCTGGCCGGGAACAAATGGAATGTGACGTTACCCGGCGGGAACTTACGTTTTCAGGGGGTCATTATCGCCGAATCCTGCCGCGTCGAGGCAGGCGACAGGCAGATGACGGTACAGATGGGACAAATCAGCAGTAATCGGTTTCATGCGCCAGGTGAAGATACGGACCCGGTGCCTTTTGATATTCATCTTCAGGATTGCAGCACTTCGGTAAGCCAACGTGTCGGCGTGGCGTTTCATGGCGTAGCCGATGGTAAAAATCCCGACGTGCTCTCCGTGGGTGAAGGACCCGGGATCGCGACCGGGATCGGCATCGCGTTATTCGATAAAGACGGCAGTCTGGTGCCTCTTAACAGTCCGCCGCTGAGCTGGACACGACTTTATTCCGGGCCAACGACGCTGCATTTCATCGCGAAGTATCGTTCAACCGGACGCCAGGTAACCGGGGGGGCCGCGAATGCCCAGGCCTGGTTCTCTTTGACCTACCAGTAATTAACCCGCAGAGAAACGGAATACAGGAAACGACGGTGAGTATAACAAGGGTAAACATGAACAAAACATGGGCTATGACGCGCGGCCTGCTGGCCGGGTTACTGCTGGTCGCCACCCTGGGCGTGTCTTCTCAGGCTGACGCAGGCGTGGCGCTGGGCGCGACCCGGGTGATTTATCCGGCGGGCCAGAAACAGGTTCAGCTCGCCGTCACCAACAATGACGACAGCAGCACGTATCTGATCCAGTCGTGGGTGGAAAACGCCGACGGCGCGAAGGACGGACGCTTTGTGGTCACGCCGCCGCTGTTTGCCATGCAGGGAAAGAAAGAGAACACCTTACGCATTCTTGACGCGACCAATAATCAGTTGCCGCAAGACCGGGAAAGCCTGTTCTGGATGAACGTAAAAGCGATTCCGTCGATGGACAAGTCGAAGCTCAGCGAGAACACCCTGCAACTGGCGATCATTAGCCGCATCAAGCTCTATTACCGTCCAGCCAAACTGGCGATGTCGCCGGATGAGGCGCCAGCAAAGCTGCGATTTCGCCGCGCGCCGGGCACGCTAACGCTGATTAACCCGACGCCTTATTACCTGACGGTCACCGAACTCAATGCCGGCACCAGGGTGCTGGAAAACGCGCTGGTCCCACCGATGGGCGAAGCCCAGGTGAAGTTACCGGCCGATGCGGGTCGCGAGATTACTTACAAGACCATAAATGATTATGGCGCGCTGACGCCGCGTATGACAGGCGCAATGCAATAACGACGAACGGGGAAACCAGCGAGATCCCCTGAACAAAAAAAGAACTGACAGCCGGGCGATTTCGGACCGGAGGGACTATGTCATATCTGAAATTTGGACTCGAACGTTTGGGGTCCCGGCGTAGGCGGTATGACGCCACGCGTTTGGCTGGCGCACAGGCGCTGCTCCCCTTTGCCCTTTTGCTTGCCTCGCACTCATTTTCCGCGCAAGCGGAGCTTTATTTTAACCCGCGTTTTCTGGCGGACGACCCTGCGGCCGTGGCGGATCTTTCCGGCTTCGAAAAGGGGCAGGAACTGCCGCCGGGCACGTATCGCGTGGATATTTACCTTAACAATGGGTATATGACCACCCGCGACGTCACCTTCAATGCCAGCGAAAATGGTCATGGGTTAGCGCCATGCCTGACGCGCGGCCAGCTTGTCAGTATGGGGTTGAACGCCGCAGCCGTCAGTGACATCAACACGCTGGCGGCTGACGCCTGCGTGCCGTTAACCGGGATGATTAAAGACGCCACTGCCCGTTTAGACGTGGGGCAACAGCGGCTGTACCTGACCATCCCTCAGGCCTTTATGGGAAGCCAGGCGCGCGGTTATATCCCGCCGGAAATGTGGGATAACGGCATCACCGCCGGGCTGCTGAACTACAACTTTACGGGTAATAATGTCGAAAACGATGTCGGCGGCAGCAGTCATTACGCGTATCTGAACTTGCAGAGCGGGCTGAATCTTGGCGCCTGGCGTTTGCGTGATAACACCACCTGGAGCTACAGCAGCGGCGGAAGTGCATCCAGTAATGAAAACAGGTGGCAGCACGTCAACACCTGGCTGGAGCGGGATATCACGCCTTTACGTTCACGACTGACGCTTGGCGACAGTTACACCAACGGCGATATTTTCGACGGGATTAACTTCCGTGGCGCGCAGTTGGCCTCTGACGACAACATGCTGCCGGACAGCCAAAAAGGGTTTGCCCCGGTGATCCACGGTATTGCCCGCGGGACGGCGCAGGTATCCGTCAAACAAAACGGTTATGAGATCTACCACAGCACGGTGCCGCCGGGTCCGTTCACCATTAACGATCTCTACGCGGCTGGCAACGGCGGCGATCTGCAGGTCACGATCAAAGAAGCCGATGGCAGCAGCCAGAATTTCACCGTGCCCTATTCGTCGGTTCCGGTGCTGCAACGTGAAGGCCATACCCGTTTTGCCCTCACCGCCGGGGAATACCGTAGCGGTAACGATCAGCAGGAAGAACCTAAATTCTTTCAAAGCACCCTGCTGCACGGGCTTCCGGCTGGCTGGACGCTGTATGGCGGCACCCAACTGGCGGATCGCTATCGCGCCTTCAATCTCGGGGTCGGTAAAAACATGGGAGAGTTGGGCGCGCTGTCGGTTGACGTGACACAAGCCAATTCCACCCTGCCCGATGACAGTAAACATCAGGGTCAGTCGGTCCGTTTTCTCTATAACAAGTCGCTCACCGATGTCGGCACCAACATTCAGTTGGTGGGCTATCGCTATTCCACGCAGGGGTATTACAGCTTTGCCGACACCACCTACAAGCGGATGAGCGGCTATGACGTGCAGACCCAGGATGGCGTGATTCAGGTGAAGCCCACGTTCACCGATTACTACAACCTTGCCTATAACAAGCGCGGCAAGGTGCAGGTCAGTGTCACTCAGCAGTTAGGCCGCACCGCCACGCTCTATCTGAGCGGCAGCCATCAGACTTACTGGGGCAACGACAGCGCCGACGAACAGTTTCAGGCCGGACTGAACGCCGCCATTAACGACATCAACTGGACACTGAGCTACAGCCTGACCAAAAACGCCTGGCAGGACGGACGCGATCAGATGCTGGCCATCAACGTCAATATCCCGTTCAGTCACTGGCTGCGATCCGACAGCAAATCCGTCTGGCGCCACGCCAGCGCCAGCTACAGCATGTCCGACGATCTTAACGGTCGGATGACCAACCTCGCAGGGCTGTACGGCACGCTACTGGAAGACAATAACCTGAGCTACAGCGTGCAGACCGGCTACGCGGGCGGCGGCGAGGGCAACAGCGGCGGCAGCGGCTATGCCGCGTTGAGCTATCGCGGCGGCTACGGCAACGCCAACGTCGGCTATAGCCGTAGCGACGGCATTAAACAGCTCTACTACGGCATGAGCGGCGGCGTGCTGGCGCATGCCAACGGCGTGACGTTCAGCCAGCCGCTAAATGACACGGTGGTGCTGGTGAAAGCGCCGGGCGCGGAAGGCGCGAAAGTGGAAAACCAGACGGGTGTCCGCACCGACTGGCGCGGTTATGCCGTTCTGCCGTACGCCACGGAATACCGGGAAAACCGCGTCGCGCTGGACACCAACACCCTTGCGGACAATGTCGATCTTGACGACGCGGTGGTCAGCGTCGTGCCGACACACGGTGCGATTGTCCGTGCGGAATTTAAAGCCCATGTCGGGATGAAGCTACTGATGACGTTGATCCACAACGGCAAACCGGTTCCCTTTGGCGCAATGGTGACATCGGAAATCAACCAGAGCGGCAGCATCGTTGCCGATAACGGCCAGGTTTATCTGAGCGGAATGCCGCTTGCGGGGCGCGTGCGGGTGAAATGGGGCGACGGCGCGAACGCCAGTTGTGCGGCGGACTACCGTCTCCCCGCCGAAAGCCAGCAACAGTTGCTCAGCCAGCTCACGGCGGTATGCCGTTAAGGACATGAAGATGAAAAAACGCTTTTACCTGCTGGTCGCGGTGCTTTCGCTGGTCGCCGCGAACACCCGGGCCGCTGACAGCACGATCACCATCAGCGGCTACGTCAGAGACAACGCCTGCGCCGTGGCGGGGGAATCAAAAGATTTCACCGTCGACCTGCTGGATAACGCCGCGAAGCAGTTCAGCAGCGTCGGCGCGACGACGCCGCTGGTGCCGTTTCGGATTGTACTGTCCCCCTGCGGCAGTTCAGTAACCGCGGTGAAGGTGGGCTTTGTCGGCGTCGCCGATAACGACAACACCAGCCTGTTAAAGCTTGATAGCGGCGCGTCAGCGGCGGCGGGAATGGGCGTGCAGATCCTCAATGGCCAGCAGACGTCGCTGCCGCTCAACGCCGCTTCCTCCGCTATTCCGTGGACCACATTGACGCCCGGACAGCCTAACACGCTGAATTTTTACGCCCGTCTGATGGCGACACAGGTGCCGGTAACGCCGGGACACGTTAACGCGACAGCAACATTTACTCTCGAATTTCAGTAAGCGGAGGCTCTGATGAAATGGTTTCAATCCGGCTGGCTGTTAACGGTACTGCTGGCGGTCTCCCCAACGCCGCACGCCGCCGACGTGACCATCACGGTAAACGGCAAGGTGGTGGCGAAGCCCTGCACGGTCTCTACCGTCAATGCCACCGTCGATCTTGGCGATCTTTACACCTTCAGCCTGGTGTCTGCCGGATCGTCTTCAGCATGGCACAGCGTGGCGCTCGATCTCAGCAACTGTCCGGTTGGCACCTCGCGCGTGGTCGCCAGCTTCAGCGGTACGGCTGACAGCACCGGCTATTACAAAAACCAGGGCACCGCCAGCAATATCCAGCTCGAATTACAGGACGACAGCGGCAATACCCTGAACACCGGCGCAACAAAATCAGTACAGGTGGATGACGCCTCGCAGTCCGCCCGTTTTCCCCTGCAGGTTAGAGCGCTCTCGGTGAACGGCGGTGCGACCCAGGGGACGATTCAGGCGGTGATTAACGTGACTTATACCTATGCCTGAGCAGGAGAAAAAGTTGATGAAAAAAGTGTTCGCCCTACTTACCACCCTGCTGCTGTTGGGCTGGTCGCTCAACGCCTGGTCCTTCGCCTGTAAAACCGCCAACGGAACGACCATCCCCATTGGCGGCGGCAGTGCTAATGTCTATGTCAATCTCGCGCCTGCCGTCAACGTCGGGCAAAACCTGGTGGTGGATCTTTCAACGCAGATTTTTTGTCATAACGACTACCCGGAAAGCATGACCGACTATGTGACCCTTCAGCAGGGTTCCGCCTACGGCGGCGTTTTGTCGAGCTTTTCCGGTACCGTCAAATATAATGGCACCAGCTATCCGTTCCCGACCACCAGCGAAACCGCGCGGATCATCTACAATTCGAAAACCGATCAGCCGTGGCCGACCATTCTCTACCTGACGCCCATCAGTTCCGCTGGCGGGGTGGCGATCAGCGCGGGTACGCTTATCGCAAAGCTGATCCTTCGCCAGCGAAACGACAAAAACAGCGACGACTTTCAGTTTATCTGGAACATCTACGCCAACAACAACGTGGTGGTGCCCACCGGCGGCTGCGACGTTTCGGCCCGCAACGTGACGGTGACGCTACCCGACTACCCCGGCTCTGTAGCAATCCCGCTAACGGTCTACTGCGCGCAAAGCCAGAATCTGGCGTATTACCTTTCCGGCGCCACCGCGGATGCCGCAAACTCGATCTTCACCAATACCGCCTCGGCCACGCCGGCGAAAGGAGTGGGCGTTCAGCTTACCCGCAACGGCAGCATCGTGCCCGCCAACAGTACGGTCTCTTTGGGTACGGTAAGCACCTCCGCCGTCAGTCTCGGTCTCACCGCCAACTACGCACGCACCAGCGGACAGGTCACGGCAGGCAACGTACAGTCAATCATTGGGGTGACGTTTGTTTATCAGTAACGCAGGCGGGTTACGACAGGATTATGTTCTGTCGCCCTGCGCGTTCGCTGCCGAGGGAGTGGCGAGAATGATGACGCCAGAGCGTGGGCATCTGACGCGTCTGCATCCGCAAACGTTGGTGATGACGCCGCTGCCGGCGCTGGCGTCGGCACGCCGGATAGTGGTGTTTTTACCGGAGGATCCTCTCTGGCTGCTCACAACGCTGCAACAGGCGGCCCTTCTGCTGGATCAGGCCGCCACGCCGTTGCCGATGCTGATCCTCAGCCGCTGTCCGAATGGTTGGCTGTGGCACACGCTTCTTCATCTTGTCGCCGACCGCGCGTTGCTGTCCGAAGTGCGCGCCGCCTCGTCCGACCTGCCCGCCCGCTGTATTGCGGCGCTGCTTCGCGGTCACGCTTTACAGGCGTATCCGCCCCTGCCGACGCTGGCGGAAAAGGAGGCGTTGATTCGCCATAAACCCGCCGCCGGCCTCAGCAAACCGGAACTGATCACCATTCTCGATTTACTGCACGGCGCCAACATTGCGGAACGGGCGCTGCACCGTGGCGTGAGCCAAAAAACCCTTTATAACCAGAGAACTTCAGGACTGAAAAAGATGGCGGAACATCACCCGCAGCTGGCGGCGAATTTTCCCGGTCACCCGGTGACCGCGCAGAATAAAATAGACGGCGAAGATCTCTCTGCTTTTGAGCGTGAGTTTGTGCATGCAATCCACTGCCGGGATCTTTTTCCGGTTTTCCAGCCCATCGTGGATGACGAACAGCGGCTACAGGGTATGGAGATCCTCTCGCGCTGGCGGCGCGACGGGACGATTCTCCAGCCCGGCGCGTTTTTGCCAGAGATACAGGCCGACTATGCCTGGCTGGTGCTCACCGCCTTTGTTCTGCAGGAGGCCGTGCAGAAGATCAATCGCTATCCAGGCTCGTTTTATTTCTCCATTAACATACCGCGAGCGATTGCCGGTCACATCCATCTTCCCCGCATGCTGGAAACCGCACGTCAACAGTTGCGCCAGCCCCGACATGTCGACAGGCTGGTACTGGAATTTGCTGAAACCATTGATTTCCGGTTACAGGCTCACGCCGCCGCCAACATTGCAGAATTACAGCGGCTCGGTTTTCGTATTGCGCTGGACGACTGTTATTCGCAGGGTAGCGTGTTTTTTCCGGTCAGACAGATCCGCTTTAACGAATACAAGCTGGATATGAGCATTGTTAACGAGATGCAGCACGATCCCCACGCGCTGGCGCTGATCAAAAGTCTGCATTATTACTGCAAGCTGACCGGCAGCCGCTGCGTTGCCGAAGGCGTGGACAGCGACGAAAAGTTCAGGATGCTGAAGGCGCTGGGTATCGATCGTTTTCAGGGCTACCTTATTTCCCCGCCGGTGAACGGAATGGAACTGGAGGCGTTGATGCTGCGAAAGCGCGAGGAACGGGACGTGTGTGAAGATAAAGCCGACGCATAAGGCGTCGGCCCATTGCGGCCTCATCCGTGGCGAACCTTGCGCGTGAGATAATCACGACCCGCAATGAAAATTCCTGGAGTGATGCCGATTCCCTTGTCCCGGCGCGGTGATGCGATAAAATCCCCCTCTTTGCCTCAGGAGTTGTTGCGTGAAACCGGAAAAGCGAGAACGTAGAATTTCCATCATGCCGCTCGGCAATCCTTTCCCTCCCCGTCACTGTTCCCTCTGTCCTAAAGGCACCGCGATTGACCGTAACAATGAACGAGGGTTGATCGACAAGAGAAGACGATTTGCGCCAGGCGATATCATCGCCTCACAGGGAAAACCGGCAGCGTCGCTGTTTGTTATTCATGAGGGGTACTGCACCGCTCAGGTAGAAATGAATAACAAGGCGGTGGTCAGTCGTTTCTTTCTGCCAGGCGACATCATGGCGCTCGATGCGATAAACGATGGACGCTATCTTTCGACACTTAAAGCCGCCACGGCTGCCGAGATATGTCATATCAATCTTTCCCGCTTACTTGAAACCGCCGCTAACGACCCTACGGTTGCGGCGTCGGTGATTAAATTTCTCAGCCATGACAGCGGCTTTATGGTGGAAAAGCTTCAGCGCTACGCCAATAAACATGCCGACGCGAAACTTGCCGCCTTTCTGGTGGAATTCTATGAAATGCATTTGCGAATTGGCCGTCCGGAAACGACGCTGCGTCTGCCTTATTCCCGGGAAGATATCGCCAGTTATCTGGAACTTAAAATAGAAACAGTGAGTCGGTCATTAAAAGCGCTTGAACACCTTGGACTCATTAGTCTGCATCGCGTCCGAACGGTCACGCTACATAGTTATCTGGGGTTAAAGAGTCTGCTTTAAAGGATTCCCGTCCGTCACGACACGGAGTGTCATTTTCTGCCCACCTCAAACTGTTTCTGACGTTTATAAATCTCTTGATCAGTAACAGCCTGCGACATAAAAACACGCGCAAATATCGGAATATTCTCCAGTTCTCCCGAAAAACATAAGAATTTTCCGATCTTAAATAAAATTTATCATATTTTTAACAAAAAATAAGCATTTAAAAACGTTTGCGTTATAAATCTGTATCATTATGTTTTATAAGAAATTTCCTGGTCTTTGCGCTCACTGACTTTTTGATTTTAATCAAAAAGTCAAAACAGGCCAAAAATCTATTTCAGTGTTATTTTTAGAGAAAAAACCTAATACAAACTTCTCTGCCAAACAAAGATACTACACAAAACCCTTTATCGCCGTTATTGAATGGAAAATTCCTGGCTTTTTTATTATTCATAAAATTTATCGACTGTTGAGTACACATATATTTCAAAAGATAATTTTTATCGCGGCAATTGTTGTTCGCAAATAAAGGATCTGCTGGCTTCCATTTTATAAACAGACGCCCGCAGAGAATAAGTTCTTAGGAGAAGACAAAAATGAAAAAAATATTACTGGTTGCCTCTCTGGCTTCTGTTTTTGCGGCAGCAAATGCGACGGCTGATGTAACGGCCTCTGCGACCGCCTCATGGGATGCTACGGCAACGAAAGATACCAAAAGTATGCTGGTCGTTACCCCGCTTAATTCCCTGACCTTTCAGTACGCCGAAGGGTTAAATGCGTTTAATTCCCAGGACGGCGCGTTTGATATTACCATTCAGGGTCAGGACACCGCGACTGACTTTGAACTGACTGCTCAGGTTATTAGCAATACGCTGACCAACGCCAGCGGCGATGCGTCAACGCTTGACGTAGGCGTTGCGTGGAATGGCACCGCGCTTTCCAGCGCCAGCGAAACCGTTCTGGTCAATAAATCTAAAACCTCTGGCCTGGAAAACCTGCTGGCGGAAGGCGCATACAATGGCACTGAGCGCGTCAGCGATCAGTCTAATTTCAAATTTACCATTGCTTCCGCAACGGTCGACGGCACCACCCCGGTAACCGACTATTCCACTCTGCCGGACGGCTACTGGAGCGGTGATGTGAAAGTTCAGTTCAACGCAACCTGGACGACGCCGACCACGACGCCTTAATCGTGATGATAACGAATTCGGGAGAGTACTCTCCCGAATTTTTCAGGGACAATTATCATGAAGAAATATTTTACCGCCGCTATTTTCACAGGTGTTTTCGCACCCTTTTCAGGTTGGGCAATTAACGTCGGTGATATCACGTCGATAATGACGTCCACGGAGAGTTCATTATCGAAAGAGATCACCAATACGACGGATTCCGCCCGCTTTGTTAGCGTCTCGGTAAAACAATTGTCATCGCCCCTTGCGGATGGCGTCGAGATTAAACCAGCGAATAACGGCGAACTGCTGTCCACACCCGCGAATCTTATCCTCCCTGGACAGGCGACGGATGTGTTCCGTTTTTTCTATAAAGGTCCGGAGGACGACACCGAACGCTATTATCGTCTGCAATGGGTTGACGAGCCGGTCAGTGAAAATGCTGAAACCAAAGCCAATAAAATGGCGGTAGCTACCGCTTCCGCGCAGATTGGCACCATTCTGGTCGTCGCGCCGCGTAAAGAAAATTTTAATTACAGCCGCAGCGGTGACGTTATTAGCAATACCGGCAATGTCTCCTTTCGGGTCATCGCGTATGGCGCCTGTAAAGACAAGGCACGCGAGAATGGCAAAGGTTGCCGCGAGCGTTATTACGTCATGCCGGGAACAAAAATAAAACTGCAATATACCGACGTAAACCATTCACGTTCACATATTGGGATCTGGCACGGCAAGCGATTTATAACGGTCAAATAATACACCGTAATCGGATTAATACGGATAAATACTCTACACCGGAATGTAAGGAAGCGAATGACAATGAAATATTTTGTCAGGGGAAGCGTTACCCTTTTAATAGTGCTGACACCGATTATCGTTTATTCAGCGCCGACGAAAGTGGGTAAGTATATTATCCCAGGCGCTTTCTCGCGTTCTCTGGAACAGGGAATGACCGTTCCGGTTTATATTCGTTACAATGAGACTGACGAAAAAAGTCAGCAGAAAATTGCCGATGCGATCATCTCGCTCACGGATGGCAGCATTACCGTGAAATCAATTGCCATTGCGGAATTACCCGACAACGCCGTGTTATCAAGAAAAACCCGCATCATGGTGGAAGGCCTTCGCGATGTGAAATTTCGCGATAACACCGTTATCGATCTGTCGGCTGATGCACGCCTGAAGCTGAATATCGCCTCCTTTCATCTGGAAATGATTGTCAGTAAGGATGCACTGACGGAGGCCATCGTTGCCCGAAGCAGTCTGCTTGGCCCCTCCAGCGTCGAGACGCTTTCCAACGTGCTGAACTACAACGTCGGGACGTATTACAACGATTATCGAACCGGCAACAGCTCGCGAAGTTATCTTACTATTGATAATACGGCCTCATTACGTGAGCACCATTTAAATATTAATGGCTCGTTCTATGGGATTGGCGACAGCAATAACACCAGCAAACTGTACCGTGCGATGTACGAACGCGACTACCAGGGCTATCGGCTGGCATTGGGTATGCTTGATACATGGAACGTGCAGTCTGTAGCCAGCCTGAACGCGTTAAATGGCGGTAAAATTTACGGCGTTAGCTACGGCAATAAAGGGAGTACGGTTATTGAGAAAAATTCCCTCTCCTTAACCCCAATTACCGTATTTTTGCCCGCGGCAGGTGAAGTCCACGTATTAAGAGAAGGGCGACTGCTGAGCGTACAGAACTTTAATATGGGCAGCTATGAAATCGACACCAGCCGTTTTCCTTACGGCGTATATGACGTCACGGTCGAGGTGGTGGTGAATGGCCGAACGGTAAACAGCCGCGTCAGCCGGGTGAATAAAATCTTCGCCCGACAGCAAACCGCCGGAATACAGGGGTTGAACTGGCAACTCTTCGGCGGCTCGCTGGATTACGATCGCGTGAGTTATAAACGCAATCACTACCGGGATGAAGGGAGTGAGCAAACCTGGATCGCAGGCGGCGCCGCATCAATGACGCTGGCCATTTTGTCTGGCTTAAATCTGAAAACGACCGTTTACGGTTTTGGCAACAACGCGGTCAACGAAACCGATGTGACGCTCAATGTGAATGAGTACGTTAGCCTCGGCAATCAGACGCTTGTCGCTAACGATTCTTCCTGGCGAAACGTCAGTAATATCAATGTGACGATCCCCGGTGGCTACGGGTCGCTGTGGGCGTCACGCGAGGACAGTAAAATTGGCGACCAGCTACCGGTCCAGGAGCGCGATAACTATTCTGTCGGCGGGACGCTTAATCTCGGAAAATTTATTCCCCACGGCGGTTCGTTAACGCTAAGCCAGACGGAAAATCGCTATTCTGGCAACAAGTACCGGAACCTGGATTACAGCACCACCCTGTATTCTGGCCGATACGCCACGGTAGGGCTCCGCGCCGGGATCCAGCGTTATTACTACAACAATAGAAATGATGATGGTCGGCAGGAACGCTACGTCAGCCTGGATTTTTCATTACCTCTGGCTTCCTGGTTAAGTATGGGCGTTTCGCGGGACCGCTACGGCAGCACCCAGGGGAACCTCAGCGCGCGCAAACAGTTTACTGAAGGCGCCATCCGGTCAGTTGGGCTGTCTGCTTCGACGCGCCTGAGCGGCGAACAACATTACGATAATAATTATTCGCTTAACGGTAATATGAGTTACGCCACGAAATACAATTCCGGAATGCTGTCCGTTACGCGCGCGGCGGATAATTCGACGAATATGAACTTTTCGTCACAGGGGTCGGTGGCATGGAGCGGGAAAAACGTGGCGCTGAGCCAGGAACGCCAGCGCGCAGGGATCATCGTCAACACCGATTTGGCTGGCGAAGGGCAACTGGCGGCCAAAATTAACAATCGTCATTATCTCCTGAGCGGTAAGTCAAACTTCATCGCCCTGCCGCCCTATGCGCAATACAGAATGGAAATACTCAATGACAGAAATTCAGAAGACAGCTTCGATATTGTTTCCGGGCGTACCCAGGAATTGACGCTTTATCCGGGCAACGTCGGCGTGATCAACCCGGAAATAAAAAGCATGGTTACGGTATTTGGTCGCATCCGCTACCCGGACGGCCAACTGGCGACGAATACCGATATTCATAACCATATCGGCAAAACGCGCACCGACGCAAAAGGTGAATTCGCCATTGATATTGATAAAAAATATCCAGTAATCACTCTTGTTTCGGCGAATGGCAGCCTGTGTGAAGCCGATCTCGATCTGGACAAAGCGCGCGGCGCGGCATGGGTAGGCGACGTGAAATGTACGGCGCAAACCTCAATGGCACAACGGTGAGGCTAAATTGATGAACAAAACACTCCACCTTATTCTTGGCTGCGCGCTGGCGTCAGTATCCCCTTCTCTCTGGGCATTAACAGCATCAACGCAGGCTGCGGTGAGCAGCAATATTTTATTTATCGAAAACAATATTGATAACGAATATTTTATAACGCCATCTTCGCTGGATCCGCGCATAAGTGGTTCAAACACCTGGGTGAAATACGGTAACAACCAGGTCAGTCTTGGCTATATGGGTATCGTGGGTTGGGTCAGCAGTACCAGCTATTATCGGGATATGTGGATTGACGATTCGCCGGTGAGTGAACCCTTTAACGGCATTCGCTGTACAACGGGCGCGAATTGCCCTTCTTCTGGTTATATTGCGGCTGATTTAACGGATCAATATGGCTTTTACCATACGAAAGCGACCGGGGCGGGCATCGCTGGCGGATACTATGGTTTTGCTTCATTTACTGACTCGGCATTTGACTATTTTCGCTCAATGACTGTCGGCGCGTCGGAAACGCTGAAACTGAATTTTTGTCGCACCACGGTGGATTATGACTATGCCGCCGGTGCGCGTTGTAAAGACCAAAGCAGCGGTAACTGGTATATCCGGCCTTATACCATTAATAAAATAGGTCATTTATCGCTCGAGTCGACAAACGCGTTTCAGGAATTGTGGATTGCCAGTGATGGTACGCCGAGTATTACGAAGGACTCCGGCTATTGTGAACTGGGTGTGGTGAGCAGTGTCGATGGCGTAATTTGTAAGATGGTGAGCTATGATCTCCAGCAAACATCGAACCTCACAGCGTCGCTGACGTTCAGAGCCTATATCGACTCGGCGATGCTGGGCTTTACCCCTGCGGCATCAGCGGTCAAGTATTCAGGTAACGGTTCAAACTGGTATAACTACAGTGCAACCACCGCCTATTACAATGTGCTGACGACCTCCGGAGACTATATCTATATTTTTCTGTCGAAAACGTTTTTGAAAGGCCTTGTCGACTCAGGGTTAAGCATAACCAATAGCCAACCCTTCACGTTTGGCTTTTACAATAGCTTAACGCCGGAGTCTGGCTATTACCAGTTTACGCCTTCGTTACAGCTCAATATCGTACCGAAAGAATATGGCATCAGCATTACCTCCACTGATAACACGACATCGGCACAGGGCAGCGGCACGATTGGAGATGCAGATCCTATAGAAATGAATTACACCGTTACCGTTTCCGGGCCGCGGCAGGCCGATACCATTACCGCGCAGGTTATCGGCGACAGCACCACGGTCAATGGCGTGCCGTATTGCCTGTTTCAGTCGGCGCAGGACGGGCTTACTGTCCCTGTTCCCGCCTACCTGCAATACAACAGTGAGTCGGGCGGGGTAATACAAAAGCGTAACAGCTGTAACGAAGCGCCGATTTCGATGGCCGACGCACAGTGGCAACAAACACCATGGGATGTGAATAATACTGATGACGGCAGTTTTTTTACCACCGGTCTGACACTGTTATTTCCCATGAATGATTCACGTTCAATGCTTACCGTTGCCGGGGCGGACTGGGAAGGGGTGGTCAGCGCAACCGGTGAAATTAAAGTCACGGCAAACTGGCTGGGCGTAACGCCATGAAACGCGCTCAAACAGGGAAACGAGGTCTGTGGCTGGCAATCATGCTGATGGTCTTTCCGGTCCATGCTGTTTATCTTGAGTCGACTATTTATGAAATGCCTGCCGATAAGTCCTTTATCAGCAAGCGGATCTACAACGATAGTGATAAACAAAACGTTTACAGCATTAGCGCGGTGAAAATCGACAAGCCGGGGCCCGGGGGCGAAAAGCGAAGCCCAATTGCCGATGGCGAACTGCTTTTTACGCCGTTAAATTTCTCACTGGCGCCCGAGTCTGGTGAGTTCTTCAAGATCTTTTATCGTGGTCCTGCGGATGAAACGGAGCGCTATTACCGCATACTGTTTCGCGAGCTCCCTGTTACCCTGTTAACCGATCGCGAACATGGCAAGAAGAGCGAAGCGATACCCGCGGTCGCAATTGATACGATCCTTGTCGTTCGGCCACGAAAAATTAACTTCCAGTATCACCTTGATGAACAGAGAGGAATACTGAGAAATACCGGTAACACGTTTTTTAAAATCATTCTTCATCAGGGTTGCCACTCGACGGATGATGAGGCTGAAATGCGCTATCTCCTGCCAGGAGAAACATTCAACAGCGCTCAGCTGAGAGCAAATAACAGAAAATTTATCGTCGCATTAAACAGGTATCATCCTGTGGGTAAGGCTTGCCAGAGGACGCAGTAATAACACCTTATTACGCGGCATCAGTATGAAAAATCTCATGGCAATTAACCTGAGTGTGTAAGGTCTATAACGGAATAGTTAATTTTAAACAATGATTTTCATTCCCTTTAACAAAAAAAATTTATAGATTTTTCTGAAGCTCCTTGAGTATTTTTAAGTCAATTGTATGGTCAACTGCACTTTTGGTAAAACTTTTAAAACACACTAAAACACAGGGGTTATATTTTTTATACTCAAGAAAAATTTATGTTTTGAGTTTTATATCTCATTTGTGCCTGTAATTTTCGTAACACCCTGATTTTGTTGATAAGAGTCAGACTCTATCGCTGCTTTGTATTTATTAAAAAGAGAAAATTCGCGTTTTATCACTTTCTCCCGGAAGACGAGGTAGACGCTATACAATAAATTCACGCTGGTAATAGCTATGAATACTAAAAAAATTTTCCTGTTAAGTTATGACATCTGTCTTTTTTCTGGAATTAAGTCCTGGTTACCTAATTTAGTACTGGTTGATGTTCAGTCAGTAACCAATGAAAGACAGCAACACTTACCGCAATATCAGTCCTGTTTGTTGATCATCGACAACAGACTGCCTTTATTTTTCGTCAACAAGTGGATCCAACAAAACAGCAGCTTATTTAACCACATACACAGTATTGTCCTAAAGATGAGTAAGCACGACTGCTTTCATCGCGGTTATGAAAATGTCGACACTATAGATGCGAAACTGGGTGTGAATAGCGTGATAAACGCATTACATAAGAAAGCATTAGCGAGCCATGAATCCACCTTTAGCCTCGAAAATCTCTCGGTTGCCCATTTCCGCTTAACGCATTTTGAAAAAGAAATGCTCAATGCCTCTTTTAGCCGAGGGGAATTGAATAATTTTTGCGTCGCGAATGCTGTGAGTCCGAAAGCGCTGTACCGGTATCGGGATAAAATTAACGCCCGACTGGGTTTTCGTTGTTTCAATGAGTCAGTTATCTTTTTATCCCGAAACGGCTTATTGAACGGCTTCACAGACTCGCCGGGCAACGCGCAATGTCTTGATTATGACGAACTGAACGCCAGCAGGCTGAGCATGGCTATTGTGGAGGAAGAGATCATCCCCTACTACCAGCCGATCGTTAATCAGAATGGCGATATGTGCGGTGTGGAAATCCTGGCTCGCTGGCCGCAGGGGCACCACTACGCTATTTCGCAAAAAGAGTTTATTCCTTTGGCGATCAACAGCGGTCTGATCTTCGAATTGACCAGCTATCTGATGGCGACCGTCGCCCGCAATCTGATCTCCGCAAAGAGGATCATCAAAAATGAGCTGCTTATCGCTTTTAATATTGGTCCTTCCGGCTTAAGCAACCCTGTTTTCTACTGGGAATGCCTCAATTTTCTGGAGCAAACCCAACATTTACCCATAAAGCTGATGATTGAGATCACTGAAGACCAGGCGTTGAATATTACCCCGGCCATTAAAGAACTCATCCGCTCTCTGCGAAACCGCGGCGTACTGTTCGCCCTCGACGACTTCGGCACCGGTTATGCGAATCTTTACTATCTGAACGAGCTGGAGCTGGACATTATCAAAATTGATAAAACATTTATCAATAATATTAAGGATGGCGAACAGCGGGTTCCGATGCTGGAGTCAATTATTCACCTTGCCAACATCCTGGGTTTACGCACGGTCGCTGAAGGGGTTGAGCATGAGTACCAACATCGCTGGCTGGTCAACAATCACATTCATTTTCTGCAAGGCTATTACTTCCTGCCGCCAGTGCCTTTTGCCGATTTTCTTCGCTATCAACGGCGTGAGGAAAGCCCATGGCAATACAACGTAAATCAGTGTGGATGCTGAGCTATCTCCGAAAGGAGATAGCCGCCTTTTCATGATGATATTAATGAAGCCCACCTCTTTTTCAGCCTATCCGCTGCGCGGGTCATCCTGGCGACGATTGTCATAAGGTGAGCTTCTGCCTGTTAACGACGCGTCAAATCGATTCTGCGGCGGGCATACACCGTTTCCAGAGGCATGTGTATGTGATAAACCGCCAATGCCCCCTTCCTTGATTTAAGCATCTTCTTCGTCACCCCGTTTATCTCTCCTGAATCGACTCGCTTATAAATTTCTGCTGAACTCAGCATAAGCTGCTTTTTCAGGATGGCCAGCAAGTTAACCTGAAAAGCACGGGGGATCCGGATACAAACGCTGACCCATTGTCGAGGGAAAATACTGACCGGCCACTGCTCCTGAATATGAAAATCAGGTTTGCCCGACAGCCTCGCATTGTTCCGCTTCAGAATCGCTTTGTTATGCGTAAAGTTTTCAACCGTATCCGCATCATTGAGCAGGAAACGGCGATAAAGCTCAGGATCTAATTTGTTGACATTGAGCCGCGAGAACAGAGCGATATTCCACGTACATTCGCAATGCGTACATTTATAAATACTCCAGACGTCCAGTCTCTTTTTTTGCGAATTGATTCTGAATGCCCCGGCGGGCGTGAACTCTCGTTTGATGTTGCATGACGGGCAGCGTTTTGCAATGCGCTGGTGCCCAACAGGGGTGACAGTCCATGTGACTTTCATAACGTACCTTTTTTAACCCGTACAAATTCGGATCCGTATTGAACGAACCATGTCTTTGTGTACGAAAAATATTTATTTGATATTTTTCAGTGGGTTAAAAAAAGATGTCCAATGCCACTCCCTGTCTTTGGCAAAGCGATACGCCGAGACTAGCAAAGCGGTCATCATCGGGTATATGCGTTCAATCAATATTCGTAATGGTACCGCATGGGATCCTGGAGCGAATGACATGTTTGCACAGGCTAACGCCTGAGCGGTTTCGCGCTGAGATCACACTTTAAAGGATTCGCTATATCCGCACAAAAAACCTGTGTTACCATTCACTCCGTAAATACCTTTCAACGTCACCCGAGGCTTTGATGCTGGAGAATGTAATCATCTGATAATCAGCTCCCCGACCTTTCAGGCCGGACTGATTATCAATGCGCCGAAATCGAATGCGGACACCGCTGTGTGTTTGCACGTTTTGCACATGATGATTAAACAGGTTTTCCAGTATGAATTTATCCCGTCAGGAACAACGTACCCTACACGTTCTCGCTAAAGGTGGACGTATTACGCACGTCCGCGATACTTCTGGCCGCGTTACCTCTGTTGAATGCTACAGCCGCGAAGGGTTGTTGCTCGCCGACTGTACGCTCGCCGTCTTCAAAAAACTCAAAACCAAAAAGCTGATCAAGTCCGTCAACGGTCAGCCTTACCGCATCAACACCACCGGGCTGAACCACGTTCGCGCCCAGCCTGATAATCGCTAAGGAGAGGATGATGAATATCAGCGCTGTTATTGTCGCTTCAGGACGCATTCGACTTTCACCTGATGAAGGCAAAATCCCCTGGGATGAACCCGACTTTAGCCAGCGCATGCTGGAAAACCATCTGTCCCAGGAACATGACTGGGCCAGCCGCAGACTGTCGGTGATTGAACAACAGGTTGCGTGGATTGCCCGTCAGCTCCCCTCAGGCGCACGCATTCTGGACCTTGGTTGCGGCCCCGGTTTTTACACCCGTTTGCTGGCCGAACGCGGCTTTAGCTGTACCGGCGTGGATTTCTCGCCGGCTTCTATCGAATGGGCTCGTCAACAGGCGCAAGCCGCGGGGCTGAAGATTGATTATGTTCAGCAGGATGTCCGGACATATCGCCCACAAGAATCGTTCGATTTCATCATGATGACGTTTGGGGAACTGAATGTCTTTAATGCCGCAGACGCAACCCAGCTCATCGGTCAGTGCGCGCGCTGGCTTACGCCGGGCGGAAAACTCCTCGTGGAAGTACACACCTTCGACGAGGTGAAACGTCAGGGCATGGCCCCTGCAAGCTGGCAGCGTTGCCCGCAGGGACTGTTTCTTGCCGATCCTCATCTTCTGTTGACAGAAAATGACTGGGATGAAGAGACACGGACCAGCTCAACCCTGTTCTGGGCAATTGAAGAAACAGGTCGGACGACCCGTTTCGGTAATCAAATGAAGGCCTGGCGTGATGAGGAGTACCTCAGCCTGCTTGCTGACGCAGGTTTGAACGTGCTTCAGCGACCTGCCGGCGCCGACTGGCCAGTCAGCGAGACCTTCGCGGACAAACTTTTTGCGTTGCTGGCAGAAAAAGCACACGCGACGGCGAACGTTTCACCGAATACGCATGACATACAAGGAATTAACTAATGGATATCCCACGTATTTTTACGATTAGCGAAAGCGAGCATCGCATTCATAATCCGTTTACAGCAGAAAAGTACGCCACGTTAGGTCGCGTATTACGTATGACTGCGGGCACGCACATTCTCGATCTCGGCAGCGGTTCAGGCGAGATGCTCTGTACCTGGGCGCGTGATCATGGCATTACCGGCCTCGGCATTGACATGAGCCCACTCTTCACCGCACAGGCAAAGCTGCGCGCAGCGGAACTTGGCGTCAGCGAGAGCGTGAAATTTATTCATAACGACGCATCCGGTTACGTTGCCGACGAAAAATGCGATGTGGCGGCCTGTGTCGGCGCCACCTGGATCGCGGGCGGTGTCGCCGGGACGATTGACCTGCTGGCAAAAAGTCTCAAGCCCGGCGGGATCATGCTCATTGGCGAACCCTACTGGCGTAAGGACCCTGTATCGGACGAGGTGGCTGTCGCCTGCGGCGTGGGCAGCGTGGCCGATCTCCTCACCCTGCCCGACCTTGTCGCCTCTTTCGACGCAAGAGGGTACGACATCGTGGAAATGGTGCTGGCGGACCAGGAAGGCTGGGACAGGTACGAAGCCGCGAAGTGGCTGACCCTGCGTCGCTGGCTGGCGGAAAACCCCCATGATGATTTCGCGCAGGAGGTCCGGGCGGAACTGTCTGTCGCCCCTAAGCGTCATGTCACCTATAGCCGGGAATATTTTGGCTGGGGCGTGTTCGCTCTGATTGCCAGATAACCTGAAACAGGCGGTGTGGTTTTCACTGCACCGCCATCATGTCAACTGAGAATATTCCCTGGCCTCGCAGACCGCAAAGCGATTTTGTCTTGGGCAAAGAGGCGAGATAAACAATATTGATGCATTCTCTATCTTTTTGAAGGCTAACAAAGCAGACTATACTTATCCACCCATTCATCCCAGAGGCAGTAACTGACGTGAAGGATACGTATTACAACGATACAAGGATCAATGCGTTAATCCAGAATGAGCTGAATAAGTTCTTTGAGGACTACAACGGTATCATCTACGCCTACGCGATAATGAACAAGAAAGACCCTTCACAGATGCGGATAATTAATAATAATCCGGCATGGTTCGACATCTACCTGGAAAGAAAATATCAGTTTATAGACCCTGTTATTATTCGGGCTTTACGCTGTGTGGAAGATTTCTTTTGGGAGAACAAGGTCATCTTGTCTGGCGGATACAACCTGACGCGCATTTTCAACGAAAGTTCTGAACATAACATCTACCAGGGGCAGACATTTCCACTGCATGACTACCTGAATAATCTGGTGGTGTTATCCATCATCAGCCAGGAAGTTTCCGGCGTGGACATGGAAAAAAATCGTTCACATTTTATGCACTTTCTTATTCAGTTGCATCAGAAGACGCTCAATCTCTATAGTAAAGTGGATCAGAAAAAGAACGTTTTCTTGTCGCCACGTGAACGGCAAATTCTTAAATGGGTTAGCGCCGGAAAAACATACGCTGAGGTGTCGGTTATTTTGTCCATTACGGAACGCACCGTGAAATTCCATATGAGCAACGCAATGAAAAAACTCGGGGTGAACAACGCCAGACATGCGGTAAAACTGGGGATGGAGCTCAGATTACTCGACAACTGAGCCCCGGCGCCCGTTATATACGAAGCAGTTGCTGGAGCATTTCACGAAGCCAGTCGCTGTTCTTGTCTTTGCGAATGATGTCTTCCACGGCGCTTACGCTGGCAGGCATAAAAATATAATAGATTGTTTCCCCTTTCTCAGAAAGTCCCTTCTGAATAACCTCTACTTTCCAGTTCGCATGACGAAAAATGGCATACATGCCGCGGCTGGCAACAGCATACATTCCCCGATATTGTTTCTTCATACAGTAAACGATCATTGCCAGAAACAGCGCCTTACTGGTGGGCATACTGCGCAAATTTCCGTTGTCGCGTCGTTCTTTATCTAAAAACAGTCGGCTGACTTCACAGCAGGGAATATCGGTAGGAAGACTAATATCGTCAAAGTAATCATGGAATATTTCGCTGATCATTGTCGGCTGGGTCGCATCGATAAATCGCGCGCCGCAAAGTAATTGCCCGTCATGCATGCCCAGCAGGTAAGTCGTTTTTTCGTTGTCAAATTGATCCTTTTCCATGCCGTTAATGCATTCGACTTTCCAGTCGAGCCGCTCGCGAAATGTTCTTCGTCTGAGCCGGTAGAGTTCGGAGGCAAATCCTGGCGGCAATTCATCGTAATCATGCAAAAAAAACTCAACAACAGAGTTCATCCAGTTATTCCTGATAATCACACACTGAAATTATTATCCCCTGTCTTTTAGGACAGCTTTTTTTTATGTCGGGTCTTCCTTATACTTAAAAAATACCTGACCAACAGCACTCGCAATGCTAACTGGTCAGGGGGTCAAAGACCAACGCAACACCAGGGATAAATCCACACGGGATTATCTTACATTTAGTGTCCCGGGTACAGAATGTTAGAAGCACTTAGCGTATAAAAAACCAATAAAGTACGAAAAATATCAAATAACTATAATTAATCTGTTGCCCCTTGTATTTTCAAGGGGTAATATTTTCTGTTGCTTTAGCAAAAATAAACGCCACAGGCTCTCCGTTTCTCTCCTCTCCACAAGGTTTCTTTTCGTCACCGTATGCCTCTGCGCGGCAATCACCGTCATAAGCTGAATACCGACTCTCGCCGTTATCTTACTGAGTAAACAGACAGTTACCCGTTATTATCACGCAAAACACCAGGGGTTACCGCACGGTGTCGCTTATCCGTTCTATTGACATCTCCTATTGTACAGCCTGGCGATGGGGGCGTAGCGTTTTCCCCGTTAGAGACAGACGGTGAATCGATAAAGCCTGCCTGTCGGATTATGGGCTGTGTCCTATAATCTTGTGGAATATCACTACAGGAGTGACCTCATGGCATTTGTAACGACAGACGACAGTGTAAAGATCTTTTATAAAGATTGGGGAGATAAAACAGCCCAGCCCATCGTGTTTCATCACGGTTGGCCACTTAGCGCCGATGAC
Organism: Citrobacter sp. 50677481; assembly: GCF_001463265.1. Taxonomy (NCBI): domain Bacteria; kingdom Pseudomonadati; phylum Pseudomonadota; class Gammaproteobacteria; order Enterobacterales; family Enterobacteriaceae; genus Citrobacter; species Citrobacter sp. 50677481. Next base: position 92,384 of record NZ_LNHZ01000018.1, read on the forward strand.
TGGGATAATCAGATGTTGTTCTTCCTGGGACAAGGTTACCGCGTCATTGCCATTGACCGTCGCGGTCATGGTCGATCAGATCAGGTCAGTGAAGGGCATGATATGGATCATTATGCTGCTGATGTTAATGCCGTTGTTGAACATCTGGATCTGAAAAATGCGATTCATATCGGTCACTCAACCGGCGGCGGGCAGGTTGCCCGCTATGTCGCGCGCTTCGGACAACCCCAGGGACGCGTGGCGAAAGCGGTGCTGATCAGTGCGGTACCGCCGTTAATGGTAAAAACAGCGGCGAACCCGGAGGGCACGCCTGTAGAAGTATTCGACGGATTCCGTAAAGCGCTGGCCGCGAATCGTGCCCAGTTCTATCTTGATGTGGCCTCCGGTCCTTTTTACGGCTTCAACCGTGAAGGGGCTGACATTTCCCAGGGCACTATTCAGAACTGGTGGCGCCAGGGCATGATGGGAAGCGCAAAAGCCCATTACGAAGGCATCAAGGCATTCTCTGAAACAGACCAAACGGAAGACCTCAAAGCCATCACGCTTCCGGTACTGGTGATGCAGGGCGATGACGACCAGGTTGTGCCCTATAAGACCGCCGCACTTATGCAGGATAAATTGTTGAGCAACAGTGAACTGCGTATTTATCCGGGCTATCCACACGGGATGCACACCACCCATGCGGATGTCATTAATGCTGATATTTTGGCTTTTCTTCGCAAGTAAGCGATGACCGTACCGACTCCCGGAGCAGGTGCAGGCGGGTAAGTTGATATTCTGCCGCTACTCCGTTGTCAGACCCAATACAAGGCGCACGTTATTCCGCAAGCGTGCGCTTTTTTGCGTGCGACAAATCTGCGCCCTTCATCTCCCACAAGATTTATACTTCGCGTTCACTTTCTTACCAGAAATCATCTTTTTTTGGGAATTGTTTAGTTTATTGTCTGACAATGACGATGTTTAAAGAGCTATTCTGTGACACTTTCTTCAGCACAATGTCCACATAACGTCGTCCTTAACATATGAAGAAAGATCATTTCTTGTTCTTCGTTGTCAGACGGCTGGGGTACATGCCGTATCAACGGAAACCGCCTTCCGGTTTGCCCGTCATATGCATGACCCGTTTTTCGCCCCTCTTTCGTACCATGACAGAACCCTGTGGGGGAAACACTGGAATTGAACGAGATGAAACACTTCTTCTTTTACTGACTGACGTGATCGGCTGGCAGCATCAGAGAAGAACCGCCCCACCACAGTCAATTGCGCTTGCGAGAGACCGGATTGACGTATGGCGTGAGGCCGGGCGAATCGTATTTGTTTACTACGAATCCACCCGTTTTAAGCTTCAACAGTCTCGATAATGCATCAAACGGCTTCAGGAGAATACTATGACACCGACTTTTAATGAAATCGATGTAATGTTTGTAGCAGGCTTTGGACCAGTGACACGCGATACTGATATCAGTAAAGCGTTTTACAAGGATACACTCCGCTTACCTTTAAAGCATCTCGAAGGTAATAAGGAATATATGCTGACGGACGTTGATGGCTTAGAGGGTGTAAAGCATTTTGCTCTCTGGCCTTTGTCTCAGGCTGCGCTGTCCTGTTTTGGTACAGAAGAATGGCCGGACGATATCCCGGTTCCTCAGGGATGGATCGAGTTTGAAGTAAAAGATATCGAAAGGGCGACGGATATCCTGATGAAAAAAGGTTATCAACTGTTAATCGCCGGGCGGCTGGAACCCTGGGGCCAGACCGTGACCCGTTTACTGAGTCCGGAGGGCTTATTGACAGGTGTGACAATCACTCCATGGTTACGTCCGGAATCGTTATAAATGGCCGAATCTGATTTTTTAAGGCAAAGGGAACTGAGGCTGGAGCGGGCGAAGGGAATCGAACCCTCGTATAGAGCTTGGGAAGCTCTCGTTCTACCATTGAACTACGCCCGCTTAGATGAGCGTAAGGCATTATAAACCTTACGCTCTTGTTGGCAAGGGACAATCTGCTGACTGGCGATTAATTCGCCGTCAGCATTTCGGCGGGCTACCCTGCGGCGGCAGATAGCGCAGCGGATCGATGGCCGTGGCGCGATAGCGGATCTGGAAATGCAGTCGCACCGACGCCGCGTCAGTACTGCCCATTGTGGCAATCTTCTGCCCGGCCTTCACGCTCTGCCCGTTATTGACCAGCATTGTGTCGTTGTGCGCATAGGCGGTAATGTAATCTTCACTGTGCTTGATCATAATGAGATTACCGTACCCGCGCAGTTGGTTACCGACGTACACCACCTTCCCTGCGCCTGCGGCGTAAACGGGCGTGCCACGGGCGGCGGCAATATCAATTCCTTTATTGCCCCCGTCAGCCGTTGAGTAAGGCAATATTACTTTCCCGCTGGCAGGCCAACGCCAGCAGCGCTGTCCAACAGGCGGCCATGATGACTGGGGTACGGAAGAAGACGGTCTGACGGCTGCCGTTTTGCTGGTCGATTTTTTACTCGTTTTGGCGGAAGCCTTTTTCGAACCGCCAAGCCTGAGTTTCTGCCCCACTTCGATGGTATAAGGCGGCGAAATACCGTTCAGGCGCGCCAGCTCTTTAACGCTGGTCCCCGTCGAACGTGATATACGGTAAAGCGTATCCCCCCGTTTAACGGTGTAAACGGCGCCAGAATACGATCCAGATCCGGATGATTTATTTCCTGAACAGCCCGCAAGCAGCAATCCCACACACAGCAGCATCGCCATACCCAGACCATTTCTCTTCAGGCGTCCTGCGCTCAAAACACGTCCTCGCAAAATAATCAGACGCTTTATCATAGCAGCCATAAGGCCGATGCCAAATTTATTGCGTAAGGACAGAACAATCGAGACCATTATTGTCTTATATTTCTGGCTGCCGGGGCGTGTTTTGGTAATACTTAACCCGCAATTCTGCGCTACTCTGGTTCTCTGAATACAAGGTTCAGCGCATTGCCGAATCGTTATCGCTTTTCAGGAGTTTTCATGACCGGGGAACATGTCATTTTACTGGATGCGCAGGATATTCCTTCCGGCACGCTGGAAAAATACGCCGCCCATACCGCTCACACCCCACTGCACCTCGCGTTTTCTTCCTGGCTGTTTAATACCGACGGGCGATTTCTGGTCACTCGCCGTTCGTTACTGAAAAAGGCGTGGCCAGGCGTATGGACAAATTCGGTATGTGGTCATCCCCAGCAGGGTGAAAGCACAGAGGAGGCGATTGTTCGTCGTTGCCGCTTTGAACTGGGTGCGCAAATCAGCCGTCTTACGCCGGTTTATCCTGATTTTCGTTATCGCGCCGCCGACCCGAACGGGATCGTCGAAAATGAAGTGTGCCCGGTCTACGCCGCGCAGGTAGTCGGCGACATGGCGGTAAACAGTGATGAAGTGATGGAATATCAATGGTGCGATCTGGAGAGCATACTGGCATCCATTGACGCCACGCCGTGGGCGTTCAGTCCGTGGATGGTAATGCAGGCGTCAAACAGCGCAGCGCGTCATTTGCTTCGGGAATACTGCCAGCGCTAAAGGTTATCGAATGGCGTAACGCTTACCCGGCCTACAGAACAAATGCCGCAGGCCGGATAAAGCAAAATCGCCATCCGGCAACTCAATGCTTACTTAACCGGACGCATCGCCGGGAACAGAATCACGTCACGAATAGTATGGCTGTTGGTAAACAGCATGACCATACGGTCGATACCGATACCCAGACCCGCCGTTGGCGGCAGGCCGTGTTCCAGCGCCGTCACGTAATCTTCGTCGAAGAACATCGCTTCGTCATCGCCCGCCGCTTTCGCGTCAACCTGATCCTGGAAGCGTTGCGCCTGATCTTCTGCGTCATTCAGCTCGCTAAATCCGTTACCGATCTCACGTCCACCGATAAAGAACTCAAAACGATCGGTGATTTCCGGGTTCACATCGTTGCGACGCGCCAGCGGCGACACTTCCGCCGGGTACTCGGTAATAAAGGTCGGCTGAATCAGATGCGCTTCCGCCACTTCTTCGAAAATCTCGGTCACGATTCGGCCCAGACCCCAGCTTTTCTCAACCTTAATGCCGATAGCCTCAGCAATGGCTTTTGCCGAGTCGAAGTTATCCAGATCGGCCATCTCGGTTTCCGGACGGTATTTCTTGATCGCTTCGCGCATGGTCAGTTTTTCGAACGGCTTGCCGAAGTCGAACACGTCGTCGCCGTAAGGTACCTGGGTGGTGCCCAGAACGTCCTGCGCCAGAGTGCGGAACAGCGACTCGGTCAGTTCGATCAGATCTTTATAGTCCGCATACGCCATGTAGAGTTCCATCATGGTGAACTCTGGGTTGTGACGTACAGAAATCCCTTCGTTACGGAAGTTACGGTTGATTTCGAACACACGCTCGAAGCCGCCGACCACCAGACGCTTCAGGTACAGTTCCGGCGCAATACGCAGGTACATGTCGAGGTCCAGCGCGTTGTGATGGGTGATAAACGGACGCGCAGACGCGCCGCCAGGGATCACCTGCATCATCGGGGTTTCAACCTCCATAAAGCCGCGTCCCACCATGAACTGACGAATCCCCGCCAGGATCTGCGAGCGGATTTTGAAGGTGTTGCGAGACTCGTCGTTAGAGATGAGGTCCAGATAGCGCTGGCGATAGCGCGCTTCCTGATCCTGCAAACCGTGGAACTTGTCCGGCAGCGGACGCAGCGCTTTGGTCAGCAGGCGTAGCTCTGTGCAATGAATAGACAGTTCGCCAGTTTTGGTCTTAAACAGCTTGCCTTTCGCGCCAAGGATGTCGCCCAGGTCCCATTTTTTAAACTGCTCGTTATAAACGCCTTCCGGCAGATCGTCACGGGCGACATACAGCTGAATGCGTCCACCGACGTCCTGCAGCGTAACGAAAGAGGCCTTGCCCATGATACGACGAGTCATCATACGGCCTGCGACGGATACCTCGACGTTCAGCGCTTCCAGTTCTTCGTTCTCTTTGGCGTCGAAGTCAGCGTGCAGTTGGTCTGAGGTGTGATCGCGTCGAAAATCGTTCGGGAAGGCGATACCCTGCTCGCGCAGGCCAGCCAGCTTCTCGCGGCGCGTTTTCAGTTCATTGTTAAGATCGGCTACCGCGTCAGCGCCCTGTGCGTGTTGTTCAGACATGTTGGTTCCTCATAACCCTGCTTTCAAACTTGCTTCGATAAATTGATCCAGGCTGCCGTCCAGCACCGCCTGCGTGTTACGGGTTTCAACCCCGGTACGCAAGTCTTTAATGCGGGAGTCATCAAGGACGTAAGAACGAATCTGGCTACCCCAGCCGATGTCCGATTTGTTGTCTTCCATCGCCTGCTTCTCGGCATTTTTCTTTTGCATTTCCAGTTCATAAAGCTTCGCTTTCATCTGCTTCATGGCCTGGTCTTTGTTCTTGTGCTGAGAACGGTCGTTCTGGCACTGGGTCACAATCCCGGTCGGGATGTGGGTAATACGCACCGCTGATTCGGTACGGTTAACGTGCTGACCACCCGCGCCGGATGCGCGGTAAACATCAATACGCAGATCCGCTGGGTTGATTTCGATATCAATGTCATCGTCCACTTCCGGGTAAACAAACGCGGAGCTGAACGAGGTGTGACGGCGACCACCGGAATCGAACGGACTTTTACGCACCAGGCGGTGAACGCCGGTTTCGGTACGCAACCAGCCGTAGGCGTATTCACCTGAAATTTTAATGGTGACGGATTTGATACCGGCCACTTCCCCTTCAGACTCTTCAATGATCTCGGTCTTGAATCCGCGCGCTTCCGCCCAGCGCAGATACATACGCTCCAGCATGCTCGCCCAGTCCTGCGCTTCAGTACCGCCGGAACCGGCCTGGATATCCAGATAACAATCGGCGCTGTCATATTCACCGGAGAACATACGACGGAATTCCAGCTGCGCCAGTTTTTCTTCCAGCGTATCAAGTTCAGCTACGGCTTCGTTAAACGTTTCTTCGTCGTCGGCCTCTACAGCCAGTTCCAGCAGGCCGGAAACGTCTTCCAGACCCTGAGCCATTTGATCGAGAGTGTCGACAATGGCTTCCAGCGAGGAACGTTCTTTACCCAGCGCCTGTGCGCGTTCGGGTTCGTTCCAGACGTCCGGCTGTTCCAGCTCGGCGTTTACTTCTTCCAGACGCTCTTTCTTGGCATCGTAGTCAAAGATACCCCCTAAGAACGTCCGAGCGCTCCGTGAGGTCCTGAATGCGGTTTTTTACCGGGTTAATTTCAAACATGGTCTGATTTCTTTTATTGGACTCGTTAAAATGCGGTGATAAGAGCGGGATTGTACCGAATCCACGCTCTTTTTTATAGGTATTGCTGACGCTAAATTGGCCAGATATTGTCGATGATAATTTGCAGGCTGCGGTTACCACGAAACTCGTTGATGTCGAGCTTATAGGCCAGTTCCACTTCGCGCACGCCGTTGTCCGGCCAGCAGGTGGTGTCGACGTTAAAGGCGATACCGTCCAGCAGCGGCCCGCCGCCAACCGGCTCCACCATCACCTTCAGGTGCCGTTCCCCCACCAGACGCTGCTGGAGCAAACGAAAACGCCCGTCAAACAGCGGCTCCGGAAACATTTGACCCCACGGGCCTGCGTCGCGCAGCATCTGCGCCACTTCCATCGTCATCTCAGCCGCGCTGAGCGGGCCGTCGGAAACCACTTCGCCCTGCAGCAGAGAAGGATCCAGCCAGTCAGTCACCAGCTCGCCAAAGCGTTGCTGAAACAGCTCAAACCGCGATTCCTCCAGCGACAATCCCGCCGCCATCGCATGGCCGCCAAATTTGATCATCAGTCCGGGATGCAGCGTATCTAACCGCTCCAGCGCATCGCGCATATGCAGCCCCTGGATCGAGCGGCCAGAACCTTTCAGCGTACCGTCGCCCGCAGGCGCGAAAGCAATGACCGGACGGTGAAAGCGCTCTTTAATGCGTGACGCCAGGATCCCGACCACCCCCTGATGCCATTCGGGATGGTACATCGCCAGGCCGCCCGGCAGGGCGTCGCGACTGCGTTCAAGCTTCTCGCACAAGGCCAGCGCTTCCGCTTGCATTCCCTGTTCGATCTCCTTGCGCGTCTGGTTTAGCGCGTCCAGTTCATTCGCCAGCACGCGTGCTTCGCCAATGTTGTCGCACAGCAGTAACGCCACGCCGACGGACATATCATCCAGCCGACCCGCGGCATTCAGACGCGGTCCGAGTGCAAAACCCAGGTCGCTGGCGGCCAGCTTTTGCGGGTCGCGATTCGAGACTTCCAGCAACGCTTTGATCCCTGGCCGACACTTCCCGGCGCGAATCCGGCTTAGCCCTTGCCACGTCAAAATACGGTTGTTGGCGTCCAGCGGCACCACGTCGGCGACGGTGCCGAGCGCCACGAGATCCAGCAGTTCCGCCAGATTCGGCGGCGTAATACCGCGTTCGTCAAACCAACCCTTATCACGCAAAAACGTGCGCAGCGCGAGCATCAGATAAAACGCGACGCCCACGCCCGCCAGCGACTTCGACGGGAAGTCGCAGTCACGCAGGTTTGGGTTGATAATGGCTTGAGCGGCAGGCAGCGTCTCGCCCGGGAGATGGTGATCGGTCACCACCACCGGTATCCCCAGCGCGCTGGCGTGATCGACGCCCGCATGAGAGGAGATGCCGTTATCAACAGTGACAATAAGCTGTGCGCCGCGAGCGTGGGCCTGATCGACCACTTCCGGACTCAGACCGTAGCCATCTTCAAAGCGGTTCGGCACCAGATAGCTGATGTTATCGCAACCCAAGGCGCGCATACCCAGCACGCTCAGGGCGGTACTGGTCGCGCCATCGGCGTCAAAGTCGCCAACCACGATAATCCGCGTCCCCTCGCGAAACGCGTTATAGAGGATCTCCACTGCTTTTTCGACGCCGCTTAGCTGCTGCCAGGGCAGCATGCCTTTTACGCTGCGTTCCAGATCCCGTGCGCTACGTACGCCGCGGCTGGCATACAAGCGGCGCAACAATGGCGAGAGGTCGGAAGGCAGTTCCGCGGTCTCATCGACCTCACGCCGACGAAGCTGTATCTGTTGTTTCACGCGAATTACTTACCGCTGGTCTGTTTCTGATGCGCGTCGAGGAACGCCTTCATCTCTTTCGGTCCCTGGTAGCCGGGAACCACATAGCCGTTATTCAGCACAATGGCTGGCGTCCCGCTGACGCCAAACTGCACGCCCAGCGCATAATGATCAGCAATATCCACGTCGCAGGTTGCCGCTTTCACGCCCTTGCCTGCCATCGCTTCGTCGAAGGCTTTGTTTTTGTCCTTCGCACACCAGATCGATTTCATATCCTGCTCAGCCTGGCTTTCCAGCCCCTGGCGCGGGAAGGCCAGGTAACGCACAGTGATCCCCAGCGCGTTGTAATCTTTCATCTCTTCATGCAGCTTGTGGCAATAGCCGCAGGTGATGTCAGTAAAGACGGTAATAACGTGTTTTTCCTGCGGCGCTTTATAGACGATCATCTCTTTTTCCAGCGCGTTCAGGCGCTTCATCAGCAACTGGTTGGTCACGTTTACCGGACTCGCGCCGCTGACGTCATACATCGGCCCCTGAATAATGTGTTTACCGTCTTCGGTGACATACAGTACGCCGCTGTTTGTCATCACCGTTTTCATCCCGGCAACCGGTGCGGGTTGGATATCGGTGCTCTGTACGCCCAGTTTGGTGAGCGACTGGCGAATCGCGGCGTCGTCAGCCTGCGCCAGACCAGAAAACGCGGCGGCCAGCAAGGTGAACATTATTAAACCTTTTTTCATATCTTTTCCTGTTCTTTCAGCCATCACGCTCTGGGGTGATGCTGTTGATGAAGTTGACGCAAGCGCTCGGTCGCGACGTGAGTATAAATCTGTGTGGTGGAGAGGTCGCTGTGTCCCAGCAGCATCTGCACCACGCGTAAGTCAGCGCCATGATTGAGCAAATGCGTGGCAAATGCGTGACGCAAAACGTGCGGCGACAGTTTCTCGCTGTCGATCCCCGCCAGCACGGCATAATGTTTAATGCGGTGCCAGAAGGTCTGGCGCGTCATCTGCTGCGCGCGCTGGCTGGGAAACAATACGTCAATGGAGGCGCCGTTAAGCAGCCATGGACGCCCATGTTCAAGGTAAGTCTCCAGCCAGTACACCGCTTCCTCGCCCAAAGGAACGAGGCGTTCTTTGTTGCCTTTGCCAATCACGCGGACCACCCCCTGACGCAGGCTGATGTCACTCATTGTCAGCCCCACAAGTTCAGAAACACGCAATCCGGTGGCATACAGAATCTCGAGCATCGCTTTATCGCGTAACTCCAGCGGTTGGTCAACCACCGGCGACTGTAATAATCTCTCAACTTGCGCTTCGCTAAGATCCTTCGGCAAGCGCTGCGGAAGTTTGGGCGATGCCAGCGCCGCGCTCGGATCGTCTGCGCGAATCTTTTCCCGATACAGATACTGGAACAGACGACGCACGGCGCTCAGCAGTCGCGCCGTACTGGTCGCTTTATAGCCACCGTCCATCCGCTCGGCCAGCAGCGCCTGCAGATCGTCGCTCTGAGCGGTTTCCAGCGACGCGTTACGGTGCGCCAGCCACTCCACCAGCATAGTGAGATCGCGACGATAGGCGCTCAGGGTATTTTCCGCCAGATTTTTCTCCAGCCACAGCGCATCAAGAAAGTGTTCAATGCGCGCGAGATCCTTTTCCACATCAGCCTCTTTGATTTTGCAAGCCGCCATTATGACTCAATGGTATGGGTTCTGGTACACTACGCCTAAAATCAAAGCAAATATTGAGATGTTTACGCGATGAATATGGGTCTTTTTTACGGTTCCAGCACCTGCTACACCGAGATGGCCGCGGAGAAAATTCGTGACATCATCGGCCCGGAACTGGTCACCCTTCATAACCTGAAAGACGACGCGCCTGCCCTGATGGAGCAGTACGACGTGTTAATCCTCGGTATTCCTACCTGGGATTTTGGCGAAATTCAGGAGGACTGGGAAGCCGTCTGGGATCAACTGGACACACTCAACCTCGAAGGCAAAATTGTCGCGCTCTACGGGATGGGCGACCAGTTAGGCTACGGCGAATGGTTCCTTGACGCGCTGGGCATGCTGCATGACAAGCTGGCGACCAAAGGCGTAAAATTCGTCGGCTACTGGCCTACCGAAGGTTATGAGTTCACCAGCCCAAAACCGGTTATTGCCGATGGTCAGCTGTTTGTCGGTCTGGCGCTGGATGAAACCAACCAGTACGACCTTAGCGACGAACGGATCCAGACCTGGTGTGAGCAAATTCTCGGCGAGATGGCGGAACACTACGCCTGAATGGCCTCAGTCTGACGGCACAGGGTTCTGCCTGTCCGTCAGCGTTACCGTTGCATTGACTGTTGCAGCATCAGCCGACATAAATCCCGCCACTCCGCTTCATCCATGCTGTCCGCTGCAAGCCACAAATGCTGGCGCTTCCCGCTTTCTGAACGCAGGCGCAACATCATGCCGGTTTTGATGATCCAGGGCGCGCTGACGATTGTCCATTCACGCCCTTGCCATCGAAGCCGACCGTCCATTAGCAGTTTCACCTCGCCCTGACAGGCGTTTATTCGACGCTGACTGCGGACGCAGTCAAACACCACCAGCGACAGTAAAATCATCCACAGCGGGGTGTAGCTCAGCGGCCAGGGCATTAACAAAATCGCCGCGGCCACCAGCCCATGCAGGAGCAGCGACAACCACTGCGCGCGCCACGAGACGCGGAGATCAGATTGCCACAGGACCACGATCCCGATTCCGTGTCTGGATGAGTCGTACCATCTGTTCCAGCTCAACATCCGCTGGTTTACCGTGGTTCATTAACCAGTTGAATAAATCGGGATCGTCGCATTCCAGCAGACGGACAAAAATGCGTTTTTCATCATCGCTTAACGTATCGTATTCATGTTCGAAAAACGGCATGATGGAAATATCGAGTTCACGCATACCGCGACGGCATGCCCAGTGAATACGTGCTTTGTTGTTAATATCCATGTTCTTCTTCCTGTCTTACGAAAATGAACGACCCGGCTATTGTAACGTGTTTTTCATCATAATTTACGGGAATATCAGTATTCGGAAGCACGATCGCTAATTAAAACCACAAAGAGACAATGGGTTCATTGTTTCTGGATGACGCCTCGCAATGCGAAAAATAAGGCACAAATGGGATGAGTAAAGCGCTTGCATTAGGCACTGGCTCTTTTACCATTAGTCATTATTACTGCGTTAAGCAAATCAGGACATTATTATGGCATTTACTCCATTTCCTCCCCGTCAGCCGTCAGCCTCCGCGCGTTTGCCGCTGACGCTGATGACGCTTGATGACTGGGCGCTGGCTACCATTACCGGCGCCGACAGCGAAAAATATATCCAGGGTCAGGTCACTGCCGACGTGAGCCAACTGGATGAACACCAGCATGTTCTGGCGGCGCATTGCGATGCTAAAGGCAAAATGTGGAGCAACTTGCGCTTGTTCCGTGACAACGACGGTTTCGCCTGGATTGAGCGCCGCAGTCTGCGTGACGCTCAGCTCACCGAACTGAAAAAATATGCCGTGTTCTCGAAAGTGGTTATCGCGCCGGATGACGAGCGCGTACTGCTCGGCGTTGCTGGTTTTCAGGCGCGTGCGGCGCTGGCGAACAGTTTCAGCGTACTGCCGGACGCCGAAAAGCCGGTTGCTCGTGATGGCGTTACCACGCTGTTATGGTTTGAACATCCGGCAGAGCGTTTTCTGTTGATCACCGATGCCGCAACCGCGGAAGCCGTCAGCGAAAAATTGCGCGGCGAAGCAGAACTGAACAACAGCCAACAATGGCTGGCGCTGGATATCGAAGCCGGTATTCCGGTCATTGACGCGGCAAACAGCGCGCAGTTTATTCCGCAGGCTACTAACATTCAGGCGCTGGGCGGCATCAGCTTTAAAAAAGGCTGCTATACCGGCCAGGAAATGGTCGCCCGGGCGAAATTCCGCGGCGCCAATAAGCGCGCGCTGTGGTATCTGGCCGGTAAAGCCAGCCGGGCCCCGGAAGCGGGTGACGATCTGGAATTGCAGATGGGTGAGAACTGGCGCCGCACCGGCACAGTGCTCGCCGCGGCGCAGCTCGACGATGGTCAGCTGTTGGTGCAGGTGGTGATGAACAACGACATGGAAGCTGACAGCGTATTCCGCGTTCGTGACGATGCCAATACGCTACACATCGAACCGCTGCCCTATTCGCTGGAGGAGTAAAAACCGACCCAGTGGCGCGGCGTCTGACGGCGCTGCGCTTACCAGACCTACCGCTCGGTTAGAAGCCGGATGAGGCGCTCACCGATATCCGGCATACAAACTACGCCTGACCGACGTACAGATAAATCGCGAGGAAATGGCAGACGCTGCCGCCGAGTACAAAGCCGTGCCAGATGGCATGGTTATAAGGTATGCGCTTACATACGTAGAAAATAACGCCCAGCGAGTAGACCACGCCGCCGACTGCCAACAACGTCACACCGCCTGCCGCCAGCTTGATCGCCAGTTGATACACGACAATCAACGACAGCCAGCCCATCGTCAGATAGGTCACCAGCGACAGCACCTTAAACCGGTGCGCAATTGTCAGCTTGAACAAAATGCCCAGCAGCGCCAGACTCCAGATCACAATCATCAGACCACGCGCCAGCGGTGAGTCCAGTCCCACCAGCAAAAACGGCGTATAAGTACCTGCAATCAACAGATAGATCGCGCAGTGGTCGAATTTCTTCAGCCACACTTTGGCGCGCTGATGTGGGATGGCGTGATACAACGTGGAGGCCAGAAACAGCAGAATCATACTGCCGCCATACAGACTGTAGCTGGTAATCGCCGTGGCGCTGGCGTTCATATCCACCGCCTGAACCAGTAACAGCACCAGGCCGACAATACCAAACACCAGCCCAATACCATGACTGATGCTGTTGGCGATTTCCTCTGCCAGTGAATATCCCTGTGCGATTAATGGCTTTTGAACCATAGCTTACTCCGGAGAAACGAACTTATTCGTGATTGCTCCTCTAGCGTAACTGAGAATAGTTCCAGTGAACACCTGTTAGCTAAAATATTTCCACTTTTAAATTTAATCATTCAATATCAATGACTTGAATTTACCATTTCAACTTACAGCTGTTCGGTAAAATCAAACACATTTAAAATCAATTACATAAAACTGCTTCTCATTCGGGTAAATGTCAGCGATTACCTGCTTTAGCTCATCAAGCGTCATATTTTCCTGTCGTGCATGTTCTTCCGTCAGCGTGTCCAGCGTCACTGTCGACGTCCCCACCACGTTAATCGTGCAAAAATAACCATCATCTTCATAACGCCCCACCCGCAGAACATCGCCTGCTTTAAAGTGCGCTTCAGAAGCATCGCGAATGGTGATGGTTTTCCGGCCTGCCAGAATATCGTCCTGGAAGCGCTGAAAAAAAGTGATGTCATTGGACTGCATGTTATTATTTCCTGAAGATCAAGTCAGATGAGTGAGTTTTGCCATTGTGAGTATGTTCTCCCACGCCGCCGTCGCCAGTCTCAACAATATCGAGATGTTGGTCTACAACTATGTCATTAAAAACCGTGACAAAGTGATCTACATGACCATCCGCGAGCTGGCCGACGCGGCAGGGGTTTCCACCACCACCGTGTTACGCTTCTGCCGCAAACTCAGTTGCGAAGGCTACTCAGAATTTCGCGTACGTTTTAAATTATATGTAGAGCAAAATGAACCGCAACAGACAAATTTTGGCGCCAGCGAAATCATTAGTTTCTTTAAAGGCGTAAATAATGATGAATTTGATCAGTTACTCGATCGGGCCGTCGAGATAATATTGTCTTCTGAACGCATTATATTTGTCGGTGCAGGGACATCCGGCGCCTTAGCGAAATACGGCGCGCGTTTTTTCTCGAATGTGGGTAAATTCAGTAACCATATTGACGACCCTTATTTTCCGGTCACTAACGATATGGCGCGTAATGCGCTGGCGATTGTGCTTTCAGTTTCGGGCGAAACCGAGGAGATCCTGCGTTTTGCCAGCCAGTTCAGCCTGCATAAGTGTAAGGTCCTGTCGGTCACCAGCCATGAACATTCGCGCCTGGCAAAACTGGCCGACTTTAATCTCTCCTGGCACGTCCCGCAAACCCGTATTGGCGGCGTATACGATATTACTACGCAAATTCCGGTGATTTATATTCTTGAGACGCTTGGTCGCAAGCTGGCAAAAAAATTAGCGTAAAAACAGGGTGTTTTTTGGTGGTAACAAATTACCGCTACGCTATTTTGTTATATCGTGACATTTACCTTCCCTTTGTTAGACTCAAATCCGTTTGTATGAATTTGAGATAACCTGACGATGAACACACTCACCTTACCGAAAGATTTTTTATGGGGCGGCGCAGTCGCAGCGCATCAGGTGGAAGGCGGCTGGAATAAAGGCGGCAAAGGACCGAGCATTTGTGATGTGCTGACTGGCGGCGCGCACGGCGTACCGCGTGAAATCACCCGGGAAGTGGTGCCGGGCAAATACTACCCGAATCACGACGCGGTGGACTTCTATGGTCACTATAAAGAAGACATCAAACTGTTTGCCGAAATGGGCTTCAAATGTTTTCGCACATCGATTGCCTGGACGCGCATTTTTCCACAGGGCGATGAAACGCAACCCAATGAAGAGGGGCTGAAGTTTTACGATGACATGTTCGATGAGTTGCTTAAGCACAACATTGAACCGGTCATCACCCTCTCCCACTTTGAAATGCCGCTGCATCTGGTAGAGCAATACGGTGGCTGGACGAACCGTAAGGTGGTCGATTTCTTTGTTCGTTTCGCTGAAGTGGTGTTTGAACGCTACAAGCACAAGGTCAAATACTGGATGACCTTCAACGAGATCAACAACCAGCGTAACTGGCGCGCGCCGCTGTTTGGCTACTGTTGCTCCGGCGTGGTATATACCGAGCATGACAATCCGGAAGAAACCCTCTATCAGGTGTTGCATCATCAGTTTGTCGCCAGTGCGCTGGCGGTGAAAGCGGCGCGGCGCATCAACCCGGAAATGAAGGTCGGCTGTATGCTGGCCATGGTGGCGCTGTATCCCTTCTCCTGTAAGCCGGAAGATGTGATGTTCGCTCAGGAGTCGATGCGTGAGCGCTATGTTTTCACCGATGTCCAATTACGCGGATATTATCCTTCTTACGTGCTGAACGAATGGGCGCGCCGCGGCTTTACCATTCACATGGAAGAAGGCGACACGGACATTTTACGTGAAGGCACCTGCGACTATTTAGGCTTCAGCTACTATATGACCAACGCGGTGAAAGCGGAAGGCGGCAGCGGCGACGCCATTTCCGGCTTTGAAGGCAGCGTGCCGAACCCGCACGTGAAAGCCTCTGACTGGGGTTGGCAGATCGATCCGGTGGGTCTGCGTTATTCCCTCTGCGAACTGTACGAGCGCTATCAGAAACCGTTGTTTATCGTCGAAAACGGCTTTGGCGCTTACGATAAAGTCGAGGAAGACGGCAGCATTCATGACGACTATCGCATCGACTACCTGCGCGCCCACATCGCGGAAATGATCAAAGCGGTAACTTACGATGGCGTGGATCTGATGGGTTACACCCCGTGGGGCTGCATCGACTGCGTCTCGTTCACAACGGGTCAGTACAGTAAGCGCTACGGCTTTATTTACGTCAACAAACACGACGACGGTACCGGCGATATGTCACGCTCACGCAAAAAAAGTTTTGAGTGGTATAAAAAAGTGATTGCCAGTAACGGCGAGGAGCTTTAATCCTTTACGCCGGGTGGCGGCTTCGCCTGACCCGGCCTGGACAGGGCCGCGGTGGGACTTACTTCCCTCCGGCCAGTTCCAGAAAACTCCCCGTCACGTATGACGCCTTCTCACTTAATAGCCAGACGATCGCCTGCGCCACCTCTTCCGGCTGGCCGCCGCGCTGCATTGGCAGCATTGACTTCACCCGATCCACCCGCCCGGGCTCGCCGCCGGAAGCATGAATATCGGTATAAATCAGTCCAGGACGAACGCAGTTGACGCGGATGCCCTGCGCCGCCACTTCCAGTGATAATCCCGTCGTAAGGGAATCGACGGCGCCTTTTGACGCCGCATAATCCACATATTCCCCCGGCGCACCTAACCGTGACGCCGCAGAGGACACATTCACAATCGCCCCGCCTTTACCTCCGTGCCTGAACGACATGCGTTTAACCGCTTCACGACAGCAGAGAAAATACCCCGTCACGTTAGTTGCCAGCACGCGGTTGATCCGCTCAGCGGTCAGATACTCAACCGTGCTTTGTTCAAACAGGATACCTGCATTATTGACCAGCGCGGTTAGCGGCTCGTTTTCACTATCGATAGCGGCGAACATCGCCACGACCTGCGCCTCGTCGCTAATGTCAGCGCGCAGGGCAAAAGCCTTGCCGCCCGCGGCCGTTATCGCCTGCACGACCTCGGTTGCCGCGCGGATATTATGATGAAAATTCACGGCGACGGTATAACCTTCGCACGCCAGTTTCAGCGCGGTGGCCCTGCCAATTCCCCGGCTGGCGCCGGTGACCAGTGCAATTCCCATACTCTTTCCCCCACAAAAAAGCCGAGCGGCAGTGACGCTCACCCGGCCTACAATGTCACTGACACAGCGGAATGATTACTGGTATTCGCTCATCGGTACGCAGGAGCAGAACAGGTTACGGTCGCCGTAAACATCATCAAGACGCTTCACGATCGGCCAATACTTATTCGCCACCCCCGTCGGGAACACCGCGACTTCGCGGCTGTAGCTGTGATGCCATTCTGCCACCAGCTCGTTCTGGGTATGCGGCGCGTTCACCAGCGGGTTATCGTCCAGCGACCACTCACCCGCTTTCACGCGATCGATCTCCGCACGAATCGCCAGCATCGCATTGATAAAGCGATCCAGCTCGACCTTGCTTTCAGATTCCGTTGGTTCCACCATCAACGTGCCCGCTACCGGGAACGACATGGTCGGCGCATGGAAGCCGTAGTCGATCAGGCGCTTGGCAATATCCAGTTCGCTGATGCCCGTCTCTTCTTTCAGTGGACGAATGTCGAGAATACATTCGTGCGCCACGCGACCGTCGCGGCCGGTATACAGCACCGGGAACGCGTCTTTCAGACGGCTGGCGATATAGTTGGCATTGAGAATCGCCACCTGGCTTGCCTGCTTTAAGCCCTCCGCGCCCATCATCCGGATGTACATCCAGCTGATCGGCAGAATAGACGCACTGCCAAACGGTGCGGCGGAAACCGCGCCCTGACGAGTCAGCATTCCTTCAATCTGTACCACGCTGTGGCCCGGCACAAACGGCGCCAGGTGCGCTTTCACGCCAATCGGCCCCATGCCCGGACCGCCGCCGCCGTGCGGAATACAGAAGGTTTTATGCAGGTTAAGGTGCGAAACATCCGCGCCGATAAAGCCTGGCGAGGTAATGCCAACCTGAGCGTTCATATTCGCCCCGTCAAGGTATACCTGACCGCCATACTGATGAACGATCTCGCACACTTCACGGATCGTCTCTTCATACACGCCGTGGGTGGAGGGGTAGGTCACCATGATGCAGGAGAGATTTTCGCCCGCCTGCTCTGCCTTCGCGCGCAGATCGGCAAGATCGATGTTACCGTTCTTGTCGCAAGCGACAACCACAACCTGCATCCCTGCCATTTGTGCAGAGGCCGGGTTAGTACCGTGGGCGGAGGCCGGGATCAGGCAAATATCACGATGCCCTTCGTTACGGCTTTCATGGTAATGACGAATCGCCAGCAGACCAGCATATTCCCCCTGCGCGCCGGAGTTTGGTTGCATGCAAACGGCGTCGTAGCCGGTCAGTTTCACCAGCCAGTCGGCAAGCTGGCCGATCATCTGCTGGTAACCTTCCGCCTGCTCCGGTGGACAGAACGGATGCAGTTCAGCGAATTCCGGCCAGGTGATCGGGATCATCTCTGCCGCCGCGTTCAGCTTCATCGTGCAGGAGCCCAGCGGGATCATCGCCTGATTCAGCGCCAGATCTTTGCGCTCAAGCGAGTGCATGTAGCGCATCATTTCGGTTTCGCTGTGATAGCGGTTAAATACCGGATGACTCAGGATCGCGTCGTCACGCAGCATACTTTGCTGAACAGAGCGGCTGTCATGGGCGACGTCTTTGTCCAGTGCGTCTACGTTCAGACCGTGATCGTCGCCGAGCAGGACGGTAAAAAGTTGCTCTACGTGTTCACGGGTTGTGGTTTCATCCAGAGTAATGCCCACTGCGCTGATGATATCGCTGCGCAGATTAAATTCTGCGGCTTCCGCACGCGCCAGCACCGCGGCTTTATCTGCCACTTCCACACACAGGGTATCGAAGTAGTGCGCATGACGCAGTTTCAGCCCTTTTTGCTGCAAACCTGCCGCCAGAATATCCGTCAGGCGGTGAATACGATTTGCGATACGTTTCAGGCCAACCGGACCGTGATATACCGCATACAGGCTGGCAATATTCGCCAGCAGCACCTGTGAGGTACAGATGTTGGAGTTGGCTTTTTCACGACGGATGTGCTGTTCGCGCGTCTGCATCGCCATGCGCAGCGCGGTGTTACCCGCCGCATCTTTCGATACGCCAATGATTCGGCCCGGCATGGAGCGTTTAAATTCATCTTTTGCCGCAAAGAAGGCCGCGTGAGGACCGCCGTAGCCCATCGGCACGCCAAAGCGCTGGGCGGAGCCGAACACAATGTCCGCGCCCTGTTTGCCCGGCGCCGTCAACAGCACCAGCGCCATAAAATCGGCCGCGACGCTGACAATCACCTTCCGCCCCTTCAGTTCGCTAATCAGCGCGCGGTAATCGTGCACTTCGCCGGTGGTGCCGACCTGCTGCAACAGCACGCCAAAGACGTCCTGATGATCCAGCACTTTTTCGGCGTCATCGACAATCACGTCAAAACCGAAGGTTTCCGCACGCGTCCGCACGACATCCAGCGTTTGCGGATGGACGTCAGCGGCGACGAAGAAACGGTTGGCGTTCTTCAGTTTGCTCACCCGCTTCGCCATCGCCATGGCTTCTGCTGCGGCAGTCGCTTCATCGAGCAGCGAGGCAGACGCCATATCCAGACCGGTCAAATCCAGCGTTACCTGCTGGAAGTTGAGCAGCGCTTCCAGACGGCCCTGAGACACTTCCGGCTGGTATGGCGTGTAAGCGGTGTACCAGCCCGGGTTTTCCAGCATATTGCGCAGGATCACCGGCGGTAACTGCACGGCGGTGTAACCCATACCAATGAAGGAGGTGAAGCGCTTGTTACGTCCGGCGATGGCTTTTAATTCAGCCAGCGCTGCATATTCTGTCGCCGCCTCGCCCACCTGCGGCGGTGTGGCAAGCTGAATATCTTTCGGCACAATCTGGCCGATCAGCGCATTTAACGACTCGGCGCCAACCGTATTCAGCATTTCTTGCTGCTGCGCGGCGTCCGGTCCGATATGGCGTTCAATGAAAGCGCCGCTGTTTTCAAGCTGGCTTAACGTCTGTGTCATGGGCGATGGTTCCTGAAACGTGCAGTGAATCGTGATTGTCTTTAACTCAATTGCCCGGTGGCGATACGCTTACCGGGCCTGGGCATATAAAACGAATATGCAGAATCATTCGCGTTGCAGGAGGGCGGCGACGCAGAGGATCCCCAGGCGCTTAGGTGAGTCAGCGACCGGGGTAAGCCACGCCTGCAGCGTGAAGGATGCAGCGTTTTTACTCGTCTTCTAACAATGCTTCGTACGCCGTGGCGTCCAGCAGCGAATCCAGTTCGCTCTCATCGCTGGCTTTGATCTTAAAGATCCAGCCCGCGGCATACGGCTCGCTGTTGACCAACTCCGGAGAGTCGCTCAGCGCGTCGTTGACGGCCACAATCTCGCCGCTCACTGGCGCATAGATGTCAGACGCCGCTTTCACGGACTCGGCCACCGCGCAGTCGTCGCCTGCGCTGACCGTCGCGCCCACTTCTGGCAGGTCAACAAACACCATATCGCCCAGCAACTCCTGAGCGTGTTCAGTGATGCCAACGGTGTAGGAGCCATCTGCTTCTTTACGCAGCCATTCGTGTTCTTTGCTGTATTTCAGTTCTGCGGGTACGTTGCTCATCAATCAATCTCCAGAAAAGGATGAATCACGCGACGGCTTTGCCGTTGCGCACAAAAACAGGTTTAGTCACTTTTACCGGCATTTCACGGTTACGGATCTGCACAATCGCCGTCTCGCCAATGCCTTCCGGCACACGCGCCAGCGCAATGCTGTAGCCCAGCGTCGGAGAGAACGTACCGCTGGTGATGATGCCTTCTTGTTGATTACCCTGGGCATCGGTAAAGCGGACCGGCAGCGCAGTGCGCAGCACGCCTTTTTCCGTCATTACCAGACCGACCAGCTGTTCGGCGCCTTTTTCACGCTGCATCTCCAGCGCTTCACGACCAATAAAGTCGCGCTCAGCCGGTTCCCAGGCGATCGTCCAGCCCATATTGGCCGCCAGCGGGGAGATCCCTTCGTCCATCTCCTGACCGTACAGGTTCATGCCCGCTTCCAGGCGCAACGTGTCGCGTGCGCCGAGGCCGCACGGTTTAACGCCAGCATCGACCAGCGCCCGCCAGAAATCGGCGGCCTTTTCATTCGGCATCGCAATTTCATAGCCCGCTTCGCCGGTGTAGCCGGTGGTTGCGATAAACAGATCGCCCGTCTGGACGCCGAAAAACGGTTTCATGCCTTCTACTGCCTGACGCTGTTCGTCGGTGAACAACGTGGCGGC
This sequence comes from Citrobacter sp. 50677481, assembly GCF_001463265.1. Lineage (NCBI taxonomy): Bacteria > Pseudomonadati > Pseudomonadota > Gammaproteobacteria > Enterobacterales > Enterobacteriaceae > Citrobacter > Citrobacter sp. 50677481. The sequence continues at coordinate 113,235 of NZ_LNHZ01000018.1, forward strand.
TTTCGCCTGCGCGTTCGGCCCCTGAACGGCAATCAGCGACAGGTCATCACGAACGGTGATCTCAATGGCGTAAGGTTCGGCGTGTTGGGAGATCCAGGAGAGGTCTTTTTCGCGGGTGGCGGAGTTGACAACGAGGCGGAAGAAATCTTCGGTAAAGTAATACACAATCAGGTCATCGATGACGCCGCCCGACGCGTTAAGCATACCGGAATACAAGGCTTTCCCGGTTTTGGTGAGCTTTGCCACATCGTTCGCCAACAGATAGCGCAAAAACTCCCGGGTGCGGCTGCCGTGCAAATCGACGATGGTCATGTGCGACACATCGAACATGCCGGCATCGGTGCGGACCGCATGGTGCTCATCAAGCTGAGAACCATAATGCAGCGGCATCATCCAGCCATGAAAATCGACCATGCGCGCGCCACATAGCGTGTGTTGTTCGTACAAAGGAGTCTGTTGAGCCATCTTGTCCTCATTGAATAAGCGGGGCTGACAACCATTTCGCCGTGACAATATTCACCACGAAACCTGGCGCCGGAGCCCTGTCCCGACCCCGACGCAAACGTTCTCTTTGACTCTGAACTTACCACCGAAACTGACGCTTAACCATAAGGCAAAATTAATCATCACATTAGCTTATGACAAAAAATCGCCAGCAGCACAGAGAAATAAAATACTGCTTAAACACCCTTCTGCCTGTGTTTTATTTTTAAAATTGCGCACTCTCTCCGCATAATGAAACATTTAATGCGGAAAAATTATCAAAAATCACGCAGCGTAAAAACACTTTCATTAGAAAAAGTAATGCGAAAACGAGGGTGAAATTAGTTTATTTCAAATGAGCGAAGGTCCCCGGCGAAGACGCCGGGAGAGAGAAGTGTGACGGGTCTCAAACTCTGTGAATCGGGACGATTCTCAGCGTAGCCATTCGGGAAGATCGTTCAGGCCCATCGCCTGACGAATCAACTGCGGTTTTACGCCAGGAAGGGTATCGGCCAGCTTCAGACCGATATCCCGCAGCAGTTTCTTCGCCGGGTTCTCACCGGCAAACAGTTCGCGGAAACCCTGCATACCCGCCAGCATCAGCGCGGCGCTGTGCTTGCGGCTGCGCTCGTAGCGACGCAGATAAAGATATTGACCGATATCTTTGCCCTGACGATGCAGACGCTTGAGCTCCTCAATCAGTTCTGCGGCATCCATAAAGCCAAGATTCACGCCCTGACCGGCCAGCGGGTGGATGGTATGGGCGGCATCGCCGACCAGCGCCAGCCGGTGCGCAGCAAACTGACGCGCATAGCGCCCGGTCAGCGGAAACGCCTGACGCTCGCTTTCCACACGGCACAGGCCGAGACAGTTATCAAACGCGATGGTCAGCGCCTGGTTAAACGCGGCCTCATCAGCCTGCTGCATCCGTTCCGCCTCTTCAGGCGAAAGCGACCAGACGATAGAACACAGGTGCGGATCGCTAAGCGGCAGGAACGCGAGAATCCCGTCGCCGTGAAACACCTGACGGGCCACTGCGCCGTGCGCTTCTTCAGTACGAATGGTGGCGACCAGCGCATGGTGACGATAGTCCCAGAAGGTTAGCGGAATGTCCGCTTTATTACGCAACCACGAATGCGCCCCGTCGGCGCCAATGACCAGACGCGCGGTGAGCATCGTTCCGTCCTTCAGGGTCAGGAAGGTTTCGTTTTCACCCCACGCCACCTGTTGTAACTCCGCTGGCGCCAGCAGCGTGATATCGGAAGACTGTCGGGCCTTTTGCCACAGCGCGTCGTGAATGACAGCATTCTCGACGATATGACCGAGATGGCTGTAACCCATACTTTTGTCATCGAACGTGATACGGCCAAAGCTGTCTTTATCCCAGACTTCCATTCCGTGATAACAGCTCACACGGTGGGAAACGATCTCTGACCATACGCCGAGACGGCTCAGCAGTTTTTCACTGGCGGCGTTGATGGCCGACACGCGAAGCGCTGGCGCCGCATCCGCTGCCAGAGGCTGCGGTTCACGCTGCTCAAGAACCGCGACGCGCAGTCCGCTGCCCTGTAAACCACAGGCGACAGCCAGGCCAACCATGCCTCCACCAACAATTGCTACATCAACACTTTGCACTGTTTACTCCTGGTCAAAAAAACGTCGTTCGTCTGTTGCAGACCTGATAAAGCCCTCATTCAGGCATTTTAACGCGCATCGTGCCGGATGGCGGTTCACTTATCGCGCAACCCAGCCAAGCGTGCGCTTCACCAGAGCGTCACGGGCGGGTGGAAACAGCTCCATAGCCATTAACCCGACGTTGCGCCCAACCACCAGCGGTATCCAGCGATTGGCAAACAGATGCACCATGCCATCGGTCACGCCGACCGTGGCGTTCCGGTCTTGCTGGCGGCGCTGCTGATAGGCGGAAAGCACATTGTAATCGCCGATATCCTGCCCCACAGACTGCGCCTGTGTCAGGGTTTCAGCAAGACTCATCACATCGCGCAGCCCGAGGTTAAACCCTTGTCCGGCGATTGGATGCAGCGTCTGCGCCGCATTGCCCACCAGTACGGTGCGATGGGTAAACGCTTTCGCCGCCGTAGTCAACGCAAGCGGATAAGCATTACGTTTGCCCGCCAGCGTGATCCGGCCAAGCCGCCAGCCGAATGCTGTCTGCAGTTCGCGGCAAAAACGTTCGTCTGACCAGGCCAGAATCTCGTCGCGCTTTTCCAGCGGGTGACACCACACCAGCGAACAGCGGCCTTCAGACATGGGCAGCATCGCCAGCGGACCATGCGCGGTAAAGCGTTCAAAGGCGCGGCCGTCATGCGCAAGAGACGTGGCGACGTTCGCTATCACCGCCAGTTGCTCATACGGTTCCTGCTGCCAGTCAACGCCACACGCGCTTGCCAGCGCTGAACGCGTGCCGTCGGCGGCAACCAGCAGGCTACCGGTAACCGTCTGACCGTTTTCCAGCGTCACGCTCACCTGCTCCGCCGTGCGCGATACGCTGGCGACCCGATCCGGGCAGTGCAGCGTAACGCCAGACGCTTTGCGCAGCAGGGCAAAAAGCCGCAGCCCTACGTCGTGCAGTTCAACCACCTGCCCCAGCGCCGGGAGGCGATAGTCCTCAGCATGAAGGGTAACAAATCCGGCATGACCGCGATCGCTGACGTGAACGCTTGTGATAGCGGTCGCGCAGTCGGCAATGGCCTGCCACACGCCTATTCGCGCCAGTTGCTGGCAGGTACCTGCTGCCAGCGCAATCGCCCGGGCGTCGAATCCGGGGTGGCCATCGGCCTCCGGCGCCGTCGCTTCAATCAGATGTACCGGCAGCGTCCCATGACTGAGTTGCGAAATAGCCAGCGCCAGCGTCGCTCCGACCATGCCGCCGCCCACGATAATCACGCTCATTGCTGACGCGCCGCCGCCATCAGCGCTTCAATCTCGTCCGCTTTTTTCACGACGCTGGCGGTGAGATTCTCGTTGCCGTTTTCGGTGATCAGGATGTCATCTTCAATACGAATGCCAATGCCACGGTATGCGTCAGGCACATCGGCATCCGGAGCGATATACAAACCCGGTTCAACAGTGATGACCATCCCCGGTTCCAGAATCCGCGAGCGATCCTGACCGTATTCGCCAACATCGTGCACATCCAGACCCAGCCAGTGGCTCAGGCCATGCATGAAGAACGGGCGATGAGCGTTGTCGGCAATCAATTGCTCCACCTCGCCATGCAGGATGCCAAGCTTCACCAGTCCGGTGATCATAATGCGCACCACCTCGCCGGTGACCGCCTGAATGGACGTTCCCGGACGGAACAGGCGCAGGCTGGTTTCCAGCGACTCGAGCACGATGTCATAAATTTCACGCTGGGCCGGGGTGAATTTGCCATTCACCGGGAAAGTACGTGTGATGTCCCCCGCGTAACCTTTGTATTCACATCCCGCATCGATCAGCACCAGATCGCCGTCGCGCATTTCGCTTTCGTTTTCGGTGTAATGCAAAATACAGCCGTTTTCACCGCTGCCAACAATGGTGTTGTAAGAAGGATAACGTGCGCCGTGGCGGTTAAATTCGTGATGGATTTCACCTTCAAGCTGGTATTCGAACATACCGGGACGGCACTTTTCCATCGCCCGGGTATGCGCCAGCGCGGTGATTTCGCCCGCGCGACGCATGAAGGCGATCTCTTCTTCTGATTTAAACAGGCGCATTTCATGCACCATTGGACGCCAGTCGGTCAGGGTTGCTGGTGCTTTCAGATTCTGCCGCGACCCTTTGCGCAGTTTTTCCAGCGCAGAGAAGACGATCTCATCGGCATAAGCGTACGCGCCCTGCGCGTGATAAACCACGTCCAGCCCGTTAAGTAACTGGTACAGTTGCTGATTGATTTCGCTGAAGGCCAGCGCGCGATCGACACCCAGTTTTTCCGGTGCGGCATCCTGCCCCAGACGACGACCAAACCAGATTTCTGCGGTCAGATCGCGCACGCGATTGAACAGTACGCTGTGGTTATGGGTTTCGTCGCTTTTGATCAGCACCAGCACAGCTTCCGGCTCGTTAAAACCGGTGAAATACCAGAAATCGCTGCTCTGGCGATACGGGTACTCGCTGTCTGCGCTGCGGGTGACTTCGGGTGCGGCAAAAATCAGCGCGGCGCTGCCTGGCTGCATCTGCGCCAGCAGTGCCTGGCGACGACGTTGGTATTCCTGCGGTGTCATGACGTGGCCTCCGTTTTCGTTATCTTTTTAGTGTAGCGTCGGTTTTCGCACTTCCGGTGCGGTCGGCTGCTGTCGGGTAAAAGTGTCGTGACACAGCAGCGCGGCAACGCGCACGTACTCTATGATCTCCTCGAGGGACATTTCCAGTTCCTCCTGGTCTTCATCTTCGTCGTAGCCAAGTTGCGCGATATTACGCAAGTCGTCGATGGCTTCACCCGTTTCGCCGGTGACCTTATCCAGTTTAGGCTGCGTCACGCCCAGACCGAGCAGGAAATGGTTGACCCATCCCGCCAGCGCGTCGGCGCGATCGAAGACGCTCACGTCATCGCCTTCAGGCAGATAAAGCTGAAAAAGGAAGCCGTCATCTTCCAGCGCGTCGCTGGTGGCCGCGTGCATTTTGCGCAACGCCTGAGCCAGTTCATGACCGAAGGCCAGCCCCTCGTTCGTCAGGTCGTGAAGCAGCGGCTGCCATGAGCTGTCGTTGTTGCCGCCGCAAATCATCCCGCTGATTAAACCGTGCATTTCGGCTGGTGTCAGGCCAGCCCCTTGTTGGTTCAAATACTGGTTCATTTCGTTGTAACCAGGCATTTCGTTCTGTATAGACATACGCATTCGTCATCAAAGGGAGGATATTCATGATATGCTACCACTTTGGACCCTGGTGATACCAGAAAAGGGCTTGTATCTTCACACCAGGGTAGCTATAGTGTCGCCCCTTCGCGGACCCCGGGTCTGGAGACGAAGGCAGCGCAGTCAATCAGCAGGAAGGTGGCATGTCTGCACAACCCGTCGATATCCAAATTTTTGGCCGTTCACTGCGAGTGAATTGCCCGCCTGAACAAAGGGATGCGTTGAATCAGGCTGCGGACGATCTGAATCAGCGGTTGCAAGATCTGAAAGTTCGCACTAGAGTCACAAATACTGAGCAGCTGGTTTTCATTGCCGCACTGAACATCAGCTACGAATTAACTCAGGAAAAAGCGAAGACCCGCGACTACGCGGCGAGCATGGAGCAGCGTATTCGGATGCTACAACAGACCATCGAACAGGCACTGCTTGATCAGGGTCGCATAACCGAAAAAACGGGCCAAAATTTTGAATAACACTTCCCGGTTGACTATGGTACAGTGACCTTGAAGAAAAAATTTCTCTGAGATGTTTGCAAGCGGGCCAGTCCCCTGAGCCGATATTTCATACCACAAGAATGTGGCGCTCCGCGGTTGGTGAGCATGCTCGGTTCGTCCGAGAAGCCTTAAAACTGTGACGACACATTCACCTTGAACCAAGGGTTCAAGGGTTACAGCCTGCGGCGGCATCTCGGAGATTCCCCTTCTTAAATCTGGCGACAGCCATGACGCTACATTCTGAACTTTCCTTATCCAGACAAGACATTCGCCGTATGATTCGGCTACGCCGCCGCGCCCTGACGCCATCATATCAACGTGAATCTGGTCAGCGCGCCGCTACCCGTATGCTTGCTTATCCTCCGGTGGTGATGGCGCATACGGTCGCCGTGTTTTTATCCTTTGATGGCGAACTCGACACACAGCCGCTGATCGAGCAACTCTGGCGCGCGGGCAAGCGCGTTTATCTGCCGGTTCTTCATCCTTTCAGCCCCGGCAATCTCCTGTTTTTACACTATCACCCGCAAAGCGAACTGGTGACAAACCGTCTGAAAATTCAGGAACCTAAGCTCGACGTACGCGACGTACTGCCGCTTGCGGATCTGGACCTGCTGGTGACCCCGCTGGTGGCGTTTGACAAACAGGGTCAGCGATTAGGCATGGGCGGCGGTTTTTACGATCGCACGTTGCAAAACTGGCAGCAGCATGGTTTTACGCCAGTGGGGTATGCGCACGATTGCCAGGTTGTAGAAGCCTTGCCCGTTGAGAAGTGGGATGTTCCGCTACCTGCGGTGGTGACGCCGTCGAAAGTGTGGGAGTGGTGAAAAAACCGGGTGGCGGCTGCGCCTTACCCGGACTGGAGTTTGACTCTGTATCAGGCCCGGTCAGCGTTAACGCCACCGGGCATTCTGGATAATCAGTACAGCAGACGTGCGCGAATGGTGCCTGGAATGGCTTTCATCGCCTGCAACGCTTTTTCCGCCACGTCTTCATCCGCTTCAATATCAATCACCACATAGCCCATTTGCGCTGAGGTTTGCAGATACTGCGCAGCGATGTTCACGCCCTGCTCAGCAAAGATCTGGTTAAGCGCAGTCAGTACGCCCGGACGGTTTTCGTGGATATGCATCAGGCGACGCCCACCGTGCAGCGGCAGCGAGACTTCCGGGAAGTTCACCGCAGAAAGCGTGGAGCCGTTATCGGAGTATTTCACCAGCTTACCCGCCACTTCAAGACCGATATTTTCCTGCGCTTCCTGCGTGGAACCGCCGATGTGCGGCGTCAGGATCACGTTATCGAATTCACACAGCGGCGAGGTAAACGGATCGCTGTTGGTCGCAGGCTCGGTCGGGAAGACATCGATTGCCGCCCCGGCCAGATGTTTGGTTGCCAGCGCATCGCACAGCGCCGGAATGTCGACGACCGTACCGCGCGCGGCGTTGATCAGCAGCGATCCGGGCTTCATCAGGGCGATCTCTTTCGCGCCCATCATATTTTTCGTGGAGGCGTTTTCTGGTACGTGCAGGCTGACCACGTCGCTCATATTCAGCAGGTCAGAAAGATGCTGCACCTGGGTCGCGTTACCCAGCGGCAGTTTGTTTTCAATATCGTAAAAGAAGACATGCATACCCAGCGATTCCGCCAGGATCCCCAGTTGCGTACCGATATGGCCGTAACCAATGATCCCCAGCTTTTTGCCACGCGCTTCGAACGAACCGGCCGCCAGTTTGTTCCACACGCCGCGGTGCGCTTTGGCGTTGGCTTCCGGCACGCCGCGCAGAAGCAGCAAGAGTTCACCAATCACCAGTTCCGCAACCGAACGGGTATTTGAGAACGGTGCGTTGAATACCGGAATACCGCGCTTCGCCGCCGCGGACAGATCAACCTGATTGGTGCCGATGCAGAAACAGCCGATGGCGACCAGTTTTTCCGCTGCGTTGATCACGTCTTCAGTCAGATGGGTACGGGATCGCAGGCCAATGAAGTGGGCATCACGGATGGACTCTTTCAGCTGTTCAGCATCCAGCGCCCCTTTGTGAAATTCGATGTTGGTATACCCTGCCGCACGAAGGCTATCCAGCGCCTTCTGGTGCACGCCTTCAACCAGCAGAAACTTAATCTTGTCTTTCTCCAGCGATACCTTTGCCATTTCCCCGCCCCTGTGTTTTATCTGATGTTGTGTGTGCGGATTTCCATCCGCCTTTCAACATATCAAAAAAAATTATTGCGGCAATATGAACGTTTGCGTCGACTTGCTGAAGAAATATCATGCAGCGGGAAATACCAGAGGAAAATGCTGGAGATAACTTTTTCTTTGGTGAGTTCAGCAGGGCAAACGATAAAACGTGACAGAAGTCACCAAATTTGCCCTGCGGAAATTTTTTAACCGGAGACGGACGCCCCCTGTCAGATCATTTGGTAATGGTTTTTACGCCGTCGGCAGTACCGATCAACGCCACATCCGCGCCACGATTGGCGAACAGACCGACGGTCACCACGCCTGGAATAGCGTTGATCGCGTTTTCCATCGCCACAGGGTCGAGGATCTCCATGCCGTGGACATCAAGGATCACGTTACCGTTGTCGGTCACCACGCCCTGACGGTATTCAGGACGACCGCCCAGTTTTACCAGTTGACGCGCGACCGCGCTGCGCGCCATCGGGATCACTTCGACCGGCAGCGGGAAGTTGCCAAGAATATCCACTTCTTTCGAGGCGTCGGCGATGCAAACGAACGTCTTCGCCACCGAAGCGATGATTTTTTCACGGGTCAGCGCCGCGCCGCCGCCTTTAATCATCTGCATATGCGGGTTAATTTCATCCGCACCGTCGACGTAAACGCCGAGGCTGTCCACTTCGTTGAGATCGAACACAGGAATGCCGAGGCTTTTGAGTTTTTCGGTGGAGGCGTCCGAGCTGGAAACCGCGCCTTCAATTTGTCCTTTCATGGTGCCCAGCGCATCAATAAAGTGTGCGGCGGTTGAACCGGTTCCCACCCCCACAATGGTACCTGGCTGTACATACTGAAGTGCCGCCCATCCTACCGCTTTTTTCAGTTCATCCTGCGTCATGATCGTATCGCCTGTGATATGGAAAAATTCACGCGCATTATAGACGATTGCGCGGAAAAATCTTCCCGCCCCGCTCTCACGCTGCGGATTTCGTCTTTACCGGGGGCGAAATTATGTCATAGTGCAGAACAAGCAATAATTTTCAGGAGTGGGTCAGAGCAATGAAACGTCCGGACTACAGAACATTACAGGCACTGGATGCGGTGATACGTGAACGCGGGTTTGAACGCGCGGCGCAGAAGCTGTGCATCACCCAATCCGCGGTATCACAACGCATTAAGCAGCTTGAAAACATGTTCGGACAGCCGCTACTGGTGCGCACCGTTCCGCCGCGTCCGACCGAGCAGGGGCAGAAACTGCTGGCGCTGCTGCGTCAGGTAGAACTGCTGGAAGAGGAGTGGCTCGGCGATGAGCAGATCGGCTCTACGCCGCTGCTGCTGTCGCTGGCGGTTAACGCCGACAGTCTGGCGACCTGGCTGTTGCCCGCGCTGGCGCCGGTGCTGGCCGACTCCCCTATCCGCCTCAATTTGCAGGTGGAAGATGAAACCCGAACCCAGGAGCGTTTGCGTCGCGGTGAAGTGGTGGGCGCGGTGAGTATTCAGCATCAGGCGCTACCAAGCTGTCTGGTCGATAAGCTCGGGGCGCTGGACTATCTGTTTGTCGGCTCGAAACCCTTTGCCGAGCGCTATTTCCCAAACGGCGTTACCCGTTCAGCGCTGCTGAAAGCGCCTGCGGTGGCGTTTGACCATCTCGACGATATGCATCAGGCCTTCCTGCAGCAGAACTTTGACTTACCGCCTGGCAGTGTGCCGTGCCATATCGTTAACTCCTCGGAAGCCTTCGTCCAGCTGGCGCGTCAAGGCACCACCTGCTGCATGATCCCGCATTTGCAGATCGAGAAAGAGCTGGAAAGCGGCGAACTGATCGACCTCACGCCGGGACTGTTCCAGCGTCGGATGCTTTACTGGCACCGCTTTGCGCCGGAAAGCCGGATGATGCGCAACGTAACCGACGCCCTGCTGGCCTACGGTCACAAGGTGCTGCGCCAGGACTGACGCACTTTAAGACCCCGTGTAAAAATGCCTGAGTTCGTCAAATTGCATGGCAAACTCAATATAGCTCATCAGCGCGGGGGAATTCAGCTTACGGCTGGGGTAAACCAGCCAGAGATCGTTTCCCGCCACCGTCCATTCCGGCAGCACCTGGATTAGCTCGCCTTTTTCGACGCGATCTTCCAGCATAAATGCCGGTAGCAAAGTGATCCCCGCCCCGGCAATCGCGCTTTCACGCGCATAGACCAGGTTATCCGTCAGATGCAGGCGATCGGGTACGTGTTGATAATCTTCGTCCCCGCGATGGAATACCCACTCCGTCCACGCCTTGTGGGTAATGCACTGATGTTCCGGCAGTTGCCGCGGATGAGTCAGTTGCGCAAACCGCGAAAGGTAGTCCGCCGACGCCAGCAGGTAACGCGGGCAATGGCCTATCATCCGGCCAATCAGCGTCGAATCCTGCGGCCTGCCGGTGCGCAACGCGACATCGAACCCGCTGTCGACCAGATCCAGCATTTCGTCAGAAATCGAGACTTCAAGGTTCACGTCGGGATAATGCTGTTGAAAGCGGGCGTTCAGACGCGCCAGCAGCGTCGCGCCGATGCCCGCCGGCGAGGTGATGCGCAACCGTCCGCTGGGGTTGTCGCGCAGACGTTGCACCGCGTACTCCGCGCGTTCGCTGGCAGCGAGGATCTCCCGGCAGTGCACAAGATAGTGTTCGCCAGCATAAGTCAGGTTCAGCTTACGGGTGGTGCGGTTAAGCAAACGGATGCCGACCTGCTGTTCAAGCTGGCTGATGCGCTGGCTGACACTGGACTTCGGTAGCCCCGCCTTCTGCGCCGCCGCGGTAAAGCTGCCGTTTTCAGCGACCAGGGCGAACAGCGCCATATCCTGCAAATGCTTAAACATCGTGTTCACCCCGCCGCGAACATTACCCCTGCTCGCCCATCATCTGTTTAACCAGTTCAACGCAGCGCAGGAAGCGTCCGTCGTAATCGGCCTCCTCAACGTGGACAAAGTCGATGTTGTTTTCGCGCAACATCTCCACCAGCAGGGTCTGGAACTCTTTGCGATCCACAGAACTGCCGAGGCTGCGCAAACCGTCGGCCACCCACGGCGTGTTATTTTCCAGCAGGATCACAAGGTCAAAGCGATACTCGTCTATCAGCGCCTGCACAAACGGATGCTCCCGCCCTTCGTACTTTTTGCAGAACGCCTGGGTCGTGACGAAATCGGTGTCGATAAACGCCACTTTGTTTGCGTATTTGACTGCAAAATCAATGTATTGCGCATGTCCTAGCGCAATCTTGTCGTAGTCGGAATACTGAAGCGCCATTTCGTCGCCGCCAAGATGGGAAAAGACGTAGTCACGCCCGTATTCCCACGCGCTGGTGGTGTTGAAGATATTCGCCAGCTTGTTGACCAGCGTCGATTTGCCGCTCGACTCGCCGCCCAGTACCGCCACGGTGCGGACGAAAAACGGCTTTACTTCCGTCGGGATGTATTCCCAGTAGCGGAACGGGTTTTCACGGATTTGCGCGCCGCTAATGCTCATAAAAGTGCGTTTCGGATCGATAAGCACCGTTTCAATGCCCAAATGTTCCAGATACTGCGGCGCGTCGGCTTCCTCAGAGGTATAGATCCAGTTGGGCTGGATGCCCTTATCAGCCATAAACGTTTTGATGCCGCGACTCCACACATCCCAGCCGTGGGGATACGGCTCCATGCCCTCTTCGTTGAACGCATGAATACGAATGTTCTTCTGGTATTTAAAGGTCTGGAGTAGCCAGCGCAGCCGATCCGGCACCGTTGGCTGCTGGGACATGGCGCTGTCTTCAAACAGTTCGCGGTCGCGGGTATCGTCGTAACCCATGATGATATGCAGCTCGTCCACCTGGCTACAGGCACGCTGAATCAGATAAATGTGCCCGGTATGCAGCGGATAGAACTTGCCAAACACCACGCCGATGTTTTTCTGCTGGCGCGGAAATTCCAGACCGAGAAAGCGGTGCAGCGCCTCCAGCTTCTGCGCGCTGGGGCTTTTGATTTTTGCGTTAAGAAGCTGGCTGAGATACCCCTTGGTCATGCCGCTGGCATCCGCCACTTGTTGCAGGGTACAGCCCTTCTGCTTGATGGCGGTTTTGAGATAGTCGAACGATGACACAAGAGCCTCCTGCTGGAAAAACGACGGGTCTTAATTATAAATCGTCAAACACGCTTAGCGCGTCAGAAAGTTTTTTAACGCCGAACACCTGCATCCCTTCCGGCGGTTTTTTCGGCACATTCGCCGCAGGCACAATCGCCCGACGGAAGCCGTGCTTTGCGGCCTCGGAAATACGTTCCTGTCCGCTCGGGACCGGACGGATCTCGCCTGCCAGCCCCACTTCGCCGAAGACCACCAGGTCCTGTGGCAGCGGTCTGTCACGCAGACTGGAGACCATCGCCAGCAGCAGCGCGAGGTCGGCGCTGGTTTCGGTGACCTTCACCCCGCCCACTACGTTAACAAACACGTCCTGATCCGCCATTTGCAAACCACCGTGGCGATGCAGTACCGCCAGCAAAATCGCCAGCCGGTTTTGTTCCAGACCGACCGCCACGCGGCGAGGGTTCGCCATCATCGAGTGATCCACCAGCGCCTGAATCTCTACCAGCAGCGGGCGCGTGCCTTCCCAGACCACCATCACCGAACTGCCGGAGGTAATTTCGTCGCCGCGGCTTAAAAAGATGGCGGATGGGTTGCTGACTTCGCGGAGCCCCTGTTCAGTCATCGCGAAAACGCCAAGTTCATTGACCGCGCCAAAACGGTTTTTATGGCTGCGCAGGGTACGGAAGCGGGAGTCCGCGTCGCCGTCGAGCAGTACTGAACAGTCGATGCAGTGCTCCAGCACTTTCGGCCCCGCCAGCGAACCGTCTTTGGTGACATGCCCGACCATCACAATCGCCACCCCGCGCGTTTTGGCAAAGCGCGTCAGGTAGGCGGCGGTTTCACGCACCTGCGCCACGCTGCCGGGCGAGGACTGAATATCCGCCATGTGCATCACCTGAATGGAGTCGATCACCATCAGCTTCGGCTGTTCTTCTTCCGCAATCAGGCATATCTGCTCAATGCTGGTTTCCGACAGCATGTTGAGATTGTTGGTCGGCAGGCCGAGACGGTGCGCGCGCATCGCCACTTGCTGTAACGACTCTTCACCCGTGACGTACAGGGTTTTCATCTGCTCGGCGAGTTTACACAGCGTTTGCAGCAGCAGCGTTGATTTCCCCGCGCCGGGATTACCGCCTATGAGGATGGCGCTACCGGGAACGACGCCGCCGCCCAGTACGCGATCGAACTCTTTAAAGCCGGTCGAAAAGCGCGGTAGCGCTTCCAGGCTGATATCGGAAAGTTTTTGAACTTTCGCCACGCCCGCGCTGCCGGCGTAACCGCTGAGCCGCTCGTTACGCGCCACCGTTGGCGATGCGGCGAGACGCACCTCAGTGATGGTGTTCCAGGCGTGGCAGGCGCTGCATTGCCCCTGCCAGCGTGAATAATCCGCCCCGCATTCATTACATACAAAGGCGCGTTTTGGAGCTTTTGCCACGGGTTACCTCGTTATTTCTGATTCATGCTGCCAGAAAGAATGCAAAACACGCCCATCAGATCGGCGTGACGGATGGTGATTTCCGTTTTCTCATTCACTTTCGGCTTGGCGTGGTAGGCTATGCCCAGCCCCGCCGTTTTGATCATCGGCAGATCGTTCGCGCCGTCGCCAATCGCCACCGTTTGCGCCATGGGGATCTCATACTCCTGCGCCAACCGGGTCAGGGTATTGGCCTTATATTGCGCGTCAACGATATCCCCCGTCACGTGTCCGGTGAATTTGCCGTCTACGATCTCCAGTTCGTTCGCCACCACGGCGGTTAAGCGCAGCTTTTCACGCAGATACTCGGCAAAAAAGGTGAAGCCGCCGGAGGCGATCGCCACCTTCCAGCCCAGCGTTTCCAGCTTCAGCACCAGTTGCGTCAGACCGGGCATGAGCGGCAGCGTGTCGCGCACCTGATGCAGGATGTTAGCGTCAGCGCCTTTCAGCGTCGCCACGCGGCTGCGCAGGCTGGCGGTAAAGTCCAGTTCGCCGCGCATCGCGCGCTCGGTCACTTCCGCTACCTGCTCGCCGGTACCGGCCAGTTTTGCGATCTCATCAATGCACTCGATCTGGATCGCGGTGGAGTCCATGTCCATCACCAGCAAACCTGGCGTCCGCAGATGCGGTATTTTACCCAGTGGCGCGACGTCCAGTTGCGCATCATGCGCCAGCTTCGTGGCGCGCGGTGTCAGCGACCCCGCCAGGCGGATCACCTGGTAGTCTTCCACGCACCAGGCTGCGACGATCACCATTGCCGCGCCCAGCTTGCTCTGGTACTGGGTCAGTCGTTGTTTATCCAGCCCGCGACCATACAGCAGCCAGCCGCTACGTCCTGCGTGGTAATCCAGTGGCATCACCTCGTCACCACTTAAAGAAAGGGGCAAACCTGGCCATAAAGAGACATCTTCAGGCAAATCGCACCAGGTAATGTTAGGCATTAAAGCTCCTGTAAAATCGTTCGGGCCGGGAAGGTTCCTGGGGAAAATAACGCATGAGGCTACCTTGTAACCATCGCTTCTGGCAACATTAAGCCTCAAATTTTCAGCAGGTGGAATATGGCTCGCGCAAAACTGAAATTTCGGCTTCATCGTGCAGTGATTGTATTGTTCTGTCTCGCACTGCTTGTCGCGCTCATGCAGGGGGCGTCCTGGTTTAGTCAAAACCACCAGAAGCAACGCAATCCGCAGCTTGAAGAACTGGCCCGCACGCTGGCGCATCAGGTCACGCTGAACATCGCGCCTTCTATGCGTACCGAAACGCCTGACGAAAAGCGTATCAAAAGCATATTGCAGCAATTGACCCATGAAAGCCGCATCCTTGACGCCGGGGTTTATGATGAACAGGGCGACATGATTGCCCGCGCGGGTGAAAGCGTAAACGTGCGCGACCGCCTGGCGCTGGACGGCAAAAAAGCCGGGGGCTATTTTAACCAGCAAATCGTCGAACCCATTCAGGGAAAAAATGGTCCGCTGGGCTATCTGCGCCTGACGCTGGATACCCACACCCTGGCGACCGAAGCGAAACAGGTGGATAACACCACCAATATTTTACGCCTGATGCTGCTGCTCTCGCTGGCGATTGGCGTGGTGCTGACCCGAACATTGCTGCAGGGTAAACGAACGCGCTGGCAGCAATCCCCTTTCTTGCTCACCGCCAGTAAGTCGGTACCGGAAGAGGAAGAGAGCGAGAAAAAAGAATAAATTCTGTAAAGGAAAACGCTATGTCTACACTTCGCCTGCTTATTTCTGACTCTTATGATCCGTGGTTTAACCTGGCGGTAGAAGAGTGCATTTTCCGCCAGATGCCCGCCACCCAACGCGTGCTTTTCCTGTGGCGCAACGCGGATACGGTGGTGATTGGCCGTGCGCAAAATCCGTGGAAAGAGTGCAACACACGACGGATGGAAGAGGACAACGTGCGCCTGGCGCGTCGCAGTAGCGGCGGCGGCGCGGTGTTCCACGACCTCGGCAATACCTGTTTTACCTTTATGGCGGGCAAGCCGGAATACGATAAAACGATTTCGACTTCAATTGTTCTTAACGCCCTCCATGCGCTCGGCGTGACGGCGGAGGCCTCCGGGCGTAACGATCTGGTGGTCAAAACACCGAACGGCGATCGTAAAGTCTCTGGTTCGGCCTATCGCGAAACCAAAGATCGCGGCTTTCACCACGGCACGCTACTGCTTAACGCCGATCTCAGCCGTCTGGCAAATTACCTGAACCCGGACAAAAAGAAGCTGGCGGCTAAAGGGATTACCTCGGTTCGCTCCCGCGTGGCGAACCTCACCGAACTGCTGCCTGGGATCACGCATGAGCATGTCTGTCATGCAGTCAGCGAAGCCTTCTTCACTTACTATAACGAACGCGTTGACGCGGAAGTGATCTCGCCGGATAAAACCCCGGATCTGCCCAACTTTGCTGAAACCTTTGCCCGCCAGAGCAGTTGGGAGTGGAACTTCGGCCAGGCGCCAGCGTTCTCCCATCTGCTGGATGAGCGCTTTACCTGGGGTGGCGTGGAACTGCATTTTGACGTAGAGAAAGGTCATATCACCCGCACACAGGTGTTCACGGACAGTCTTAATCCCGCGCCATTAGAGGCGCTGGCAGCACGTTTGCAGGGGTGTTTGTATCGGGCGGATACATTGCAGCAGGAGTGCGATGCGTTGAGGGGAGACTTCCCGGAGCAGGAAAAGGAATTACGGGACGTGTCGGCATGGATAGCGCAGGCAGTGCGTTAAGCGCGTTCTGATGCCTCACCCTGCCCCTCTCCCTTACAGGAGAAGGGCAGGAAAGAGCATTACGCTTTATCGCCCAGCAGAACAGATTCCAGCGCGATTTTAATCATGTCGTTGAAGGTGGTCTGGCGCTCAGCGGCGGTGGTCTGCTCGTGAGTACGGATATGGTCAGACACGGTGCAGATGGTCAGCGCTTTCGCGCCAAATTCCGCCGCGACGCCGTAAATGCCCGCCGCTTCCATTTCCACGCCCAGGATGCCGTATTTTTCCATCACGTCGAACATTTCGCCGTCCGGGGAGTAGAACAGATCCGCAGAGAACAGGTTGCCTACGCGCGCGTCAACGCCCAGCGCTTTTGCCGCATCAACCGCGTTACGCACCATATCAAAGTCGGCAATCGCCGCGAAGTCATGATCTTTGAAACGGATACGGTTCACTTTGGAATCGGTGCAAGCCCCCATACCGATGACCACATCACGCAGTTTGACATCGTGACGCACGGCGCCACAGGAACCGACGCGGATGATTTTCTTCACGCCGAAATCGGTGATCAGCTCTTTGGTGTAGATGGAGCAGGACGGGATCCCCATACCGTGGCCCATCACGGAGATTTTGCGGCCCTTATAGGTCCCGGTGAAGCCCAGCATGCCGCGAACGTTGTTCACTTCACGCACGTCCTCGAGGAAAGTTTCTGCAATGTGCTTCGCGCGCAGCGGGTCGCCAGGCATCAATACGACGTCAGCGAAATCACCCATTTCTGCATTAATGTGAGGAGTTGCCATCTTTCAGTTCCTTTTAATTTGATTTTTTGCCCGGTGACGCGGCGCGATCCGTGCCTACGGTGTTGTAGGCCGGGTAAGGCGCAGTCGCCGCCCGGCAATGACCTCAGAACATCGCCTTGCCATATTCCATGTCAGACGTGCCAAAATATTTCGCAATGGTCTGGCCGATATCCGCAAAAGTTTCACGGTGTCCCAGTGAACCGGGTTTCACTTTCGGGCCGTACACCAGCACCGGGATGTGCTCACGGGTGTGGTCAGTACCGGTCCAGGTTGGGTCACAGCCGTGATCCGCGGTCAGGATCAGAATGTCATCTTCCCCTACCAGTTCCATCAGCTCCGGCAGGCGGCGGTCAAACAGTTCCAGACCCGCAGCGTAGCCTGCGACGTCGCGACGGTGGCCCCAGGAGGAGTCGAAGTCCACAAAGTTGGTGAAGACAATCGTGTTGTCACCCGCGTCTTTCATCTCTTTGACGGTCGCGTCGAACAGCGCGTCCAGACCGGTCGCTTTCACTTTTTTGGTGATGCCGCAGTTAGCGTAGATGTCCGCGATTTTACCCACAGACACTACCTGACCGCCTTTCTCGTCGACCAACTTTTGCAGCACGGTGGGCGCAGGAGGCTCAACGGCCAGGTCGTGACGGTTACCGGTACGCTGGAAATTACCCGCTTTGTCGCCGATAAAAGGACGCGCGATCACGCGGCCAATGTTGTAGCCGCCTTCGGTCAGCTCTTCACGGGCGATTTCGCACAGCTCGTAGAGTTTATCCAGACCAAACGTCTCTTCGTGGCAGGCGATCTGGAACACGGAGTCAGCAGAGGTGTAGAAAATCGGCTTGCCGGTTTTCATGTGCTCTTCCCCGAGCTGGTCCAGGATCACCGTACCGGAAGAGTGGCAGTTACCGAGGTAGCCCGGCAGATTGGCGCGCTTCACCAGCTTATCAAGCAGTTCCTGCGGGAAGCTGTTCTCGTGATCCGAGAAGTAGCCCCAGTCGAACAACACCGGTACCCCGGCGATTTCCCAGTGACCAGACGGCGTATCTTTACCGGAGGAAAGTTCGTGTGCCCAGGCGTAAGCGCCAATGACTTCCGCATTCGCGTCCATTCCGGCCGCGATTTTTCCGGTTGAGCCTTCATGGGCTTTCACCAGACCCAGGCGGGTCAGGTTCGGTAAATTCAGCGGGCCTTTGCGACCGTTATCCGCTTCGCCTTTAGCACAGGCTTCTGCGATGTGTCCCAGAGTATCGGCGCCCACATCGCCAAAGCGATCGGCATCTTCCGTTGCACCAATACCAAAGGAGTCCAGCACCATAATAAATGCACGTTTCATATTGTTCTCCATACATCTGCGCTGTAAAAAAGCGATCAGATCAGTGTACCGCTATTCGGTAATACGACGATAGACCGTTGGTGTAATTTCAGGCGCGTTGTCGTCAAGGATAATTGCCGCTTTGACCGCTTTCGCCGCATCCTGCCAGCTGGTTTCATCTTTGGCATGAATCACCGCCAGCGGACGTTGGCCATCAACGCTGTCGCCCAGACGGACCATGTCGGTGAAGCCGACGCTGTAATCAATGGTGTCGGATGCCTGACGACGACCGCCGCCCATCGAGACCACCGCCATGCCGAGCGCGCGGGTATCCATCGCGCTGACGAAGCCTTCGCTATCGGCATACACCGCTTTGCTGAGCATCGCGGTTGGCAGGTATTTCGCGTAGTTTTCCACGAAGTCGGTCGGGCCTTTCTGCGCCGCCACCATGCGGCCAAAAATTTCCGCCGCTTTGCCGTTGTCCAGCACCGCCTGAAGCTTCGCGCGGGCTTCCGTATCGTCTTTGGCAAGCTTGCCGGAGATCAGCATCTCCACGCACAGCGCCATAGTCACGTCGAACAGGCGCGGGTTGCGATACTCGCCCGTCAGGAACTGCACGGCTTCACGCACTTCGACAGCGTTACCGGCGCTGGAAGCCAGCACCTGGTTCATGTCCGTCAGCAGTGCGGTGGTGCGCACGCCCGCGCCGTTGGAGACGCCAACGATCGCTTCGGCCAGCGCCTCAGAGAGTTCATAGGTTGGCATAAACGCGCCGCTGCCCACCTTCACATCCATCACCAGCGCGTCCAGACCTTCCGCCAATTTTTTGGCAAGAATCGAGGCGGTGATCAGCGGGATCGAATCTACGGTTGCGGTGATATCGCGGGTCGCGTAGAAACGCTTGTCTGCCGGCGCCAGAGAGCTGGTCTGGCCGATAATCGCCACGCCAACGTCTTTAATAATTTCGCGGAAGCGGTTGTCATCCGGGAAGATATCGAAGCCCGGAATGGCTTCCAGCTTGTCGAGCGTACCGCCGGTATGGCCCAGGCCGCGCCCGGAGATCATCGGGATGTAGCCGCCGCAGGCTGCCACCATAGGGCCAAGCATCAGCGACGTCACGTCACCCACGCCGCCGGTGGAGTGTTTATCCACAATCGGGCCGTTAAGGTTGAGGCTTTTCCAGTCCAGAACGGTTCCTGAATCTCGCATCGCCATGGTCAGCGACACGCGCTCAGGCATCGACATATCGTGGAAGAAAATGGTCATCGCCAGGGCAGCAATCTGTCCTTCAGAGACGGTGTTGTCACGAATGCCGTTGATAAAGAAGCGGATCTCTTCGTCGCTCAGGGCAAGACCATCACGTTTTTTACGAATAATTTCTTGTGCGAGAAACACGGTAACCTCCTCAAACCAGGCCGGGCTCGCTACGCGTCGCCCGGCAATTCAAATCTTAGTAGCTGCTTGCGCTCTTACCGTCGCCGTGACCCAGCGCTTTCAGCAGGCTGGCCAGCAGGCTCGACGCGCCGAAGCGGTAGTGACGGGAATCCGCCCACTCAGCGCCAAACAGCTCGTCGGCAATCGCCAGAAATTTCTGCGCGTCTTCCGCCGTACGTACGCCGCCCGCAGGTTTAAAGCCCACGGTTTTTTCGACGCCCATATCACGGATGACTTCCATCATGATGCGCGCGCTTTCCGGGGTTGCGTTGACCGGCACTTTACCGGTAGAGGTTTTAATGAAATCAGCCCCGGCTTTGATAGCGATTTCAGACGCTTTACGGATCAGCGCCTCTTCTTTCAGTTCGCCAGTTTCGATGATCACTTTCAGCAGCACGTTTGCCGCCGCGCACGCGTCTTTACAGGCTTTCACCAAATCAAAGCCGACCTGCTCATTACCGGCGATCAGCGCGCGGTACGGGAACACCACGTCAACTTCGTCTGCGCCATACGCGATCGCGGCGCGGGTTTCCGCCACGGCGATCTCAATGTCGTCGTTGCCGTGCGGGAAGTTGGTGACGGTCGCGATGCGGATCTCCGGGGTGCCCTGCTCTTTCAGGGTCTTACGCGCAATGGGAATGAAACGCGGATAGATGCAGATGGCGGCGGTATTGCCGACCGGGGTTTTCGCCTGATGACACAACGCGATCACTTTTTCATTGGTGTCGTCGTCATTCAGGGTTGTCAGATCCATCAGTTTCAGGGCACGCAGGCTGCTTGCAGTTAAATCGCTCATAACATTCTCCAACGGCATCGCCGTATCAATTCTCACCTTGCGAGTTTGTTAGTATTCTAACATCCACCCGCGATTACACTTCGATATACATCACAGTTAATGAAAACTACGTACAAATTTGCATTACTGTAATGAGATCAAATTCAAATAAATGACCTCTTCTGCCGCGATCTTCTTCGCACAGGCGCATCAGGATCAAAAGCCGCGTCAGAGCTTCTTTCTACAATGCCCGCACGCCCTTCGGCATAAAAAGGAATCACGATGACCACGAGCAACGAAACCGCGCTGCAACAGCGCTGTCAGCAAATCGTCACCAGCCCAGTGCTGAGCCCGGAGCAAAAACGGCACTTTCTGGCGCTGGAGGCCGAAAACAATTTGCCTTATCCCGCGCTGCCCGCCGGGGCGCGCCAGGCGCTGGACGACGGGGTCATTTGCGATATGTTTGAAGGCCACGCGCCGTTCAAGCCCCGCTATGTGCTCCCCGATTACGCCCGTTTTCTGCGCAATGGCTCCGCCTGGCTGGAACTG
Organism: Citrobacter sp. 50677481; assembly: GCF_001463265.1. Taxonomy (NCBI): domain Bacteria; kingdom Pseudomonadati; phylum Pseudomonadota; class Gammaproteobacteria; order Enterobacterales; family Enterobacteriaceae; genus Citrobacter; species Citrobacter sp. 50677481. The sequence continues at coordinate 134,394 of NZ_LNHZ01000018.1, forward strand.
GAAGGCGCGCAGGATCTGGACGATGCGCTGTCGTTACTGACCATCCTTTATCATCATGTGCCGTCGGTAACCTCCATGCCGGTTTACCTCGGTCAGCTTGATGCGCTGTTGCAACCATATGTTAAAATTCTAACACAAGACGCGATCGATATTCGAATAAAACGTTTCTGGCGTTATCTCGACCGAACCCTGCCAGACGCGTTTATGCATGCCAATATCGGTCCTGCCGATACTCCCATTACCCGGGCGATTTTACGTGCTGACGCAGAGCTAAAGCAGGTTGCGCCAAATCTGACCTTTATCTACGATCCAGACGTCACCCCGGACAATCTGCTGTTGGCGGTGGCAGAAAACATTTGTGAATGCAGTAAGCCGCATATTTCCAATGGCCCGGTGAATGATAAAATTTTCACAAAAGGGCAGTACGGCGTGGTGAGCTGTTACAACTCGCTGCCGCTTGGAGGCGGCGGCAGCACGCTGCTGCGTCTTAACCTGAAGGCCGTGGCGGAGCGCAGCAGCTCTGTTGATGACTTCTTCACAAATGCGCTTCCTTACTATTGCCGCCAGCAAATCGCCATCATTGATGCCCGATGTGAATTCCTCTATGAAAAATCACATTTCTTTGAGAATAGCTTCCTCGTGCAGGAAGGACTGATCGATCCACAACGTTTTGTGCCCATGTTCGGTATGTACGGTCTGGCGGAAGCGGTAAACCTGCTGTGCGAAAAAGCGGGCATGCGTGCGCGCTACGGAAAAGCGGAAGCGGCTAACGAACTGGGCTATCGCATCAGCGCTCAACTGGCGGAATTTGTCGAGAATACGCCGGTAAAATATGGCTGGAAGCAGCGCGCAATGCTGCATGCACAGTCAGGGATTAGCTCTGACGTTGGCACCACGCCGGGCGCGCGTCTGCCCTATGGCGACGAGCCGGACCCGATCAGCCATCTGCAAGCCGTCGCGCCGCATCACGTCCATTATCATTCCGGGATCAGCGACATACTGACCCTGGACGAAACCATCAAACGCAATCCACAGGCGCTGGTGCAGTTGTGCCTCGGCGCGTTTAAGGCCGGGATGCGCGAATTTACCGCCAACGTCAGCGGCAACGATCTGGTCCGGGTGACTGGCTACATGGTGCGCCTGTCGGATCTGAAAAAGTATCGCGCTGAAGGTTCCCGTACCAATACCACCTGGCTGGGTGAAGAGGCCGCGCGCAATACGCGTATTCTGGAACGACAACCCCGGGTGATCGGTCATGAACAGCAGATGCGCTTCAGTCAGTAAGCTGATCCCCTTCTCCTGCGTTGACGGGCCCGGAAGTCGTCTGGCCCTGTTTTTACAGGGCTGTAATCTGCGCTGTAAAAACTGCCACAATCCATGGACGATGGGACGCTGTAACCACTGCGGCGAGTGCGTGGCGCAGTGTCCACACCAGGCGCTGAGCGTCAGCGACGGAAAAGTCATCTGGCACGCCGAGCATTGCCAGCAGTGCGACACCTGTCTGAAGATGTGTCCGCAACAGGCGACGCCGATGGCGCAGAGCATGAGCGTTGACCAGATGCTGACCCACATCCGCAAGGCCGCGCCGTTTATTGAAGGCATTACCGTTAGCGGCGGCGAAGCCACGACCCAACTGCCGTTTATCCTTGAACTGTTCACCGCGATGAAAGGCGATCCGCAACTGGCATCGCTGAGTTGCCTGGTGGACAGCAACGGGCAGCTTAGCGAAACCGGCTGGCTGAAACTGCTGCCAGTGTGTGAAGGCGTGATGCTCGACCTTAAAGCCTGGAGCAGCGAATGCCACAGGCGGCTTACCGGTCGCGATAACGCGCAGATTAAGCATAGTATCGTGTGGCTGGCAGAGCGTGGAAAGCTGGCGGAACTGCGGCTGCTGGTGATTCCGGGACGGGTGGATTATATGCAGCATGTCGATGCGCTCGCCGCGTTCATCCGACAGCTTGGCGATGTGCCGGTGAGGCTAAACGCCTTTCACGTGCACGGGACGCATGGCGAAGCCAGGACATGGGCAAGCGCAACGCCAGAGGACGTAGAGCAACTGGCCGATGCCCTGCGCGAGCGCGGCGTAGAAAAATTGCGCTTTCCTGCGTTATATCTGTGAATATGCCGGGGGCGCATGGAGAATATAGCGTGCGGCATCTGGCTCCAGGATATTCTCAACGTTGTCACATCAGCAACAGGTTGCGTTCACCCTACGGGAAGTGCTTCTCTACCTCTTCAGCACATTTGAACACTGAGCAGCGACAACGATATTACACATCAAACAACGCCGTGGTATTGCGGTACAACGCGTCAGCGATCACGTCCGCAGGTTCCGGGCGCAGTTCGCAAAGCGCATCAAACACCTTAGCCGCCTGTTCCGGGCGGTTTGGCTGGCCCTGAAAACCATTAAGCGGCATGTCCGGGGCATCGGTTTCCAGCAGTAGCGCCGTAAGCGGCAGTTGCGCTATCACGTCGCGGGTTTTGCTGGCGCGCGGATAGGTGATCGTGCCGCCGACGCCAATCCGGTAACCCAGTTGCACAAAACGCTCGGCTTGCTGAAAACTGCCGGCAAAGCCGTGGACTACGCCGGTGCGCGGCAGGTTCTGACGTTTCAGATGCATCGCCAGCTTGTCATGGGTGCGACGGGAATGGAGGATCACTGGCAGATCGTAGCGTTTTGCCAGCTTTAGCTGCGCCTCCAGGATCTGTTCCTGCCTGTCGAACCGCGGGTCGTCGCGAAACAGATCCAAGCCGATCTCTCCCACCGCCACCACTTTTGCCGGACGATCGTCCAGAACCTGCTGTAAGCGTTCCAGACCGTCATCCGCATGCTGTTCGATCACTATCGGGTGTAGCCCCAGCGCGGCGTATAGCGGTACGAAGCGTTCTGCCAGCGCCAGTACGCGGGCAAAATTGGCCGCCTCTGTCGCTGGCACAATGATCTTCTCAATACCCGCTGCGCAAGCCCGCTGCAGGCTGGCGCGCTCATCGCCGGTAAACGGCGGAAAATCAAAGTGACAATGGGTATCGATAAAACGCAAACTCACGCCAGATCCTCATCAGTAAACAGTGTGTCATTGGCCTGCGGCGCTGCTGACACCGCCGCCACATGGGTATCGTTGGCGACCGGTGCGGGAGGCACCACCACCGGGCCAGGCGTGACAATTTTCGGAAGATGCCGCAGCAAAGGCGGCTCTTCGGCCAGCATTTTACCGACCGTGGCGAGAAAATAACGGCCACATAGCCGCCCGACTTTATAATCTTCGCGCAACGCCGGAATGCGGCTGCCCAACGCCATGCTTTTTAATGGCTTCGGCGGATAAATTTCAAAAAGACGGATCCTGCCCGGCGGCTTTTCAATGAAACGCTGGATGTCGGTGTAACTTGCCTCATGATGCTGCACCAGATTCACCAGCGGCTGCAGGCTGCTCTCGCCCAGCCAGCGCTCCATGCGCTTGAACCATTGCGGCGTGTAATACATTTGCGACGGCACGGTGCGGATCACCACCACCGTTTGCGCCCCTTGTTTCACTGCTTCGCGAACCGGGATCGCATCGCTAATCCCACCGTCCAGGTAGCTGACTCCTTCCAGCGACACCCCGGTGCGATAAAAACCGGGGATTGCGCTCGACGCGCGAATGATATCCAGCCAGTTCTGCTTCGTCGGCGTGAAGTAACCGGGCGTATAGTCGTCGCCACGGCAGGCGCACATATAAAAATGTTTGCCGCTGTCGAACAGCCGGGCGGCGGTATCCATTTGCAGCGGCATCTGGCTGGCGGTCGCCTCCACCAGCCAGTCAAGATCGATAAGATTGCCTCCACGCACAAAGCGCAACGGATCAAAAAATTCTTTGCGCGTGGTGTAACGCATGATGACTTTGCGCCCATAGCCAGGCTGATTACAGAGGTAGGCTGAGAGATTTTGCGCGCCTGCGGAGGTGCCGTAGTAGAGATCGAACGGATTAAACTGCGCGCGCATAAATTCATCCAGCACGCCTGCGGTAAAGATGCCGCGCTGTCCTCCGCCTTCACACACCAGCGCCAGGCGGCCCGGCTTGAACGGTCTTAATGACAACGGCGCAATATTGCCGAGCGTGACGGGTATACGCTGCCCCACCTCTGCCTTCCTGTTATTGTTATGCTTAAGGGAGCCAAAGTAACGCAAATTGACCGCGGCGAAAACAGAAAAAGCCAGTCCACTGGACTGGCTTCGTTGCAAGTTAGCGTTACGCTTTCACGCACTAGGGTCGTTTACGGCCCATAAACAGGCTGACCAGGAACAGGATGATACCGACGACGAAAACAATTTTCGCTGCGCCTGCAGCTGTACCTGCCAGTCCACCAAATCCCAGAGCGGCGGCAATTAACGCGATAACCAGAAATATAATGCCCCAACGAAACATAAGCCTCTCCTTTACCATAGTTAATGTCGACCGCTTGTTATGAGCGCTCAGGCTACTCATTCGCGATATTTTTAGTGTGGTGCACATTACGCCTCCCGACAAATGTCAGGAGGTCGAATACGAAGAATTACTGAGCTTTCAGATCGTTCTTGACGCTTTTCACGCCATCAACGGCTTTTGCGATGCTCTCAGCGCGATCGATTTGCGCCTGCGACTCTACGGTTCCGGACAGCTGGACAACACCATCGGTGGTTTCCACTTTCACTTTTCGGGAAGGAACAATGTCATCCGCCAGCAGTTTGGCTTTGATTTCACTGGTGGTTGCCGTATCACCGGCATAGCCTTTCACTGAACTCTCTTTACCGTCGCGAACGTGCAGTTTGTCGCTCACCGAGGTCACGCCTTCCACGCCTTTCGCCACTTTCACGGCTTCTTCAGCCTGTGCCTGACTTTCGACGAAGCCGCTCAGGGTCACCACTTTCTGATCGGTTTTGACAGAAATATCGGTGCTCTTAATATTTTCATGATCCACCAGTGCCGCTTTTACTTTTGCGGTAATGGCGCTGTCATCCATGAAATTACCGACTTTATTCATAGAGCTATCGACTTTTTGCCCTGCGCTTTCGGCCCCGGCTTGCGCTTTGTCCATGGTAGAGTTTTCTGCATATGCAGAACCCGTCGCCACAGCAGACGTCAGCATTACGGCCAGCAGAGTTTTAGAAATCTTCAGTCTTGTCATAGTCATCGATCTATTCCTGTATGTTTGCTCGTAATTTGAGCTCCGGCAACACGGGGTTGCATTGCTGAATGGGGTGACAAAACATCACCCAGTCAGAAGTCAATGGCAGCGGTCACATTCACAACGTGTGAAGCAGTGCTGTCGAAGGCCCTTCCGTTTCAGTTATTAATATCGTGGCTACAATCAACATCAGCTTTAAGCACTCCACTTCACGCATTGAACGGTATTTAAAGCCAATATTTATGTCATCACTTTGTTAAATATAGATCACAATTTTGAAATCGCGCGGGGAATTGCGCAAAAAATCGGCAAACATAAGCAAAAGAGAGGGATTTAAGAACATTCCGCAAGGGACTAAAAAGGCAGGGAAAGTGGCAGAGCGCAGCATTGCCGCGCTCTGAGAGGGAGATTAGTGCTCGCGAGTCTTACGGAACTGAACATCAGGATAACGTTCCTGCGTCAGGTTGAGGTTAACCATCGTTGGCGCAATGTAGGTGAGGTTGTCACCGCCATCCAGCGCCAGTTGAACTTCATTTTTACGTTTAAACTCTTCGAACTTCTTCGCGTCAGCGCATTCCACCCAGCGAGCGGTCGCCACGTTGACGGATTCATAAATCGCTTCAACGTTGTATTCGCTCTTCAGACGCGCAACCACCACGTCAAACTGCAGCACACCGACCGCGCCGACGATCAGATCGTTGTTGGCGATAGGGCGGAACACTTGCACCGCGCCCTCTTCCGACAGCTGGACCAGCCCTTTCAACAGCTGTTTCTGCTTGAGCGGATCTTTGAGGCGGATGCGGCGGAACAGTTCCGGCGCGAAGTTCGGGATACCGGTGAACTTCATCATCTCACCCTGAGTAAAGGTGTCGCCGATCTGAATGGTGCCGTGGTTATGCAGGCCAAGAATATCCCCCGGATACGCTTCTTCAACGTGTGAACGATCGCCAGCCATGAAGGTCAGCGCATCAGAAATCACCACGTCTTTACCGATGCGCACCTGACGCATTTTCATGCCTTTCTCATATTTTCCGGAAACGACGCGCATAAACGCCACGCGGTCGCGGTGTTTCGGATCCATGTTGGCCTGAATCTTAAAGACAAAGCCAGTGAACTTCTCTTCTTTGGCTTCCACGGTGCGGGTGTCGGTTTGACGCGGCATCGGCGCTGGCGCCCACTCCACCAGACCGTCCAGCATGTGGTCAACGCCAAAGTTACCCAGCGCGGTACCAAAGAAGACCGGCGTGATTTCCCCGGCGAGGAACAGTTCTTTGTCGAATTCGTTAGACGCGCCCTGCACCAGTTCCAGTTCATCGCGCAGCTGCTGCGCCAGATCGTCCCCCACAGCGGCGTCGAGATCCGGGTTGTTCAGCCCTTTAACAATGCGCACTTCCTGAATGGTATGGCCTTTCCCTGTCTGGTACAGATACGTTTCGTCTTTATAGAGGTGATACACCCCCTTGAACAGCTTGCCGCAACCGATCGGCCAGGTGATCGGCGCACAGCCAATTTTCAGCTCGTTCTCAACTTCGTCCAGCAGTTCCATCGGGTCGCGGATGTCGCGGTCGAGCTTGTTCATAAAGGTCAGGATCGGTGTATCGCGCAGACGGGTGACCTCCATCAGCTTACGCGTGCGATCCTCGACGCCTTTCGCGGCGTCGATAACCATCAGACAGCAGTCCACCGCCGTCAACGTGCGGTAAGTATCTTCCGAGAAGTCTTCGTGCCCCGGGGTGTCCAGCAGGTTTACCAGGCAGTCGTGATACGGAAACTGCATTACTGAGGTGGTAATAGAGATACCACGCTGCTTTTCCATTTCCATCCAGTCGGATTTCGCGTGCTGGCTGGAACCACGGCCTTTAACGGTACCCGCCGTCTGGATAGCCTGTCCGAACAGCAGCACCTTCTCGGTGATGGTGGTTTTACCGGCGTCCGGGTGAGAAATAATGGCAAAAGTGCGGCGCTTGGCCACCTCCTGCAAATAAGGAGACAACGTCATAATTCATTCTTCTTGGTAAGCGCAGCGTCGCGCCGCGCATGTTGAATACGAAAAATTGCGGCTATTTTACCCATCAACGGGGGGGAGGCAATCAGTGTTTACACAGGAGTTGCTCCAGTTCGGCTAATGACGTCACGGTCCAGGTCGGTTGTATGCCTTCTGGCTGCTCGCGATGATGCGCATTCAACCAGCATGTCGCCAGCCCGGCATTGATGCCGCCGAGGATATCAGATGCCGGGGTATCGCCCACCATCAGTACCCGGGAACGGTCCGGATTACCGGCCTGCGCCAGCGCGTAATCGAAAATCTTCGGGTCCGGCTTCGCCACGCCAACTTCTTCCGAGATGACCAGCAAATCAAAATAATCGCGCAGACCGGTCCGCTCTAAACGGATCTGTTGCAGGGCGGTAAAACCGTTGGTGATGATGCCAAGCCGGGCATTGCCGCGCAGGGCATTAAGCAGCGACACAGCGCCTGGTAGCGGTGCGCAGATCTCCGCCATCGCATTTATAAAGGCGTCATTAAGCTGCCCCGGCGCCACGTTGAGCCGTTCCGCCCAGCTTTGAAACCGGGCATGCTGAAGCTGTAATGAGGTGATCGCGCCGTTTTGGTAATCCACCCACAGTGGTTTATTGACGGCCTGATAGTCCTGAAAATCCTCAGCGGTAAAGGTAATGCTATAGTCGAGAAACATCCGCTGTAAGCCGGTAAACGAGTCAAACGTAAACAGCGTCTCGTCGGCATCAAAGAAAATCCAGTCCCACTTCATCATTACACCTTCTCTTACATACTGATTGGCAGTGCCATTATGATGGCGTCCTCGCGACCGTCGGCGGTCGGGTAGTAGTTGCGGCGAATCGTTGCCTCGTTGAAGCCTAAGCTTTCATACAGTGCGATGGCGGCAACGTTGGAGGCGCGAACCTCCAGCCACAGCGTCAGGACGCCGCGTTTTTCCAGCTCATCAATGAGGTGTTCCAGCAGCGCTTTCCCTACGCCCTGACGCTGAAAGTCGGGATCGACCGCGATATTGAACAGCGTCGCTTCATCGACTACCACCTGCGTGATGGCAAATGCGGCCATGCGTCCGTCTATCGTCAACTGATAGTTGAGATAACGTTCCCCCTGATTACTGGTAAATGTCTGTTCACTCCAGGGAAACGCGTGGGCGCGCTTTTCAATCTGAAACGCCGCGGGTAAGTCACGCTGGCTGAGGGAAGAAATCGTGTTCATGTGTGCAGATTTGTCGCCATAACGCGGCGCGCGCGGGCGCGCTGGTCTGTAGTTCATTAAATGAAGGCGTTGAAATCACCGCCCCTTCCAGCGTGACGGGCGCATCGTTGCCGAGACGCCAGCAGTGGCAGCGGCTCCCCTGCGGCAGCATGACCACGCGGTCGGGCGTCAACGGTAATACCTGATCCGGCGTCAGGCGCAGCGCGCGAAGAATATCGCGCATCAGCGGTTCCGTCAGCGCGGGGAGATCGTCGCCAACCATCACCAGGCTGACGTGCCGGGGAAGCGTAATCGCAATCTCGCCCTGTAAAGCGCCAGGGCGACGCAGTGACCACTGGGTGATACCCAACTGTTGCAATTGCCAGTCTCGCCGCGATGTCATGTAAAACGCTCCTGTCTGTCAAGGGCGCAAATATAGCAAATTCATCGAAACTGCGCCAATTACGCTCTATAATCCCCGGCTGATTAACTTAAGGAGCCTTCCATGTCTGCTTTTACCCCGGCAAGTGAAGTCTTGCTGCGCCACAGTGATGATTTCGAACAAAGCCGTATTCTGTTTGCCGGAGATTTGCAGGATGACCTGCCCGCGCGTTTTGCCAGCGCCGCCAGCCGTGTGCATACCCAACAGTTTCACCACTGGCAGGTGCTAAGCGGCCAGATGGGCGACTGCGCCCGTTTTAGCCTGGTAGCCCAGGCTGAAGATGTGGCCGACAGCGATACGCTGATCTACTACTGGCCGAAAAACAAACCGGAAGCCCAGTTCCAGCTGATGAATCTGCTGTCGCTGTTACCGGTGGGCACCGATATTTTTGTCGTTGGCGAAAACCGCAGCGGCGTGCGCAGCGCTGAACAGATGCTGGCGGAATTTGCGCCGCTGAACAAAGTCGACAGCGCCCGTCGCTGCGGTCTGTATCATGGCCGTCTGGAAAAACAGCCGGTCTTTGACGCAGAAAAATACTGGGGCGAATACGCCGTTGACGGCCTGACCATCAAAACCCTGCCGGGGGTGTTTAGCCGCGATGGTCTGGATGTGGGCAGCCAGTTGCTGCTTTCCACCCTGACGCCGCATACCAAGGGTAAAGTGCTGGATGTCGGCTGTGGCGCTGGCGTGCTTTCCGTCGCGCTGGCCAGCCACTCGCCGAAGGTGCGCTTAACCCTGTGTGACGTTAGCGCACCCGCGGTTGAAGCCAGCCGCGCAACGCTTGCCGCCAACGGCATTGAGGGTGAGGTGTTTGCCAGCAACGTCTTTTCTGAAGTGAAGGGTCGGTTTGACATGATCATCTCCAACCCACCGTTCCACGACGGTATGCAGACCAGCCTGGATGCGGCGCAGGCGCTGATTCGCGGCGCAGTGCGCCACCTGAACAGCGGCGGCGAGTTGCGTATCGTCGCTAACGCCTTCCTGCCCTACCCACAGGTGCTGGACGACACCTTTGGCTTCCATGAGGTCATCGCTCAGACCGGTCGCTTTAAGGTCTACCGTACCGTTATGACCCGCCAGGCGAAGAAATAGTCTGGTCATCCCTGGCTGGATTAAGGTGTCTGCGCACCGTCCGGTATGGTTTACAGATGCCGGATAACGCGTTGTTTATCCGGCTTGCGTTCAACGCTACGGTTAGCGCCCATTTTTCCAGCAATTGAACTTGCGTGCGCAATTAACTATTGACGAAAAGCTGAAAACCACTAGAATGCGCCTCCGTGGTAGCGATTCTTTTCAAGAATCGATGGTATGCGAAGGTGGCGGAATTGGTAGACGCGCTAGCTTCAGGTGTTAGTGTCCTTACGGACGTGGGGGTTCAAGTCCCCCCCCTCGCACCAA
>NZ_LNHZ01000019.1:0-357 GCF_001463265.1 Citrobacter sp. 50677481
ACCTGCCTTTGTAGTGTCCACACAGATTGTCTGATAGATGTAGAGAAGCAAGGCGTCTTGCGATTGAGACTTTGTGTCCCCTTCGTCTAGAGGCCCAGGACACCGCCCTTTCACGGCGGTAACAGGGGTTCGAATCCCCTAGGGGACGCCACTTGCTGGTTTGTGTGAGTGAAAGTCGCCGGCCGTTATATCTCAAAACTGACTTGCGAGTCATGTTTGAGATATTTGCTCTTTAAAAATCTGGATCAAGCTGAAAATTGAAACACAGAACAACGAAAGTTGTTCGTGAGTCTCTCAATTATCGCAACCATGAAGTGAAACATCTTCGGGTTGTGAGGTTAAGCGACCAAGCGTACA
>NZ_LNHZ01000020.1:0-402 GCF_001463265.1 Citrobacter sp. 50677481
ACCTGCCTTTGAAGTGTCCACACAGATTGTCTGATAGATGTAGAGAAGCAAGGCGTTTACGCGTTGGGAGTGAGGCTGAATGAAATAAGGCCGCTCGCTTTCTGTTAATGAAAGCTCACCCTACACGAAAATATCACGCAGCGCGTGATAAGCAATTTTCGTGTCCCCTTCGTCTAGAGGCCCAGGACACCGCCCTTTCACGGCGGTAACAGGGGTTCGAATCCCCTAGGGGACGCCACTTGCTGGTTTGTGTGAGTGAAAGTCGCCGGCCGTTATATCTCAAAACTGACTTGCGAGTCATGTTTGAGATATTTGCTCTTTAAAAATCTGGATCAAGCTGAAAATTGAAACACAGAACAACGAAAGTTGTTCGTGAGTCTCTCAATTATCGCAACCATGAAG
>NZ_LNHZ01000021.1:0-274 GCF_001463265.1 Citrobacter sp. 50677481
CGACGAGCTACCAGGCTGCTCCACCCCGCGTCCGTCTTCTGCTGTGCAGAAAGCACTTCTGTCAAATTTGATTGGTTGCGGGGGCCGGATTTGAACCGACGACCTTCGGGTTATGAGCCCGACGAGCTACCAGGCTGCTCCACCCCGCGTCCGTCTTCTGCTATGCAGAAAGCACTGCTATCAAATTTTAATTGGTTGCGGGGGCCGGATTTGAACCGACGACCTTCGGGTTATGAGCCCGACGAGCTACCAGGCTGCTCCACCCCGCGTCCGT
>NZ_LNHZ01000022.1:0-276 GCF_001463265.1 Citrobacter sp. 50677481
GTCCGCAGGAACTTTAACCCTGACCAATAACTCTGACATTGTGACGGGTATCGGTACTTCATTTGTAACGGAACTCGCTGCAGGAGATTTCGTTGTAGTAACGGTCGGAGGTGTACCATATACTCTGCCGGTTAAATCGGTAGAGAGTGACACAGGCCTGACGCTGGTCAGCGTATACACAGGCCCGACACAATCCGGATCCACGTGGTCGGCGGTTCCACGCATGGCACTGAACATGGTTACTGCCGCGCTGGTTGCACAAAGTGCAGAAGCGCT
>NZ_LNHZ01000023.1:0-424 GCF_001463265.1 Citrobacter sp. 50677481
CCGCATCTGTAACAATGGACCTGGTAATTTTCAATAATACCGCTCCTGTAGCCGGTGATGGCATCACCATGACAAATTCAGCAGGACAGGTAACATTTTCAACAGTGAAGCGACCATTTGTATATGACCAGCAATTAACCATGACCGACAGTAATCAGTATGTAGGTGATAAATATTGCCAGATAGTATTTACAGGTGCGCAGTCAAGGAGAGTCGATGGATACTTCAATGTAAGAAAAAAAGGCGTTGTAATGTCAGGAGGAAATGTCAGGTCAGCGTATAACCAGGTAGTCGGTAATTATAATGACAACGGATTCGACATGTCATTTAACCAGAATATTAATATGCCCGTTTTAATCCTTCCAAACATGTACTGAGGAAATAACCATGTCCGCAGGAACTTTAACCCTGACCAATAACTCTG
>NZ_LNHZ01000024.1:0-46581 GCF_001463265.1 Citrobacter sp. 50677481
TTGTTCCGTGTCAGTGGTGGCGCATTATAGGGAGTAATTCTGAAGCTGCAAGGAGAAAGTGAAAATTATTTACCAACCGCTCACTTTCCAGGCAAATCATTCCCCGAACCTGAATTTTCGCCTGGTTTTTAAACAAAAACGAGCCGCAAGCGGCCCGTTTTTGTATTTTGTGACTTACTGCACTGCCACGATCCGATCGCCATTCGCTTCCAGACGAATGGTTTTGCCTGGAATTAACTCGCCGGACAGAATCTGTTGCGCCAGCGGGTTTTCGATCTGTTGCTGAATAGCGCGTTTCAACGGACGTGCGCCATACACCGGATCATAACCATTTGCGCTAAGCAGCTTCAGGGCGTCATCAGAGATATGGATTTCATATCCACGCTCTTCCAGACGTTTATACAGACGCTGCAGCTGGATTTTAGCAATCGAGGCAATATGCTGTTCACCCAGCGGATGGAATACCACCACCTCATCGATACGGTTAATAAATTCCGGACGGAAGTTATGGCTCACCACGCCCAGCACCATTTCTTTCATATGGCTGTAGTCCAGATCGCCGAAGCGTTCCTGAATCAGATCGGAACCCAGGTTAGAGGTCATAATGACAACCGTATTGCGGAAGTCGACCGTTCTCCCCTGCCCGTCAGTCAGACGTCCATCGTCCAGAACCTGCAACAGAATGTTAAATACATCCGGATGCGCTTTTTCCACTTCGTCTAACAAGATGACGGAGTAAGGACGACGGCGAACCGCTTCGGTCAGATACCCGCCCTCTTCATATCCGACATATCCCGGAGGCGCACCGACCAGGCGAGACACTGAGTGTTTCTCCATAAACTCGGACATATCGATACGCACCATCGCATCGTCGCTATCAAACATAAAGTTCGCCAGCGCTTTGCAAAGTTCGGTTTTACCCACCCCGGTTGGCCCGAGGAACAGGAAAGAGCCAATAGGACGATTCGGATCCGCCAGCCCCGCGCGGCTACGGCGAATAGCATTCGATACCGCTTCTACCGCTTCGTTCTGACCAATAACGCGGCTGTGTAGCTCCTGTTCCATTCTCAACAGTTTTTCGCGCTCGCCCTCCAGCATTCTCGCGACAGGAATACCGGTCCAGCGCGCCAGCACTTCGGCAATTTCCGCATCTGTCACTTTATTACGCAGCAGACGCATCGTTTTGCCTTCAGACTGGGTGGCCGCTTCAAGCTGTTTTTCCAGCTCCGGAATTTTGCCGTACTGCAGTTCAGACATCCGCGCCAGATCGCCCACGCGACGCGCCTGCTCAATCGCAATCTTCGCCTGCTCTAACTCAGCTTTAATGGTCTGGGTTCCGGAAAGCGAGGCTTTTTCCGCCTTCCATTCCTCTTCCAGCTCAGAATACTGGCGCTCTTTGTCTTCCAGTTCTTCATTAAGCATGTCGAGACGTTTCTTGCTCGCTTCATCAGACTCTTTCATCAGCGCCTGCTGTTCCAGTTTGAGCTGGATGATACGGCGGTCGAGTCTGTCAAGTTCCTCCGGTTTGGAGTCAATTTGCATACGAATGCTGGAAGCCGCTTCATCGATCAGGTCGATGGCTTTATCCGGTAACTGACGATCGGCAATATAACGGTGTGACAATGTCGCCGCCGCCACGATAGCCGGGTCAGTGATCTGCACATGGTGGTGCAGTTCATAACGCTCTTTCAGACCACGCAGGATCGCGATGGTGTCTTCAACGCTAGGCTCAGCAACAAACACCTTCTGGAAACGACGCTCCAGCGCGGCATCTTTTTCAATGTACTGACGGTATTCATCAAGCGTGGTTGCCCCCACGCAGTGCAGTTCACCACGCGCCAGGGCCGGTTTCAGCATGTTCCCGGCGTCCATCGCGCCGTCCGCCTTACCTGCGCCAACCATGGTGTGTAGTTCGTCGATAAACAGAATGACGTTGCCTTCCTGTTTCGCGAGATCGTTCAATACGCCTTTTAAACGTTCTTCAAATTCACCGCGGTATTTCGCCCCCGCCACCAGCGCGCCCATATCCAGCGCCAGTACGCGACGACCTTTTAATCCTTCCGGCACTTCGCCGTTAATGATCCGCTGCGCCAGTCCTTCCACAATTGCGGTTTTACCGACGCCCGGCTCACCAATCAAAACCGGGTTGTTTTTGGTACGACGTTGCAGTACCTGAATGGTACGGCGAATTTCTTCATCACGACCGATCACCGGATCGAGCTTGCCCTGTTCGGCGCGCTCGGTCAGATCGACCGTGTATTTTTTCAAGGCCTGACGTTGGTCTTCCGCCCCTTGATCGTTCACGCTTTCACCTCCGCGCATCTGTTCAATTGCCTGAGTGATATTGGCGGTTGTTGCGCCAGCCGATTTCAATAAATCGGGCAGTGTGCCGCGAGACTCAAGCGCCGCCAGAACGAACAGTTCCGACGAAATAAAGTTATCGCCCCGTTTTTGCGCCAACTTATCGCAAAGGTTAAGGACGCGCACCAGATCCTGCGACGGTTGCACGTCGCCGCCGGTGCCTTCCACCTGCGGTAAACGGCTCAGCGCTTCATCGATGGCGGTGCGTAACTGTCCTGCGTTAATACTCGCAGACGTTAATAAAGGACGAACCGAGCCCCCTTCCTGATTCAGCAAGGCGCTCATTAAATGTAAAGGTTCGATGAATTGGTTGTCGTGCCCCAGTGCGAGCGACTGGGCATCGGCAAGAGCAAGCTGGAATTTGTTGGTAAGACGATCCAGACGCATAACTCCTCCCATAACAGGTCAAATTTGCTACTGGAGATTAAATGAGGTCATCCCTCAATTATTCAAGGTTAATGACCTGAATTATGTGAAAAGAAAATTACGCGTACCGGATCGTCTTGATTCTTTAGGTTATATCAGCCAAATAAAACTTGCCATACGCCCCGTGGTCTTGTCGCGACGATAAGAGAAGAAAGTCTCATTTTCACTAAAAGTACAGCGATTGCCGCCGAATATTTGCTCAACGCCGACATTTGCCAGCCGTTGACGGGCAAGCTGATAAATATTCGCCAGATATTTTTCGCCATGCGGCGCAAAGGCTTCGTGCGCACGGGCGTCCTTAATACAAAACGCCTCACGCACCTCAGCCCCCACTTCAAAGGCTGTCGGGCCGATGGCCGGACCCAGCCACGCCATAATATTTTCAGGTTTATCCGCAAAGCAGGCGAGCGTTTCTTCCAGCACCCCTGCACATAATCCGCGCCAGCCCGCATGGGCCGCCGCGACTTCTGTTCCTGCCCGGTTGCAAAACAGTACCGGCAGGCAATCTGCCGTCATTACCGCACATACCGTGCCCGGCGTGTTGCTGTATGAGGCATCCGCACGTCTGGATGCGTAAGGGCCACCAGTCAGTTTCAGCACATCCTTACCATGAACCTGTTCCAGCCAGACGGGCATTGAAGGCAAATTGCCCGCAGCAAACAGCCGATTACGGTTCTCTTCAACATGCGTCGGGTTGTCGCCACAGTGGGCGCCCAGGTTCATCGCATCATAAGGCGGTAAACTTACCCCGCCGATACGGGTCGAACTGCATGCCGCCACGCCTTCCGGCAGTGGCCACTGCGGGACAATGAGCATACTCATAACCAGGCCACGTCATCCTTATGTTCTTCAAAATCCGCGCGCATGGCGTCGATAAGCTCAACCATATCCTGCGGAATTGGCGCATGCCATTCCATCTCGATACCGGAGATCGGGTGATACAAGCGCAGCATAGTGGCATGCAGCGCCTGGCGATCAAACTTGCGCAACGTGGAGATAAACGCCTCCGAGGCGCCTTTCGGCGGACGCGGGCGACCGCCGTATACCGGGTCGCCCACCAGCGGATGGGTAATGTGGGCCATGTGCACGCGGATCTGATGGGTACGCCCGGTTTCCAGACGCAACCTAAGACGCGTGTGCACACGGAAGTGTTCCATGATGCGATAGTGCGTGACCGCCGGTTTTCCCATCGGATGCACCGCCATGTGGGTACGCTTGGTCGGGTGACGGCTGATAGGCTCTTCCACCGTGCCGCCCGCGGTCATATGACCGATAGCGACGGCTTCGTATTCACGGGTGATCTCGCGCAGCTGAAGCGCCTCAACCAGACGCGTCTGCGCCGGAACGGTTTTCGCCACCACCATCAGACCGGTAGTGTCTTTATCCAGACGGTGGACAATACCCGCGCGCGGCACGTCGGCAATCGGCGGGTAGTAATGCAGCAAGGCGTTTAATACGGTGCCATCGGGATTCCCGGCCCCCGGATGCACGACCAGATCGCGAGGTTTGTTAATAACAATGATGTCATCGTCTTCATAAACGATATCCAGTGGGATATCCTGAGGCTCAAAGCGGATTTCTTCATCGATCTCCGCGTCAATAGCGACCTGTTCACCGCCTAAGACTTTTTCTTTCGGTTTGTCGCAAATTTTACCGTTGACCAGCACGCGCCGATCGAGAATCCATTCTTTTATGCGCGAACGTGAATAATCCGGGAACATTTCGGCCAAAGCCTGATCTAAGCGTTGACCGAGTTGATTTTCGGATACCGTTGCGGTGAGTTGTACTCGTTGTGCCATATACAGCTTCTTCGTTTAACGTTGGGTTTTACGGCTTTGCCGTTTAATATAGTGTGCTATTGTAGCTGGTCTTAACCGGGAGCAGGAACAGAGAATCTCCCGCAAAAACATTTTGAGGAAAGTCAAAACGTCATGACGCGCATGAAATATCTGGTGGCAGCAGCCACGTTGAGCCTGTTTTTGGCGGGTTGCTCTGGTTCAAAGGAAGAGGTGCCCGATAATCCGCCTAATGAAATCTACGCGACTGCTCAGCAAAAGCTGCAGGACGGTAACTGGAAACAGGCAATAACGCAATTAGAAGCGTTGGATAACCGCTATCCATTCGGCCCGTATTCCCAGCAGGTGCAGTTGGATCTCATCTACGCCTACTACAAAAACGCCGATCTGCCGCTGGCTCAGGCCGCTATCGATCGCTTTATCCGCCTGAATCCGACACATCCCAATATTGATTATGTCATGTATATGCGTGGCCTGACCAATATGGCGTTAGATGACAGCGCGCTACAGGGCTTCTTCGGCGTCGATCGCAGTGACCGCGACCCGCAGCACGCACGCGCTGCGTTTAATGACTTTTCCAAACTGGTGCGCGGCTACCCGAACAGCCAGTACACCACAGACGCCACTAAACGTCTCGTGTTCCTGAAAGATCGTCTGGCGAAATACGAATATTCCGTGGCGGAATACTACACCAAGCGTGGCGCATGGGTCGCCGTGGTGAATCGTGTGGAAGGTATGCTGCGTGATTTCCCGGATACCCAGGCCACACGCGACGCTCTGCCGCTAATGGAAAACGCCTACCGCGAAATGCAGATGACGACCCAGGCTGAGAAAGTGGCAAAAATCATTGCCGCCAACAGCAGCAACACCTGAACCGCGATTTCGCAAGCAAAACGGCAGCCCAAGGGCTGCCGTTTTTTTATTCGTTTCGCATCACGTCAGGCCCGTTTTCCCGGTAACCTAACTCATCAACTATGGCCCGCTTTTCCCCTTTCCTCAAGTGAAATATCACCTTCTCCTGCGATGCCTCACAAAAAGGCTTCCTTGACAAAAAGTGACAAAATAATGTGATTCAAATCACACATTTTGACATTAGGAACGGTATGCTGAAATCACCAAGACGGGAAAGACAAGAGGTAAAATTTATGACAATGAACATTACCAGTAAACAAATGGAAATTACTCCGGCAATTCGCCAACATGTCGCAGACCGTCTCGCCAAACTGGAAAAATGGCAAACACACCTGATTAACCCACATATCATTCTGTCCAAGGAGCCACAGGGTTTCACCGCTGATGCCACCATCAATACACCAAACGGACATCTGGTCGCCAGCGCAAAACATGAAGATATGTATACCGCGATTAACGATTTGATCAACAAGCTGGAACGGCAGCTCAATAAAGTGCAGCACAAAGGCGAAGCGCGTCGCGCAACCGCGTCAGTTAAAGACGCAAACTTCGCTGAAGCAGACGAAGAATAGTCCCTTACATTGAGTGTATCGCCAACGCGCCTTCGGGCGCGTTTTTTGTTGACAGCATGAAAACAGTGCGGGTACTTTACTAGCGTCACTTAAGGAAACTGATATGCAACTTACGCCGTTCTTCTTCGCCTTCTTTTTTACCTTCCCCTGAACGGGAGGCTTTCGTCGTGTGAAAAAGAATGCGAAGACGAATAACAAGGCCTCCCACTCCGGGGGGCCTTTTTTATTGATAACAAGAAAGGCAACACTATGACATCGGAAAATCCATTACTGGCGCTGCGTGACAAAATCAGTGCGCTTGATGCAAAACTGCTGGCGTTACTGGCCGAACGGCGCGGGCTGGCGGTCGAAGTGGGTAAAGCAAAGCTTGAATCCCATCGACCGGTACGCGATATCGACCGCGAGCGCGACCTTCTGGACCGGTTGATTCAGCTTGGCAAAGCGCACCATCTGGATGCCCATTATATCACCCGCCTTTTTCAGCTTATTATTGAAGACTCGGTTCTTACCCAGCAGGCGCTGCTCCAGCAGCATCTGAATAAGATCAATCCCCATTCTGCCCGCGTGGCGTTTCTGGGACCAAAAGGCTCTTACTCCCATCTCGCCGCCCGTCAGTACGCCGCGCGTCATTTCGAACAGTTCATTGAAAGTGGTTGCGCGAAGTTTGCCGATATCTTTAATCAGGTCGAAACAGGACAGGCTGACTACGCGGTGGTGCCCATTGAAAACACCAGTTCAGGCGGCATTAACGATGTCTACGATCTCCTGCAGCATACCAGCCTTTCCATTGTGGGCGAGATGACGATTGTGATCGACCATTGTGTGCTGGTCTCCGGCACCACCGATCTCGACACCATCGACACGGTGTACAGCCATCCGCAACCGTTCCAGCAGTGCAGCAAATTCCTCAATCGTTACCCGCACTGGAAAATCGAATACACCGAAAGTACTTCCGCAGCGATGGAAAAAGTTGCGCAGGCGAATTCTCCGCGCGTGGCGGCATTGGGCAGCGAGGCGGGCGGCGTGCTGCATGGCCTGCAAGTACTGGAACGTATTGAGGCGAACCAGACGCAGAATATCACCCGCTTTATCGTACTGGCACGTAAAGCGATTAACGTGTCCGATCAGGTTCCGGCGAAAACCACGCTCCTGATGGCGACGGGCCAGCAGGCCGGCGCCCTGGTGGAAGCGCTGCTGGTTCTGCGTAATCATCATCTGATTATGACTCGCCTGGAGTCCCGCCCTATCCACGGCAACCCATGGGAAGAGATGTTTTATCTTGATATTCAGGCCAACCTGGAAGCGCCGGAAATGCAAAAGGCGCTGAAAGAGCTGGGCGAAATTACCCGCTCGATGAAGGTGCTGGGTTGCTATCCGAGCGAAAACGTTGTTCCGGTCGATCCTTCTTAACGTTCGATAAACGGCTTTTTCTTCATCCCTGCCACCCTCGCCGGCAGGGTGAAGATCGCCCCGGAAAGCGGATATTCCGCCACCTCTTCTTCGCGCATGTTTTCCCGCGTGGTGGTGATAAACAGCGTTTTCATGTCGTCGCCGCCAAAGCAGACCATTGTCGGACAACGCACCGGCAACCGGTATTCCTCAAGCTGTTCGCCCAGGGGAGAAAAGCGGGCAATCCGCCAGCCGTCGAACAACGCGCTCCAGTAGCAGCCTTCCTCGTCCATTGCCGCACCGTCCGGGATCCCCTCCCCGGCCTGAAAACGACGGAACGCCTCACGTTTTCCCGGCTCGCCCTGCGCGTCCAGCGGCGCACGCCAGATCACGCCGTTTGGCGTATCAGAGGTATACATCCATTGCTTATCCGGACTGAACGCCAGCCCGTTATGCCCGTGGATATCACACTGAATCACCTTTGGCGTTAGGTCGTTATCGATGCGCATCAACATCGCGCCGTTATAGTCTCCGGGGCCCCAGAAGGTCCCGGCGTAAAAACGTCCGTCATGATCGGTGCCGCCATCGTTGAAACGCGCCAGCTGCGGGTTCGACGGGTTATCGCACACTTTTCGCTGAAGCAGACCGTTTTTATCGGTCAGCCAGATAGCATTACGCAACGCAACAATAAATCCGCCACGCTCGCGCAGCGCAAAGCATCCAACCTCTTCCGGGAACGCCAGAACGATGTGTTCTCCTGTCGTCAAATGGTAGCGATGGATCTCTCCTTCCAGAATATCCGCCCAGTAGAGCGCATTCTCGCCCGCACTCCAGGTCGGGCATTCCGGCAACTGTCCGGTATAGTCAAATAACACGCGTGGTTCAGCCATGACGAATCCCCAAATAAAAAAACCAGCGGTAGTCCCGCTGGTTTTTCAGTATAACCCTCCTGACGCTAACGATGCGGAAAAACCACCAGCGCATTCGTAGGCCAAAGGGCGTTACACGCTGGCCCGAATCAGACCAGCGTGAGGATTATTGTCGGCTATCGTTGGCCTGTCGCAGTAAGGTACGGCTTTCCTGCTGGAAGCGTTTCGCGTAGTCCCCGAACCAGTGCTCGACTTTGCGGAAGCTGTCAATAAACGCCTGTTTATCTCCCTGTTCAAGCAGACCGATCGCCTCGCCAAAGCGTTTGTAGTAGCGTTTAATCAGCGCCAGATTGCTTTCCGACGACATAATGATGTCGGCGTACAGCTGCGGGTCCTGGGCAAACAGCCGCCCGACCATTGCCAGTTCGAGGCGATAGATCGGCGAAGAGAGCGCCAGGAGTTGTTCAAGCTGCACGTTTTCTTCCGCCAGATGCAGCCCGTAAGCAAAGGTCGCAAAGTGGCGCAACGCCTGGATAAACGCCATATTCTGGTCATGTTCTACGGCACTGATGCGGTGCAGTCGCGCTCCCCAGACCTGAATCTGCTCAAGAAACCATTGATAGGCCTCCGGGTTTCGCCCGTCACACCAGACTACCACCTGTTTCGCCAGGCTACCGCTGTCCGGACCAAACATCGGGTGCAGACCCACCACTGGCCCGTCATGGGCGGCAAGCATTGCCTGCAACGGCCCATTTTTCACTGAGGCCAGATCCACCAGAATACAGTCGGACGGTAAACGCGGCAGTCGAGCAATCACTTGTTCAGTGACATGGATAGGCACGCTGACAATCACCATCCCGGCATCCGCGACGATCTCCGGCGCGCGATCCCAGTCCTGCTGTTCCAGAATACGCACCTTGTAGCCCGACAGGGTGAGCATTTTTTCAAACAGTCGTCCCATCTGGCCGCCACCGCCGACGATGACCACCGGACGCAGCGTCGGACAAAGCGTTTTAAACCCTTTGTCGTTTTCGCTGGAATAGGACTCGCGCATCACCCTGCGCAGCACATCCTCAATCAGATCCGGCGGTACGCCCAGCGCTTCCGCTTCCGCACGGCGCGAAGCCAGCATAGCGGCCTCGCGCTCGGGGACATAAATCGGCAGCCCAAAGCGGCTTTTGACTTCGCCGACCTCCGCCACCAGTTCCAGGCGACGCGCCAGTAAGTCCAGCAGCGCCTTATCCACTTCATCAATTTGATCGCGTAATGCGGTCAATTCAGCCACCATAACAAACCTCTTAAACCTTGCGCGCCGCCAGCTGGCCGTTCAGGTCTTTGTGAATTTCACGCAGCAGCGCATCCGTCGTTTCCCAGCTAATGCAGGCATCGGTAACGGACACGCCGTATTTCATATCGCTGCGCGGTTGCTCAGAAGACTGATTACCTTCGTGAATATTACTTTCAATCATCAAGCCAATGATGGAACGGTTGCCATCTTTAATTTGCGCAACCACAGACTCCGCCACGGCAGGCTGACGGCGGTAATCTTTATTGGAGTTACCATGACTGCAATCTACCATCAGTGAAGGCCGCAGTCCCGCCTGCGCCATCTCTTTTTCGCACTGTTCGACATCAGCCGGACTGTAGTTTGGCGCTTTACCACCGCGCAGGATCACATGTCCGTCCGGGTTGCCCTGCGTTTGCAGCAGCGCAACCTGCCCGGCCTGGTTGATCCCTACAAAGCGGTGCGACTGGGCGGCGGCGCGCATGGCGTTAATCGCCGTCGCCAGACTGCCGTCAGTGCCGTTTTTAAACCCGACCGGCATCGACAGGCCGGACGCCATTTCACGGTGAGTCTGCGACTCCGTGGTGCGCGCGCCAATAGCCGACCAGCTAAACAAATCCCCGAGGTACTGCGGACTGTTTGGATCCAGGGCTTCTGTCGCCAGCGGCAGTCCCATATGAACAAGTTCAAGCAGCAACTGACGCGCAATCTTCAAACCCGCTTCAACGTCGAAAGAGCCATCCATATGAGGATCGTTAATTAACCCTTTCCAGCCGACGGTGGTACGGGGTTTTTCAAAATAGACGCGCATCACCAGGTAGAGGCTATCGCTGACCTCTGCGGCAAGGGCTTTAAATCGACGGGCGTATTCAAGAGCGGCATCAGGATCGTGAATAGAACATGGACCACACACCACCAGCAGACGCGGATCGCGCCCGGCGATAATGTCAGAAATGGTTTTGCGCGACTGGGCGATCTGCGCCTCTTGCGCCTGACTCAGCGGGAATGCCGCTTTGAGTTGTTCCGGGGTCATCAAAACCTGTTCGTCGGTGATGTGTACGTTGTTCAGCGCGTCTTTTTGCATGATGGCGATCCTGTTTTAGCTCGTTTGCGATAGTTGTCCTCAGCGAGGATGACGTAACGATAACACAAAGAGTAAAGATATCAATCCAAAATACGTAAAGTTTATTGTACAAGCACCTATAATACTGATTATGACGCGCACAGATTCGTACACTTTACTTTACATGCAATTCTGTCGCGGATTTTAAACTTAAATAAAATTGTACGATTACAGCAAGAAAGATAAAAAAAACCGTCCCGGCAATATTGATTAATAAGATTTAACTTAAGGACAAAACATAAATATCTTTGGCGTAATGACGCCTATGCAAAATAATGTTATTTTGCTGCAAACAATCAAGGATGTATTTAATGCGTTACGAAAGATAAGGGTGAGGACGCCGCTCATGTTCTATTCTCACCGACTTCTGGTGCTGCTGATGCTATTGCTGGCAGGATCGCCGGTTTATGCTCAGGAATTACCCGATGACGCCAAAAATGTGCGTGCAATTGTCTCAGGCATTGTGAGCTATACGCGCTGGCCTGCGCTCTCCGCGCCGCCCAGGCTATGCATTTTCACTTCATCCCGTTTCGTTAGCGTATTGGGTGACAGTGACGATACCTCCCTGCCCTATCAACCTGTTATTATTCGTAACGAACAAGAGGCGCTGGTCGCACGTTGTGATGGCGTTTATTTCGGCAACGAATCTCCGGCCGCTCAGGTTGAATTAGCCAATAAATATCCCTCTAAGGCTTTGTTATTAATTGCGGAACAAAATGCCGAATGCATTATTGGCAGCGCCTTTTGTCTTATTATTCAAAATAATGATGTCAGATTCGCCGTAAATCTGGATTCTCTGGCGCACAGCGGCGTCAGGGTCAATCCGGATGTACTGATGCTCGCACGGAATAAAAAGCATGGATAAGGATCTTTCCCGCACGACGCGTCCAACGTTTAAGCGAGCCTTGAGACGCATAAGCATGATCAGTGTGGTGGTGACCATGACGTTGATCTGGCTGTTGCTTAGCGTCGCCTCTGTGCTGACGCTGAAACAGTATGCGCAAAAAAATCTGGAACTGACCGCCGCCACCATGACCCACAGTCTGGAGGCCGCGCTCGTGTTCGCAGACGATGCCGCAGCGACCGAAACGCTGGCGGCGCTCGGCCAGCAGGGTCAGTTTTCTGCCGCCGATGTACGCGATAAAAATGAGAACGTCATCGCCAGCTGGCGCTATAACGCACAGGAAACTGACGACAAACTCAGTGGTTACATCAGCCAGTGGCTTTTTCCATTGCCGGTCGCGCAACCTGTCTGGCATAACGGGGAAATCATTGGCGAAGTGCGGATAACCGCCCGTGACAGCTTAATCAGCCATTTTCTCTGGCTGTCGCTGGCTGTCCTCACCGGCTCGATCCTGCTGGCGTCCGGTATCGCCATCCTCCTGACGCGCCATCTGCACAACGGCGTCGTCGTAGCGCTGCAAAATATCACCGACGTCGTGCACGATGTGCGTACCAACCGGAATTTTTCCCGTCGCGTATCAGAGGAGCGAATTGAGGAGTTTCACCGCTTTGCCCAGGACTTCAACAGCCTGCTGGATGAAATGGAGGAGTGGCAACTGCGTCTCCAGGCGAGGAACGCCCAACTGCTACGCACGGCACTGCACGATCCGCTGACCGGACTGGCTAACCGCGCTGCTTTTCGCAGCACGATCAACGCGCTCATGAATGATGACGCCGCCCGCAGTAGCTCAGCGCTGCTGTTCCTTGACGGCGACAACTTTAAATTCGTTAACGATACCTGGGGCCATGCGGCGGGAGACCGGGTTTTGATCGAAGTGGCTAAGCGACTCGCGGAATTTGGCGGCAACCGCCACCAGCCCTATCGTCTTGGCGGGGACGAGTTTGCGATGGTCCTCTACGGCGTACATTCCGAATACGAAGTGCAGCGCATATGCGCCGCGCTGGCGCAGGAATTTAATCGGCCTTTTGACCTGCACAACGGCCATCTGACCAGCATGACGCTGAGTATGGGCTATGCCCTGACGTGGGAGCACGCCTCAGCCGAAAAATTACAAGAACTGGCCGACCGCAATATGTATCTGGCCAAACATCAGCGTGTCGAACGCGTGATCAAATAATAAGGATTCCCCCATGCTGAAACGTCTTTTATCGCCTTTTGTTGTTGCTCTCCTCCTGACTGGCTGTCAGGCGCCGCAGGGAACGTTTACCCCGCAGCAGGTCGCTGCCATGCAGTCATACGGGTTTACCGAGTCGGCGGGGAGCTGGTCTTTGGGTATGTCGGACACCATCCTGTTTGATAAAAATGACTATAAGCTGCGTGCTGAAAGTCAACGACAGATCCAGACAATGGCTGCCCGTCTGGCCTCCGTTGGCCTGAAACATGCGCGCATGGACGGACATACTGATAATTATGGCGAAGACAGCTACAACGAAGCCCTGTCCCTGAAACGCGCCAACGTTGTGGCCGATGCATGGGCGGAAGGCGCGCAGATCCCGCGTAGTCATCTGACAACGCAGGGATTAGGCAAAAAATATCCTGTCGCCAGTAACAAGACCGCAAAAGGCCGTGCTGAAAACCGCCGCGTCGCCGTAGTCATCAGCACGCCTTAAGTCTTAGTCGGCTGACTGCGCCAGAACCCTGCGCGAGGCGCTATACCAGCGTAGCCAGTCGACCAGCATAAACAGCGTCAAACTTAGCCCCAGAACCGGCATCGCCATGCCCAACGTAACCGCCAGCAACACTGACCCGACGCGTCCCCCGCCGTTCAGCATTAGCCAGCTTTCCAGCAATGTTTGCGCCGGGCTGACCGCAGGGCGCGCAGGGCGACGTATCCACCACATCCGGTAGCCCAGCGCAATCATCACACAAAGCCCCACGCCAAAGCCTATCAGCAGCAGTTGATTAGGCAGGCCAAACAGAATGCCCATATGAAAATCCACGCCCCAGCGGGTCAGTTTTGCCATCAGAGGAAACTGCGTGAAGTCGATACTGTCGATAATCTGCAATGTGGTCGGGTTGACGGAAACGGCATCGACCTGGGTGGGCCAGCGACGATCGATTTCGCTGACCGTCCAGCCATGCTGCGTGTCTTTCGCCGGACGAATTTCCACTTCGCTGGCGTCAATTCCCGCCGCCTGCGCCGCCTGCAACACAGGATCAAACAAGCGCATATCGACAGGCCCCGCGGACATGCTCATCGCGCCATGGTGTCCCGCATGTTCATTCTGCGCCGGACTGTGCCCGTGAAGCTGCGTATTCACCTGCGGCGTCAGCCAGCCAAACGCCGTACGCATCCGATCCACGTTACCGCCCGCCCATTGCGACCACGTCAGGCCAGTGGCAGAAAAAAGCAGCATTCCAGCCAACAGCAGCCATCCGAGCGAAACGTGCAGACGACGGTATTTCTGACGCGGATTGTTCAGGCGACGCTTTGGCCGCGTGAGATACCAGAGCATTGCCCCACCCAGTGCCGCTACCCACATCCATGAGGCGGCCAACTCACTGTAAATACGTCCAACCTCCCCCAGTAGCAACGATCGATGGGCGTAATCTATCCACTGACGCAGCGGTAAAATCCCGCTGGTGCCATAAACCGTCATATCCCCTTTTATCGCCAGGGTAACGGGATCGATAAAAATAGCCCGATGCTCCGAGGCGGCAAGGCGCGGATCCGCAAACATGACCCGTGTCGTCCTCCCCGGCTCGAGTCCGGGACGAACGGCGTGCAGGGGTTGTGCGTTTCCGGCGAACCGTTGAGCGGCGTCAATTTGCGCCGCCAGCGACTGCGGCTGACCTTGCGCAGTCCCTGTAAGCGCCTGCGCGTAGAGCGACGCTTCCAGCTGTGGCGTCGCGACATAAAGCGTGCCGGTCAGCGCGGCAATAAAGATAAAAGGCCCAACGAACAGACCAATGTAGAAATGAAGACGCCGCAGCAGGGTAAGCCATGCCGCGCGCGGTGTGCAGGTTGTCATACTTTTCCTCAGAAAAAGCAAAAAGGTGTCGTGACGCTTGCGCGCACAATCTTATTTTTCAGGGTCAGGAAGCAGTAGAGCAGTACGGAGGCGCGCGAGTATCAGGATACAGCCAGGGGAAAAAGTGCCAGTGGTTTACCGATGGGCGTGATGGCCGGTTCATCTGCCTGAGCAACAGGTCACCGGGTAGAATCACCCGCGCCAGGAGCAGGCCCGGCACATGCGCCAGTAGCACACAGTAACCGCACGCTTCACCGTGATCGACAGTAAGCGGGGTGAAAGACGAAACATCGTGATGCGGCGCGTGGTCCGCCGTCATGTCCATTTCATGGTGCATGCCCGGCATAGCGCGCATCGGATCTTTTTGCAGCGCGATGGAGATCGGCGGTGAGATGATTATCAGCAGGATCGCAAACAGCGCGAGCCATGCCGCGTTGCGCTGAACACCTGGCTGACGAAATTGCCCGATAACCACGATCCCTCCCGCAAGACACGGCAGGCATTGTAAATGATTTATGAATTAATGGTTAACGCTACGAGCTTTCGGGGATAAAAAAAGGGCCAGCCATCTGGCCAGCCCCTTCTAACAGGATGTCGCCTGAGCGATATCTTAGTTAAGACGCTCTTTGATACGAGCAGCCTTACCAGTACGCTCACGCAGGTAATACAGTTTAGCTTTACGAACGGCACCACGACGTTTGACAGTGATGCTGTCAACAACCGGAGAGTGAGTCTGGAAGACACGCTCAACGCCTTCGCCGTTGGAAATTTTACGAACAGTGAATGCAGAGTGCAGACCGCGGTTACGAATAGCGATAACCACGCCCTCGAATGCCTGCAGACGTTTTTTGGAACCTTCAACAACCCATACTTTCACTTCCACGGTGTCACCCGGACGGAAGGAAGGCACGTCCTGCTTCATCTGCTCTTGTTCAAGTTGCTTAATAATGTTGCTCATAATTTAATCTCTTATCCTGGGTAAACTGATATTCGGGGGCTTATGCCATCCCATCATGTTTATGTTGCCTGTGCGTGCTCTTTTTTGAACTCCGCCAGCAACCTTGCTTGCTCTTCAGTCAGAGCCAGGTTTTCCAGAAGTTCAGGTCTTCTAAGCCAGGTGCGGCCCAGCGACTGCTTCAGACGCCAGCGACGTATCTCAGCATGGTTTCCTGACAGCAATACTGCCGGTACTTCCATCTCCTCTAACACTTCAGGCCGGGTATAGTGCGGGCAGTCCAGCAATCCATCCGCAAAGGAATCTTCCGTTGCCGACGCCTCATGACCCAGAACTCCCGGAATGAACCGGGATACGGAGTCAATCAGTACCATCGCTGGTAGCTCTCCACCGCTGAGAACGTAATCGCCGATTGACCACTCTTCGTCAATTTCGGTTTGGATCACGCGCTCGTCTATGCCTTCGTAGCGACCACACACCAGAATCAGCTTTTGATTCGTTGCCAGTTCGCTGACGCCCGCTTGATCAAGCTTGCGTCCCTGAGGTGACAGATATATCACCTTAGCGCCTTCACCCGCTGCGCTTTTTGCTGCATGAATGGCGTCCCGCAAAGGTTGCACCATCATTAACATCCCCGGTCCGCCGCCGTAAGGACGATCGTCCACGGTACGGTGCCGGTCGTGCGTGAAGTCACGCGGACTCCAGCTCTGGATGTTCAGCAGGCCATTTTTTACAGCCCGGCCAGTTACCCCGTAATCGGTAATTGCACGAAACATTTCTGGAAACAGGCTAACGATACCTATAAACACAGCCAATCCCCATCACGCCGTCATTTACCGCTTATCCGGTGGTTTAAAAACCAGGATCCCAATCTACTTCGATAGTACGCGTAGTGAGATCGACTTTCTTGATAACCTGCCCATCGAGGAACGGCACGAGGCGTTCCTTGATACCAAACGCATCTTTCAGGTTTGCCTTAATGACGATGACGTCATTCGATCCGGTTTCCATCATATCGACGACTTTACCGAGATCGTAGCCTTCGGTGGTCACTACCTGGCAGCCCATCAGGTCTTTCCAGTAATAGTCACCGTCTTCCAGCGCAGGCAATTGCGAAGAATCCACGACAATTTCACAATTGGTCAGCAGGTTCGCCGCATCGCGATCGTCAACGCCTTTCAGCTTGATGATCAAATCCTGATTGTGGTGCTTCCAGCTTTCCAGCTGGACTTGCTGCCACTGACCCGCCTTCTGGATAAACCAGGGCTGATAGTCAAAAATGCTTTCAGCGTCTTCAGTGGAGGAAAACACTCTGAGCCACCCACGAATACCGTAAGACGACCCCATTTTCCCTAAAACAATAGGGTCTGCGGGCGCTTGCGCGGTGAGTTGTTTGCTCATCATGACCACCGTGACAGATTAAGCTGCTTTGTTTGCTGCTTTGATCAGCGCTGCTACGCGATCGGAAATGGTCGCGCCCTGGCCAACCCAGTGAGCGATGCGATCCAGATCCAGGCGAGTGCCTTCTTCTTTTTCGCTGGCGATTGGGTTGAAGAAACCTACGCGCTCAATGAAGCGACCATTACGTGCGTTACGGCTGTCAGTAACAACAACCTGGTAGAACGGACGCTTTTTAGCGCCGTGACGTGCTAAACGAATAGTTACCATAACATCCTCTTGTGTGAATAAAACAACCGGGCCCCATCGAGGAACGGAGCCCGGCGTCATATTAAAAGCCCGAAAATTTTACTGATTTCTGGGGAAATTGCAATCAGCATCTGTTCTTTACCGCACGATGCCAGGGCGTAACCGGTGCAGCCAGTTTGGCGTCGGCGTGCGCGCAGCTACCGGAGCGTACACGCAGTACGTGAGGATGGCGAGCACACCCCGGCGCCGAAATGGCAAATGAGCCAGGCCGGAAAAGATCAGCGGCCCGGGAAGCCTGGCGGCATCATGCCCTTCATACTTCTCATCATCTTCGCCATCCCGCCCTTCTTCATCTTCTTCATCATGCGCTGCATGTCGTCGAACTGTTTCAACAGGCGGTTAACGTCCTGCACCTGCATGCCGCAGCCGGCTGCAATACGGCGTTTGCGGGAGCCTTTGATGATTTCCGGCTTCGCGCGCTCTTTCAACGTCATCGAGTTGATGATCGCCTCCATGCGCACCAGCACTTTGTCATCCATCTGCGATTTAACGTTATCGGGAATCTGGCCCATGCCCGGCAGCTTGCCCATCAGGCTCGCCATGCCGCCCATATTTTTCATCTGGCGCAACTGCTCAAGGAAGTCGGTGAGATCGAAACCGTCGCCTTTTTTCAGCTTGGTCGCCAGCTTCTCGGCCTGCGCGCGGTCAACTTTGCTTTCGATATCTTCGATCAGCGACAGCACATCGCCCATACCGAGAATACGTGAAGCAATACGATCCGGGTGGAAAGGCTCCAGCGCGTCTGTTTTCTCGCCCACGCCGAGGAACTTGATCGGCTTACCGGTGATATGACGAATAGAGAGCGCGGCGCCGCCACGGGCATCGCCGTCGACTTTAGTCAGCACCACGCCGGTCAGCGGCAGCGCTTCGTTAAACGCCTTCGCGGTGTTCGCCGCATCCTGACCGGTCATGGCGTCGACCACAAACAGGGTCTCTACCGGATTGATAGAAGCGTGAACCTGCTTGATTTCGTCCATCATCGCTTCGTCAACGTGCAGACGACCAGCGGTATCCACCAGCAGCACGTCGTAGAACTTCAGCTTCGCTTCCTTCAGCGCGCCGTTAACGATATCGACGGGCTTCTGGCCGACGTCAGACGGGAAGAAATCCACCCCAACCTGCTCGGCCAGCGTTTCCAGCTGTTTGATCGCCGCCGGACGATACACGTCCGCAGAAACGACCAGCACTTTCTTTTTGTGCTTTTCACGCAGGAATTTACCCAGTTTGCCGACGCTGGTGGTTTTACCCGCCCCCTGCAAACCCGCCATCAACACCACGGCGGGCGGCTGCGCGGCCAGGTTCAGGGACTGGTTTTCTTCGCCCATCGCCGCGACGAGTTCGTTACGAACAATTTTGACGAACTCTTGCCCCGGCGTCAGGCTCTTGTTGACTTCGTGGCCAACCGCTTTCTCTTTTACGCGATTGATAAACTCACGCACTACCGGCAGCGCAACGTCAGCCTCCAGCAGCGCCATGCGCACTTCGCGCAGCGTCTCTTTAACGTTGTCTTCAGTAAGGCGTCCACGGCCACTGATATTGCGCAGCGTGCGCGACAAACGATCGGTTAAATTATCAAACATTGTCTCTCGCCTGGGGTGGAAACGGTTGGTCGCTCATGCGACACAGGAACAGAATTTTGTCGCAGTATAACATGAAGCCGCCTTTGTTGTTATGCAACGGTTGGAGCAGCGGTCACGTAACGTTATACTGCTTCTCTTTCTCACTGGCTAATTGTCGACATCACTATGCCCGTTTTTGCTTTGCTCGCCCTTGTCGCCTATTCCGTCAGCCTCGCGCTGATCGTTCCCGCTCTGCTGCAAAAAAACAGCGGCTGGCGGCGTATGGCTATTCTTTCTGCGGTCGTCGCGCTGGTGTGCCACGCTTTTGCGCTGGAAGCCCGTATCCTTCCCGCAGGTGAAGGCGGACAAAATCTGAGCCTGCTTAACGTCGGGTCGCTGGTGAGCCTGATGATCTGTACGGTGATGACGATTGTCGCCTCACGCAACCGCGGCTGGCTGTTGCTGCCGATCGTGTACGCTTTCGCGCTCATCAATCTGGCTTTCGCGACCTTTATGCCAAACGAATACATAACGCATCTTGAAGCCACTCCGGGCATGATGATCCATATCGGGCTGTCGCTGTTTTCCTATGCGACGCTCATCATCGCCGCTCTTTACGCGCTGCAGCTGGCCTGGATCGACTACCAGTTGAAAAACAAAAAGCTGGCGTTCAGTAACGAAATGCCGCCGCTGATGAGCATTGAGCGCAAAATGTTTCATATCACGCAAATCGGCGTGGTGTTGCTGACGCTCACGCTGTGTACCGGCCTGTTTTACATGCACAACCTGTTCAGCATGGAAAACATCGACAAAGCCGTTCTCTCTATTGTGGCGTGGTTTGTCTATATTGTTTTGTTATGGGGACATTATCATGAGGGCTGGCGCGGCCGCCGCGTGGTGTGGTTTAACGTCGCAGGCGCAGGCATTCTGACGCTGGCCTATTTCGGCAGCCGGATTTTGCAGCAGGTCGTAAGTTAAGCCCTAAAAGGAGTCTCCCCTGGAACACATCTCAACCACCACGCTGATCATCACGTTACTCATCATGGTGGTCATCTCAGCCTATTTTTCCGGTTCTGAAACCGGAATGATGACCCTTAACCGTTACCGGCTGCGCCACATGGCCAAGCAGGGAAACCGGGCGGCAAAGCGGGTGGAAAAACTGCTGCGTAAGCCGGATCGCCTGATTAGCCTGGTGCTTATCGGCAACAACCTGGTCAATATTCTCGCCTCCGCCCTCGGGACCATTGTCGGTATGCGGTTGTATGGCGATGCGGGCGTGGCGATTGCCACCGGCGTGCTGACTTTTGTCGTGCTGGTGTTTGCCGAAGTGCTGCCAAAAACGATCGCCGCGCTCTATCCGGAAAAAGTGGCTTATCCGAGCAGCTTCCTGCTTGCGCCCTTGCAAGTACTAATGATGCCGCTGGTCTGGTTACTGAACACCATTACCCGGTTGCTGATGCGTCTGATGGGCATTAAAACCGATATCGTGGTCAGCGGCTCGCTGAGCAAAGACGAACTGCGCACCATTGTGAATGAATCCCGCTCGCAAATTTCTCGTCGCAACCAGGATATGCTGTTGTCGGTGCTCGACCTGGAAAAAATGACTGTCGATGACATCATGGTCCCGCGTAATGAAATTATCGGTATTGACATCAACGACGACTGGAAATCGATTGTGCGTCAACTGTCGCACTCGCCGCACGGACGCATCGTGCTGTATCGCGACTCGCTGGACGACACCATCAGCATGCTGCGGGTGCGCGAAGCCTGGCGGCTGATGTCCGAGAAAAAAGAGTTCACTAAAGAAACCATGCTGCGCGCCGCCGATGAGATTTACTACGTCCCGGAAGGCACACCGCTGAGTACCCAACTGATTAAATTTCAGCGCAACAAAAAGAAAGTCGGTCTGGTGGTCAACGAGTATGGCGATATTCAGGGGTTGGTGACGGTGGAGGACATTCTTGAGGAGATCGTCGGTGACTTTACGACCTCCATGTCGCCAACGCTGGCCGAAGAGGTCACACCGCAGAATGACGGCTCGGTCATCATTGACGGCAGCGCCAACGTGCGTGAAATCAACAAAGCCTTTAACTGGCATCTGCCGGAAGATGACGCGCGGACAGTAAATGGCGTGATTCTGGAAGCGCTGGAAGAGATCCCGATCGCCGGCACCCGGGTGCGCATCGGTCAGTATGATATCGATATTCTCGACGTTCAGGAGAATATGATTAAGCAGGTCAAAGTGGTGCCGGTGAAGCCCCTGCGGGAGAGCGTGGCGGAATAAGACGCAGGATAGATAGGCCGGGTAAGGCGCAAGCCGCCACCCGGCGCTACAGATCACGCATTACGCTTTGGCTTTCGCTACCGTGACCATTGCCGCACGAATCGTACGACCGTTCAGCGTATAACCTTTCTGCATAATACCCAGCACGTTGCCCGGCGCGACCTCTTCCGACTCGACCATCGCAATGGCCTGATGCACGTTCGGGTCCAGCGCGACGTTGGTCTCGGCAATCACTTCAACACCAAACTTGCGCACCACATCCAGCATGGATTTGAGCGTCAGTTCAATACCTTCGATCATCGCCGCCATGTCCGGATTAGCTTTATCAGCCACTTCCAGCGCACGATCCAGGCTGTCGATCACCGGCAGCAGCTCGTTGACGAATTTTTCCAGCGCGAACTTGTGCGCCTTCTCAACGTCCAGCTCGGTGCGGCGACGCAGGTTTTCCATTTCCGCTTTCATGCGCAACAGACTGTCGCGTTCACGCGTCTGGGCCTCAGCAAGCTGCGCTTCCAGATTCGCAATTTTTTCATCGCGCGGATCCACCTGCTCAGCAGAAGCGTCTGATTCAACCGCCTCAACTTCTTCGTGCTGTTCCATGATAATTTCTTCCGGGGCTTGCCCCTCAGGCGTTTTCTGTTCTTTACTACTCATGAATTTCTCCGCGTTTTTTTTCGCATTCATCTCGCTAACTTCGCTTATTATGGGGATCGGATTCAGGGTTTCAAGGGAAGCACTCACATTGTCATCAATCTTCGTTACAAGGACCTCGAAAAATGAATAATCATTTCAAGTGTATTGGCATAGTGGGACATCCACGTCACCCCACTGCTCTGACAACACATGAAATGCTCTATCGATGGTTATGCACGAAGGGCTATGAAGTCATTGTTGAGCAGCAAATCGCGCACGAGCTGCAGTTGAAAAACGTTAAAACCGGCACCCTGGCCGAAATTGGTCAGCAGGCGGATCTGGCGGTAGTGGTTGGCGGTGACGGCAACATGCTCGGCGCGGCGCGCACCCTCGCGCGTTATGACATCAGAGTGATTGGCATTAACCGCGGCAATCTCGGGTTTTTAACGGATCTCGATCCTGACAACGCCCAGCAGCAGCTCGCCGACGTGCTGGAAGGCCATTACATTGCGGAACAGCGCTTTTTGCTGGAAGCGCAGGTCTGCCAGCAGGATTGCCAGAAGCGCATCAGCACGGCGATCAATGAAGTGGTGCTGCACCCCGGTAAAGTCGCGCACATGATTGAGTTTGAAGTCTATATTGACGAGAACTTCGCCTTTTCACAGCGTTCAGACGGGCTAATCATCTCGACCCCAACCGGTTCTACCGCCTACTCGCTTTCGGCAGGCGGCCCGATTCTGACCCCCTCTTTAGATGCGATCACTCTGGTGCCGATGTTCCCGCACACCCTTTCGGCTCGTCCGCTGGTGATTAACAGCAGCAGTACCATTCGGCTGCGTTTTTCTCATCGTCGTAACGACCTTGAGATTAGCTGTGATAGCCAGATCGCCCTGCCTATCCAGGAAGGCGAAGATGTGCTGATTCGGCGTTGCGACTATCACCTGAACTTAATACACCCAAAAGATTATAGCTATTTCAATACGTTAAGCACCAAGCTGGGTTGGTCAAAAAAATTATTTTAATTTCACGTCAGCCTCTTTACTGGATAAAAAACCTGTTTATACTGTATGTAATTACAGTTATGGTTTTTCATACAGGAAAACGGCTATGTTGGCACAACTGACCATCAGCAATTTTGCAATCGTTCGTGAACTTGAGATCGATTTCCAGAGCGGAATGACCGTCATTACCGGGGAAACCGGGGCGGGTAAATCCATTGCGATTGATGCACTCGGCCTGTGTCTCGGAGGCCGGGCTGACGCCGACATGGTGCGAACCGGCGCCGCACGAGCCGACCTCTGCGCTCGCTTTTCTCTGAAAGATACGCCTGCCGCCCTGCGTTGGCTGGAGGCCAACCAGCTCGAAGACGGACGTGAGTGTTTACTTCGCCGCGTCATTAGCAGCGACGGACGCTCCCGCGGCTTTATCAATGGCACTGCCGTTCCCCTCTCTCAGCTTCGCGAGCTGGGCCAATTGTTAATTCAGATTCACGGCCAGCATGCCCATCAGTTGCTGATCAAACCTGAGCACCAGAAATCGCTGCTCGACGGCTATGCCAATGAATCCCAGTTGGTGCAGGACATGGCTTCGCGCTACCAGTTGTGGCATCAAAGCTGCCGCGATCTGGCGCATCATCAACAGCAGAGCCAGGAACGCGCCGCGCGCGCCGAGCTGCTGCAATATCAACTCAAAGAGCTTAACGAATTTAACCCGCAGGCGGGTGAATTTGAGCAAATTGATGAAGAGTACAAACGGCTGGCCAACAGCGGCCAGCTTCTCTCTACCAGCCAGAATGCGCTGGCGCTGCTGGCGGATGGCGATGATGTTAACCTGCAAAGCCAGCTGTATACCGCGAAGCAACTGGTCGGCGAACTGGTCAGCATGGACAGCAAACTTTCCGGCGTGCTGGATATGCTGGAAGAAGCGACCATTCAGTTAACCGAGGCCAGCGACGAGCTACGCCATTACTGCGATCGTCTGGATTTAGATCCTAATCGCCTGTTTGAACTTGAACAGCGTATTTCAAAACAAATCTCGCTGGCGCGTAAGCATCACGTCAGTCCGGAGGCGCTACCGCAGTATTATCAGTCTCTGCTGGAAGAACAGCAGCAGCTTGACGATCAGGCTGACTCGCTGGAAACGCTGACGCTGGCCGTTAACAAGCATCATCAGCAGGCGCTTGAGTCCGCGAAGGCGCTACATCAACAGCGTTTGCACTATGCACAGGAGCTAAGCGCGTTAATTACCGAGAGTATGCACTCACTCTCTATGCCGCATGGCCAGTTCACTATTGCCGTGAATTTTGACGAACATCATCTGAGCCTTGACGGCGCGGATCGCGTGGAGTTCAGGGTCACGACGAACCCCGGACAGCCCATGCAGGCAATAGCAAAAGTCGCCTCCGGCGGCGAACTGTCGCGTATCGCGCTGGCGATCCAGGTGATCACCGCCCGTAAGATGGAAACCCCGGCGCTGATTTTTGATGAAGTGGATGTCGGGATCAGCGGACCAACCGCCGCCGTCGTCGGCAAGCTCCTGCGCCAGTTGGGAGAATCCACCCAGGTGATGTGCGTAACGCACCTTCCACAGGTGGCCGGCTGTGGTCATCAGCATTTCTATGTCAGCAAAGACACTGACGGTGAAATGACCGAAACCCATATGCAGCCGCTGGACAAACGTGCGCGTCTGCAGGAACTGGCGCGACTGTTGGGTGGTAGCGAAGTGACCCGCAATACCCTCGCAAACGCGAAAGAACTGCTGGCGGCATAAACTTTTTGGCCCCTTAACGGTCAGAGTAGACAACAAAAACGCCGACAGACCCGTAAGCAAAAGGTTTTAAAGTGGTGAAAGGTCTATTATCATCGGCATATTACATATGAGCCACGTACTGCTCGGGCCCGAAAAGGAATCAAATCACTATGCGCTGTAAAACGCTGACTGCTGCCGCAGCAGTATTATTGATGTTGACCGCAGGCTGTTCCACTCTGGAGCGAGTGGTTTACCGCCCTGATATCAACCAGGGGAACTACCTGACCGCTAACGACGTATCGAAAGTGCGCGTCGGCATGACTCAGCAACAGGTTGCCTATGCGCTGGGAACGCCAATGATGTCCGATCCGTTTGGCACAAATACCTGGTTCTACGTGTTCCGCCAACAGCCGGGACATGAAGGCGTAACGCAACAAACGCTAACGCTGACCTTTAACAGCAGCGGCGTGTTGACCAACATTGATAACAAGCCGGCATTGACCAAAAACCCCTAAACCAGGCTTGAGAACGTAAATCTAAATGTTAAAAGGTGCTCAATGAGCACCTTTTTTGTCACTTGCAGCGTTTGCCGACTGAAAGTATCGCGCCCCGCCGTATATAGCCTACTTATTGGCAGACTTCTCCGCCCGCTGTCTGCGCAACTCTTTCGGGTCGGCAATCAGAGGGCGATAAATTTCAACCCGATCACCCTCCTGCAGCGTATCGCTCGACTTCACCGGGCGGCTGTATATACCCACTTTGTTTTTCGCAAGATCAATATCGGTGCGTAGCTCGAGCAGACCGGAAGCGCGAATGGCCTCTTCCACCGTCGCCCCGTCATGCAGCGTGACGCGCTGCAGATATTGTTTTTCCGGTAACGCATAAGCCACCTCGACAACAATCTTAGCTGGCACTGTAAACCTCTTTTGCGCGCACAGTGAATGCCTGCACCATATTGGCGGCCAACTCTTTAAAGATACGACCAAACGCCAGCTCAATGAGCTTATTGGTAAACTCAAAGTCGAGATGAAATTCTACCCGGCAGGCTTCCTGACTCAGTGGGGTAAATTTCCAGCCGCCAATCAGTTTCTTAAACGGACCGTCGACCAGATTCATCAGAATGCTCTGGTTACGGGTTAACTGATTGCGCGTGGTAAATGTTTTACTGATCCCTGCTTTGGAGACATCAACTGCAGCCGTCATCTGCCCCGGCGTGGACTCCAGAACGCGGCTGCCGGTGCAACCCGGTAAAAACTGGGGATAGGACTGTACGTCATTCACTAACTGATACATCTGTTCCGCACTGTAAGGGACTAACGCGGTTCGACTAATCTGCGGCATAGCTATTTCCATCAACAAAAATCGAACAAATAATAGCATTTATCCTACGGTAAAAAAAACTCTATCCCGCAACAGGGTACAACCCGGTTCATGCTAAGATAATCCCTTACCCCCCTGAGGACGAAATGGGGTGTTTTTCGATTCCAGTTTACCTATACTGAGCGGCACTATGACGAAGAAAAAAGCACACAAACCTGGCTCAGCCACCATCGCGCTTAACAAACGTGCGCGACATGAATACTTCATCGAAGAAGAATTCGAAGCGGGACTCGCCCTGCAAGGATGGGAAGTGAAATCCCTGCGTGCCGGTAAAGCTAACATCGGCGACAGCTATGTCTTGTTACGCGACGGCGAAGCGTACCTGTTTGGCGCCAACTTTACGCCAATGGCTGTCGCATCGACCCACGTGGTTTGCGATCCTACCCGCACCCGTAAGCTGCTGCTTAATCAGCGCGAACTCGACTCGCTGTATGGCCGTGTTAACCGCGAAGGGTATACCGTGGTCGCGCTCTCTTTGTACTGGAAAAATGCTTGGTGCAAAGTCAAAATCGGCGTGGCGAAAGGTAAGAAACAGCACGATAAGCGTTCAGATGTGAAAGAGCGCGAATGGCAGCTTGATAA
This sequence comes from Citrobacter sp. 50677481, assembly GCF_001463265.1. Lineage (NCBI taxonomy): Bacteria > Pseudomonadati > Pseudomonadota > Gammaproteobacteria > Enterobacterales > Enterobacteriaceae > Citrobacter > Citrobacter sp. 50677481. The sequence goes on from NZ_LNHZ01000024.1 coordinate 26,518, forward strand.
AGCCCGCATTATGAAAAATGCCGGGCGCTGACGCCTGCAGAATGTGACCAGCCCGACATTTTAGGCTGGTCACCTTTAATGACTCCCTGAAATCACAAAAATATATTCTCCCTGATCGTATAAATATATTTGCTGAATCGTTAAAATAACAAGAATATATCTTTAGATATATTTACAGTTATTGCATAGCCGAAGAACCCAATACTTCAAATAAATATTTTTTCTTCTTCTTAATCGTCTGAATAACATTACAGTTTATGCTTGTAATGACTTCCCCTTGCACAACAACCCTCCCTTTAAAACCTTATATTACAATTACATAAATTGTCATGCCGCTTTGCTTTAACCGTTTTCCATCCAGTAAAGTCCGTCTATGAGAATATATTTTAGTGAACCTAAGCAAATCGTTAATATTACTTAAGTTGCAGAAAGAGATCTTTCTGGCTATATCATCTAATACGAAAGTACCAGTACATAAAAACAAAAGGTTATTCAGCACACAACAAGCCGCCATCCGAACGACCAGTAAACAGAAATCATCCACGAGAATTCATCATAACGATGAACGAGGGCGCTCGTCTGCGTATTTTCCTGATGGGTGATTTTAAAAAATAACGCACTGCGCAAGCTATCAGGAGTGAATATATGCGTCTTCTCGCCGTTGTATCCAAGTTGACGGGCGTTTCCACCAATGTCGAAGCCTCTGAAGTCACACTTAATACCCCTTCCATAGTGAAGTTAAGCGCGCAACGTGAAGAAATCAGCCAGCTTGCTCGCGTTAATCAGGATTTGGTCATTACTTTTCATTCCGGTGAAAAGGTGACCATTAAAAATTTCTACGTCACTAACGATCAGGGCGCGAGCCAGCTGGTGCTGGAAGACGACAACGGAGCCTTGTGGTGGGTAGAGAACCCGGAAGCAGGACTGCAGTTTGAGCAGATCTCATCCATCGATGAGCTGTTAATCACCGCAGGCGGCGCAAATGAAGGCGCCGCTATTTGGCCCTGGGTACTTGGCGGCGTAGTCGCTGCTGGCGGGATCGCGGCAATCGCCGCATCGGGCGGCGGTGGTGGGGACGATGACGGCGACAATGGCAGCGGTAACCCGGGCGGCGGTACAGACAATGGCGGCGGAGGCACCACCAACCCTCCACCGGGAAGTGTTGATACCACCCCGCCCGCAGCGCCACTGATCACCAGCGCGCTGGATGCCGTTGCTGGCATCACCGGCGCCATTCAAAATGGCCAAACCACAAACGACAACCAGCCTGTGCTCTCCGGTACTGGCGAAGTTGGGGCCGTTATTACCGTTTATGACAATGGTCAGGTTCTCGGTACAACAACTGTAGACGCCTCGGGCAACTGGAGCTTCAAACCACCGTCTTCGCTCGCCGATGGCGAACATGAACTGACGGTTACCGCAACAGACAAGGCGGGCAATACCAGCGTCGTGTCCGGCGATTTTACTTTTGTTGTGGATACCCAGGCTCCCGGCGCGATAACAGATCTGGCGATCTCCGCAGACGGGCTTGTGATCTCCGGGAACGCGGAGGCTGGCAGTACGGTAACCATTACCAATAGCGATGGTACGGCGCTGGGTATGGTAACCGCAGACAGCAATGGCAAATTTACTTTAACGCTCACGCAAGCGTTACAGAACGGAGAAGCGCTGACGGCTATCGCGATGGATAAAGCAGGGAATAGCGGACCTTCCGGCACGGTTACTGCGCCGGACTCTACCCCGCCACAGCCTGCCGGTAATCTTGACGTTTCAGACGACGGCACCACCGTCACCGGCACCGCAGAGCCGGGCAGTACGATCACTATTCGCGATCCGGCGGGTAATCCCATTGGTCAGGGCAAAACGGATGACCAGGGGAACTTCAACGTCGTGCTGGATACGCCGCAGACCAACGGTGAAACGGTGACCGTTGTCGTCACCGACACGGCAAACCTGACCAGCCCTCCGGCAACCGCCGTCGCGCCGGACACCACCCCGCCGCAGCCTGCCGGTAATCTTAACATTTCCAATGACGGTTCCACCGTCACCGGCACCGCAGAGCCGGGCAGCACAATTACCATTCGCGATTCGGATGGCAATCCCGTTGGTGAGGGCGTAACGGATGAGCAAGGGAACTTCAGCGTCGATCTGAACACGCCACAAAAAAACGGCGAAACGCTCGCGGTGACCACCACCGATGGTTCAAATAACACCAGTCAACCAGCCAACGTACAGGCGCCCGATATCACCGCGCCGCAAGCTCCGGTAGTGGTATTGATTGTTGATGATGCAGGCGATGTGAAAGGTGATCTGACCGCCGGGCAAAGCACCGATGATAATCAATTAACCTTCAGCGGGACCGGTGAGCCTGGCGCGACTATTACCATTCTGGACGGAGGGACGGCGTTGCCGGGGAGCGTTATTGTCGGCAGCGACGGTACATGGACGCTCACGACCCCCGTCCTTGAAGACGGCAACCATAACTTTACCGTTACGGCGACCGACGCGAATAACCAAACCAGTACACCGTCCCCTTCTGTCACGCTTACGGTAGATACCAGCGCACCCGATGCGCCGTTTATCACCTCGCCGACCACTCCGGCGGCAACCAATCAGCCAGAATTACCCATTATCGGCACCGGCGAACCGGGCAGCACCGTTACGTTGTCTGATGGTAATACGGTTGTCGGCACGGCGGTGGTTGATGGCGACGGCAACTGGACAATAACGCCTGCTCCGGCGCTAACGGAAGGTTCGTACACGCTGACCGCGGTCGCCACCGATCCGGCGGGTAACCAGAGTGAGCCTTCTGCGCCGATTGTTCTGGAAGTTGATACCACCCCACCTGCGACTCCCGAAAGCGTGGTCATTTCTCAGGATGGCGGCACGGTGACCGGTACGGCGGAAACCGGCAGCACGGTGATTATTCGTGATGCCAACGGCGATGTCATTGGTTCCGGCGTAGCGACAGACGGCACGTTCTCCATTGCGATCACGCCTGCGCAAACCGGCAACGCCGGGCTGACGGCCACTGCCCAGGATACGGCGGGCAATACCAGCCCTGCGGCAAACTTCAACGGCTCCGGCAGCGGACTGCCGGTTATCAGCGCTGTGGTCGATGATGAGGGTAGCATCCTGGGCGATCTGAGAAGCGGGCAAACCACCGATGACACCCTGCCCGGCTTGCGCGGTACCGCCACGCCAGATTCAACGCTCAATGTACTGGTCGACGGCGTAAATGTCGGCACGGTAACCGTTGACAGCACCGGGAGCTGGGTCTGGACGGCAACCGCGGCGCTGGGTGAAGGTACACATACCTTCCAGGTTGTTGACAGTGCGAATGCGGAAAATGCCTCGGCGGTGGTGAACATCACCGTCGATCTCACCGCGCCCGCTCAGCCAGTCATCGGCAGCGTAACGGATGATGTCGCGCCGGGCACCGGCACGCTTGCCAGCGGCGATACCACCAACGATTCACGCCCGGCCCTGAGCGGTACCGGCACCGACGGCGAAACGATCTCCATTTACGATGGCGCCACGCTGCTCGGGCAGGTACAGGTGGAAAATGGCGTGTGGAACTTTACGCCGCCCACAGCGCTGGGTGAAGGCAGCCATAGCCTGACCATTACCGCCACCGATGCCGCAGGCAACGTCAGCGCGCCGTCAGCGGCGTTTGAGGTGGTTGTGGATACCACCGCGCCGCTCGTACCCACCATTACCTCCGCCACCGATGACAGCGATCCGCAGACCAGCATCATCAGCGACGGAGGCAGCACCAACGACACCACACCGACTTTTAGCGGCAGCGGTGAAAATGGCAGCATAGTCACTATCTTCGACAACGGCGTCAGGATCGGCACGGCCACCGTGACCAACGGTAGCTGGAGCTTTACCCCCTCCACGCTCAGCGACGGAACACACTCCATAACCGTCACCGCTACCGACGCGACAGGTAACATCAGCGCCCCTTCCGGGACGTACACCATCACCGTGGATACGATTCCGCCACTGCCAGCCGGTAACCTGGATGTTTCCGATGATGGCCTCACGGTCACCGGTACAGCCGAAGCAGGCGCCACCGTGACCATCTACGGCAGCGACAGCGCACCGCTGGGTAGCGCAGTGGTTCAGGATGATGGTACGTTCACCGTTACCCTGAACACGCCGCAGACCAACGGTCAGATTGTGACCGCAATTGTCACCGATCCCGCGAACCAGGAAAGTCTTCCGGCAACAGCCACCGCGCCGGACACCACTCCGCCGCAGCCTGCCGGTAATCTTGATGTTTCCGATGATGGCGTCACGGTCACCGGGACCGCCGAAGCCGGTACTACCGTGACCATCTACGCCAGCGACAATACGCCGCTCGGTTCCGCGCTGGTTCAGCCCGACGGTACTTTCACCGTTACCCTGAACACGCCGCAGACCAACGGTCAGATTGTGACCGCAATTGTCACCGATCCCGCGAACCAGGAAAGTCTTCCGGCAACAGCCACCGCGCCGGACACCACTCCGCCGCAGCCAGCCGGTAACCTGGACGTTTCCGATGATGGCGCCACCGTCACCGGGACCGCCGAAGCCGGTACTACCGTGACCATCTACGCCAGCGACAATACGCCGCTCGGTTCCGCGCTGGTTCAGCCCGACGGTACCTTTACCGTCACGCTCGACACACCGCAAACTAACGGCGAGATCTTAACGGCTGTCGTCACCGACACGGTGAATCTGACCAGCCCACCGTCGACGACCATCGCGCCGGACATCACTCCGCCGCAGCCAGCCGGTAATCTTGACGTTTCCGATGACGGCGCCACCGTCACCGGCACTGCCGAACCGGGCAGCACCGTCACCATTCGCGATCCCGATGGCAATCCGCTGGGCCAGGGCACTACGGACGATCAGGGGAATTTCAGTGTCGACCTCGACACGCCACAGACCAACGGCGAGACCTTAACCGCTGTGGTCACCGATCCGGCGAACCTGGAGAGCACGCCAGCCTCTGTTACCGCGCCCGACACCACCGCGCCGCAGCCGCCATCGAACGTGGAGGTGTCCGCGGATGGCAGTTCCCTGACCGCCACCGCCGAGCCGGGCAGTCGGATCACCGTTAAAGACAGCGAAGGCAATACTCTGGCGGTATCTGATCCGGTTCCGGCGAACGACACCGTTACCGTTTCGCTCACTCCTGCCGTGATTAATGGCGAAACCCTCACGGTGACCGCCACCGATGGATCAAATAACACCAGTCAGCCCACCAGCGTGCAGGCACCCGATATCACCGCGCCGGAAGCGCCGGTGGTGGTATCGATTGCCGATGACTTCGGCGGGGTCAACGGTAACCTGGATACCGGGCAAAGCACCGATGACAACCGACTGACCTTCAGCGGTACCGGTGAACCGGGAGCGACCATCACCATTTTGAACGGCGGCGTGCCGCTGTCGGGTACGGCTATCGTAGACCCTGATGGCAACTGGACGCTGACCACAGACGTTCTCCCTGATGGTGAGTACACCTTCACCGCCACGGCAACCGACGGACAGGACCAGACCAGTCCCGCGTCCGATGCCGTCGTCATTACGGTCGATACCACCGCGCCTACGGCGCCGGTTCTGACCATTACCGACAATACCGGGGAAATTACGGGCGAGCTGACCAATAACGCCGTCACCGACGCCACGCAGCCAGTGCTGAGCGGAAGCGGTACCGCCGGAGACATCATTACGGTGTATGACGGCACAACGGCGATTGGCACAACCGAAGTCACCAACGCCGGTACGTGGAGCTTTACCCCGGCGCCAGCGCTCAGCGAAGGCAGCCATACCCTCAGCGTCACCGCCAGCGATCCGCTGGGAAATACCAGCGCGAACTCCGCCGCAATCGTCATTACCGTCGATACCACCGCCCCCGCCACCCCGGCGCTGACCGTGGCCGACGGTGATGATGCGCCGTTAAGCAACGGCCAGGCGACCAACGAAACACAGCCGGTTCTCAGCGGAACGGGAGTCAACGGCGAGCGCGTTACCATTTACGACAAGGGTGTTGAGGTGGCCACCGTCACGATCGCCGACGGCGCTTGGGAATATCCTTCCGCCGTACTGGGCGAGGGTGAGCATGTGTTTACCATCACCGTGACCGATGCGGCAGGCAACGTCAGCGCTCCCTCCGCGCCAACCGGTATCGTGGTGGATACAACCGCGCCAGCAACGCCGAACCTGACGATCACTGATAACGTCGGCAGCCAGACGGGCTCGCTGGATAACGCGCAGTTCACCGACGATACGCTGCCGCTGCTGAGCGGAAGCGGCACCGCAGGCGACACCATCATCATTACCCTTGACGGCGTGGCGCTGCCGCCGTTAATCATCGATAACGCCGGTAACTGGAGCTATCAACTGACGACGCCGCTGACATCGGGTGACCACGTCATCTCGCTGACCGTCACCGATCCAGCGGGAAACAGCACCACATCGCCGGATCGTATCGTGCGCGTGGACGCCCAGGCGCCGACCACGCCAACCCTCACGGTTAATGAGGACGGCGGGCCGCTGAGCAACGGCGGCCAGACGAACGATACCACCCCGACCCTGAGCGGAACGGGCGAAACGGGGAGTATCGTCACCATACTGAATAACGGCGTGGCGATCGGTACGGCAGAAGTCATTGGCGGCGCCTGGAACTTCACGCCGACCACTCCGCTTGCCGAGGGCAGCTACAGCTTTAGCGTCACGGCGTCCGATGCAGCCGGGAACATCAGCCCGCCGTCGGCTGAGTTTGATTTAACGGTCGATACCCGCGCGCCTGATGCGCCGTTTATCACCTCACCGACCAGCCCAGCGGCGACTAACCAGCCTGAACAACCCGTCAGCGGCACTGGCGAACCGGGCAGCACCGTCACCCTCTCCAGCGGCGCAACCGTGGTCGGCACGGCGCTAGTTGATGGCGACGGCAACTGGACAATTGTCCCTGACGCGCCGCTTACCGAAGGTTCCTATACCCTCACGGCAGTCGCCACCGATCCGGCAGGGAATGCGAGCCAGCCTTCCGCCCCGATCACCTTAAACGTTGACCTTACCCCGCCGGCAACACCGCAGAACGTACTGATTTCTGACGACGGCGGCACGGTAACCGGCACTGCGGAAGCAGGAAGCACGGTGATCATCCGTGACAATAACGGCAACGTGATCGGCACCGGCGTGGCGACGGGCGGCAACTTCAGCATTGATATCACCCCAGCGCAAACCGGCACCAACACCCTGACAGCCACCGCGCAGGATGCGGCAGGTAACCTCAGTATTCCGGCTGACTTTGCCGGATCCGGCACGGGGCTGCCGGTGATTAGCGCCGTGGTCGACGACGCAGGCGGCGTGCAGGGTGATGTACGTGACGGAGAGACCACCGATGACACGTTGCCCGGCCTGCGTGGTTCCGCTACGCCAGGTTCAACGCTCAATGTTCTGGTCGACGGCGTGAATGTCGACACAGTCACTGTCGACGGCACGGGCAATTGGGTCTGGACAGCCACCGCGGCGCTCGGTGAAGGCGAGCATACCTTCCAGGTAGTCGACAGTGCAGATTCAAGCAAAGCCTCGGCGGTGGTTACCATCACCCTCGACCTCACCCCGCCCGCTCAGCCAGTCATCGGCGGCGTGACGGACGATGTCGGGCCGGGTACCGGCACGCTCACCAGTGGCGACACCACTAACGATGCGCGCCCGACCCTCAACGGTACCGGAACCGACGGCGAAACAATATCGATTTACGATGGCGCCACACTGCTCGGGGTAACGCAGGTGGTCAACGGCGTATGGTCCTTTACTCCAACGACGGCGCTGGGCGAAGGCAACCACAGTCTGACCATTACCGCCACCGATGCCGCGGGCAACGTCAGTGCCCCGTCAGCAGCGTTTGAAGTGGTTGTGGACACCACCGCGCCGCTGGCGCCAGCGATCACGTCGGCTACCGATGACAGCGATCCGCAAACCGGCATCATCGCCAACGGCGGCAGCACAAACGACACCACGCCAGCCTTTACCGGTAGCGGTGAAGAAGGCAGTACCATTACGTTCTACGACAACGGTGTAAACATCGGCACTACGACCGTGACCAACGGTAGCTGGAGCTTCACGCCACCGGCGCTCGCGGCCGGTCCGCATGTCATTACCGTCACCGCCACCGATGCGATCGGTAACGTCAGCGCCCCGTCTGCGGGATATACCGTTACCGTGGACACCGCCGCGCCGCGTGCGCCGGTGATCCAGAGCGTTACTGACGATACCGCTCCTGCCACCGGCGTACTGGCGAACGGGCAAAGCACTAACGACAGCCAGCCGACCTTCCAGGGGACGGCGGAGCCAGGCGCAACCGTCACCCTCTATGATGGCGCCACCGAAATCGGCAGCGTCGTCGCTGGCACAGACGGCAGTTGGTCGCTTTCTCCGGACAGTCCGTTAAGCAGCGGCCTGCATAACCTGACCGTTACGGCGACGGATGCCGCAGGGAACGAAGGTCCGGCGGCATCCTTCACTCTGACCGTCGATACCCAGGCGCCATCGGCGCCGGTCATCAGCGCGGTCACCGATGATGTCGCCCCTAACAGCGGCACACTGGCAAACGGACAAAGTACCAACGATACGCGCCCAACGTTGTCCGGAACGGCCGAAGCCAACAGCACCGTCAACATTTTTGACGGTACGACCCTGCTCGGCACTGTGCAGGCAGACGGCACAGGCGCCTGGACCTTTACGCCGCCTACTGCACTCGCCAGCGGTTCGCATACCTTTAACGTGACCGCGACCGATGCCGCAGGCAACGTCAGCCCCGGCGCGGGATTTAGCCTGGTGGTGGATACCGTCGCGCCCGTGGCGCCCGCCATCGTCAACGTGACCGATAACGTCACGCCGGGTACGGGCGATCTCACTAACGGCCAGACCACCAACGATCCTCGTCCCGTCATCACCGGGACGGGCGAGCCGGGTAGCACCATTAACGTCTTCGACGGCAGCGTCCTGCTTGGCACTGCGGTAGTCAACGAAGGTGGTAGCTGGAGCTACAGACCAGACGGGCTGGCGCAGGGGACGCACACGCTACGGGTGACAGCCACCGACAGCGCGGGCAATACCGGTCCGGCATCGGCAAACTTTACCCTGACGGTCGATACCGCCGCGCCTGTCGCTCCGGTTATCAGCAGCGTGACCGATGACGCAGGCCCGGTGACCGGCAGCCTGACCAGCGGTCAGTCCACCAACGATACGCGCCCCACCTTTACCGGTACGGGCGAGCCCGGTACCACTATCAGCGTTGCGGATAACGGCGTGCCTATCGGCACGGCGACAGTAGGCAGCAACGGCGCCTGGACTTTTACCCCAACCAGCGATCTCGGTCAGGGCACGCATCCACTAACCTTTACCCCAACGGACGCTGCGGGCAATACGGGTCCGGCGGCCAGTTTCACCCTGGCAGTAGACAGTGTCGCTCCGCTGGCGCCAGCGATCACCTCGGTGGTGGATGACAGCGCACCGCAGACCGGCAACCTGTCGCCCAATCAGAGCACTAACGACACCCGTCCGACGCTTAACGGAACGGGAGAAGCAGGCACCACGCTCACCTTCAGCGATAACGGAACGGTCATCGGCAGCGTCGTCGTGAGCGCCAACGGGACATGGAGCTTTACGCCGACCACGGCACTCAGCAACGGGCCGCACACGCTTTCCGTGAGCGCCGCTGATACGGCGGGCAACGTCGGCCCATCCAGCAGCTTCAGCCTGACGGTGGACACCCAAACGCCAGCCGCACCGGTCATCACCACGATCCTGGATGACGTCAGCAACAACACCGGCGCAGTAGGCAGCGGGCAAAGCACCAACGATACGCTGCCGGAACTGCGCGGCACCAGTGAGCCGGGGGCGTTTATCAATATCTACGATGGCGCAACCCTGCTTACGCCGACGCCGATTCAGGCGGATGCGAACGGGGCGTGGAGCTTTACGCCGACGACTGCGCTGGGCGAAGGGTCGCATAGCTTTACGGCCCAGGCCACCGACGCGGCGGGCAACGTCAGCCCGGCCTCGGCAATCTCCACCATTGTTGTCGATACCACGCCGCCTGCCACGCCAGCGAACCTGGCGGTGGTCGCCAACGGCACCAGCGTAACCGGTACGGCGGAAGCGGGCAGCACGATTACCATCACCGGCAGCAACGGCACGGTGCTGGGTACCGGCGTCGCAGACGGCTCCGGCAATTTCTCCATTGTCATCACGCCGGCGCAGGTTGGCGGAGAAACCCTGCAGGTGGTTGCCCAGGACCGGGCTGGCAACATCGGTACGGCAGGCAGCGTCGAAGCGCCGTTTACCGGTCTGCCAGGCGCACCGGTGATTGTCTCACTGACCGATGAGGTTGGTTCAATCACCGGGCTGGTGGCCAACGGTCAGGCGACTAACGACGCCACACCGCTGATCAACGGCACCGCACAGCCATCCTCAACCATCACCATCTACAGCGACGGCGTGGCGATTGGCACCACCACTGCCAACGCCCAGGGGAGCTGGTCGTTCACCCCGCCTGCCGGTATAGCCGACGGGGCGCACGCGCTGACCGCCACGGCAACCAACGCTAACGGCACCGGCACCTTTTCTTCTACCTTTAACGTCACGATAGACACCGTGACGGCTGCGCCCACCGGCAGCATCAGCGCTGACGGCGCCAGTATCAGCGGGACCGCCGAAGCGGGCAGTACGGTCACGATCACCCTCAGTACCGGCGAGACACTCACCACCACTGCCAACAGTAGCGGTAATTACACCCTGACTTTCGACCGCAAACAGACCAGCGGGGAAAATATCAGCGTCAGCGCCACTGATGCGGTTGGCAACGTTTCAACCACCACCCAGGTTCAGGCGCCAACGCTCCCCATCGCCGCCAGCGATAACGTGGAGAACCTGACCATCACCACCGACGCCACCGTGACCACCAATGACTACAGCGACTACGGTTTGCTGCTGGTAGGCGCGCTCGGCAACGTGGCGAACGTGCTGGGCAACGATACGGCGGCGGTCGAGTTCACCGTCCAGGACGGCGGAAGCGCCAATCTGGTGATCGACGCCAGTACCACCGGGGTGGTGCTCTCGCTGCTCAATACCCAGGAAGTGGCGATCCAGAAATACGATACGGCCACTAACTCGTGGACAACGGTCATCGACACCGCTCAGGCACAGTTCGCCAACCTGCTGACGCTGGGCAGCAGCGGCGTAACGGTGAACGTCACCGGATTAGAGGGCGGAACCTATCGGGTGCTGACCTATAACACCGCTCTGCTGGCGACGGGCTCTTACACTGCGCTGAACGTCAACGTCGAGCAGACCAGCGCAGGCGCCATCACCAGCGCGGAAACGCAAACCGGTAACGTACTGAACAACGACAGCGCGCCGCAGGACACCGTAGTGACAACGGTTACCAGCACTAACGGCAACAGCGTTACGCTCGGCTCCGGCAGCAGCGTCCTTCAGGGCGTCTACGGAACACTGACCATCAATCCGGACGGCAGCTACAGCTACGCGCTGAACCCGAACAGCCCGGCATCGGTGGTCGGTCGAACCGAAAGCTTCACCTACACTATCACCGGCGGCGGTAATACAACCTCGGCGAAACTGGTGATCACGCTGGGCAATGAGACTCCGGCCAGCAGCGTTACGGCTGTCGATAACGTCGCTACCCTGCCCTATGACACGCTGGTGGACGCCGTTAACAATGGTCCGTCTTCGCAGGGTGGTTTTACCGTGGTGAACGTTAGCCTCGGCAACGTGCTGGATGTTGGGGTGCTCGACAGACTGAGTAACCCGATAATCTTCGACGTTGAAGAAGGCACGACGCGTACCATGACGCTGCAATCATCGATAGGCGGCGTGGCGGTGGCGTCGAGTTTTGACCTCTATATCTATCGCTTTAATGATGTCACCCAGCAGTTTGAACAGTGGCGGGTAGAGCGAAACTGGCTGAACGCGCCGCTCCTGGGCGGTCAGTCCAATCCGTTGACCCTCAACCTCCCGGGCGGTGAATACCTGTTCCTGCTGAACCCGTCATTTGGCATCACGGCGCTGACTGGCTATACGCTGAACATCCTTGAGGATCATGTTTACAGCGTAGAAAGCCTGAGCACCACCACTCAGGGCAACGTGCTGAACGACGACGTCGCGCCAGACGGAACGCTGGTGACCCAGGTGAACGGCGTCGCGGTGGCACAGACCGGCACCACAACGATTGTGGGTGCCTGGGGCACGCTGACCATTGATGCGCAGGGGAACTACACCTACACCCTGAAAAGCGGCCTCGGAGCCGACAGCACCTCCACGCCGGACAGTTTCGTTTATACGGTCCGGGCGCCAAACGGCGATACTGACACCGCTTCACTCAATATCCAGCCAACCGCCCGCGCGCTGGATGCCGTGAACGATGTCAGCGACACCCTGATTGCGCCGTCGGTGCAGGATACGGTGAGCTATCTGGACAGCTCTGTCGGCACAGCAAGTTGGGGAGCGTTTGGCAGAACCGGCAGCGGCAGCGGGACCTTTGACGTCGCGGCTGGCACAATTCTGAAAGGCGCAGCGATTGTCTTTAACGTCTCCACGCTGATCACACTCGGCAACCTGACCATCACCTGGACGGTGCTGGAAAATGGCGTAGTGATTCGCACCGGCACCGTACCGGTTTCCAATATCACCCTCGGCGGCGCCACGGTAACCGTCAATCTCACCGGGCTGGAGCTGGACGGCGGCACGTATACGCTTAACTTCACCGGTAACAACACTCTGGTGGGGGCTGCGACCATTACGCCGCGCATTACCGGTACCACAGTCGATCTGGATAATTTCGAAACCTCCGGTACGCATACCGTCAACGGCAATATCTTTGACGGCAGCGACGCCTCTGGCGTGCTGGATCAACTGAACACCGTCGATACGCGTCTGACGGTAACCGGTTTTAACGGCAGTACCGCGACGCTGGATCCGTATTCCAGCGGGACGACCACCATTCAGGGGCAGTACGGCTCGCTGCAAATCCGCGCTGACGGCTCTTACACCTACACGCTGAACAACGGCGTCGCACTCTCATCTATGTCCACGAAGGAGACCTTTACCTACAAACTGGATGACACCCGTGGTCATACCGACACCGCCACCCTGACGGTAGATATTGCTCCACAGGTCGTCAGCACCACGCAGAACGATGTCCTGGTGGGATCGGCCTACGGCGACACGTTGATCTACAACCTGCTTAACGCCAGCAGCGCGACGGGCGGAAACGGTACGGATACGTGGAGAAACTTCTCGCTGACGCAGAGCGACAAAATCGACATTGGCGACCTGTTGGTGGGCTGGAACGGAGATAACGCCACGCTCGGCAGTTATCTCAACGTCAGCACCAGCGGCGGCAACACCACGATATCCATCGACCGCGACGGCGCGGGGAGCACGTATCAGTCAACGGCACTCGTCACCCTGGAGAACGTACAGACCACGCTCAATGAGCTGATTGAACAGAACCATATTGTGACCTGATAAGTACAAAAAACGACAACACAACGACCCCGGGCGCACGCTCGCCCGGGGCAAAAAGCAGCTTAGGGAAGTAAAAAAATGGGAAAACGACAGCTAACAGGTTGGTGGCTGGCGGGACATCTGTGCGCGTTCCCGGCGATTGCCGCCGAGGAACCGCCCCGCATCGCCTCACAGCAATGGGTTGAGCAGCAGGAACTGCCCTCGCTGAATGGACCAATGCCGCTCACCGGCGACAGCGCCGCGCCCGGCGAACTTACCCTTTCTCAGGCGGTCAATCGCGCTGTCTCCTGGCATCCGTCGATCGCCGAAGTGATCGGCAAACTGTATGCCCAAATCCAGCAGGTGGACGTCGCCAAAGCCAAATATTATCCGCAGATTAATGCCGGGATGAATAACGGGTACACCAACAGCTACTCCGACAGCGGATTCAGCCCGTCGCTGGTACTTTCCCTCTCGCAAATGCTCTACGACTTCGGCAAAGTCGCCAGCCAGGTGCGGGCGGAAAACGCAGGCGTCGCGCAGGAGCAGGCGAACGTGCTGGTGAGCATTGATAACGTCGGCCTTGAGACCGCCTCCACCCTTGTGCAGGTGCAAACCTGGCAACAAATGGTGGAAGTGGCTAAAGAGCAACTCGACGCCCTGAGCAGCATCGGCAGACTGGCGAACCAGCGTAACGACGAAGGCGCCAGCTCGCTTTCCGATGTGGTGCAGACCGACGCGCGCATTGAAGGCGCGCGCGCCCAGCTTGTCCAGTATCAGGCCAACCTCGAAAGTTCGCAGGAGACGCTGAAAACCTGGCTGGGCTGGAAAAACCTCAACGCCATTAGCAATGAATTCCCGGCGATGCTCAACCGCAGCTGCGAGCAGGCCACGCCGGATGACAAACTGGTGCCCTCAGTGCTCGCCGCGTGGGCGCAGGCCAACGTCGCTCAGGCGAATCTGGACTATGCCAACGCGCAAATGACGCCGACAGTCTCGCTGGAGCCGGAAGTGCGTCATTACCTGAACGATAACTATTCGGGCAGCGCCTCCATCGACCGCACCCAATATTCGGCATGGGTGAAAGTGGAGATGCCGATTTATCAGGGCGGGGGCTTAACCGCGCGTCGCAACGCCGCCAGCCATGCAGTGGAATCCGCCCAGTCCGCCATTCAGCGTACCCGACTGGATGTCCGCCAGAAATTGCTTTCCGATCGCAGCGAGGCAATGAATCTGGCGACATCGTTACAGATCCAAAAGCGCCAACAGACGCTGAGCGAGCGGACGCGGGAACTGTATCAACAACAATATCTCGATCTCGGTTCACGCCCCCTGCTCGATGTGCTGAATGCCGAACAGGAGGTGTATCAGGCCCGCTTTGCGCAGATCCAGACCGAAAGCCAACTGCATCAGCTCCAGCTTAACTGCCTGTACAACAGCGGACAGATGCGCCGGGCGTTTGGCCTGGAAAACCGCACCATTCAGTCCGTGGAGATCCAGCCATGATCCATGCCGACATTCCGGCCAATGAGCCGATTAGCGCAGAGGCGCTGGCCAACTGGGCGCGAGCGATGAGCCATATCGCCGCCCATTATCGGATCGCCTGTTCTCCTGGCGCGTTACAGGCCAGCGCGCCGTGGTTTAAAGATAAAGCGATGTCACAAGCGCTTACCCAGTTAGCCCGCCAGGCCGGCCTTTCTTTTCAGCCGCTGACGCCAACCGGGCAATCCCTCAGCCGCTGGCGATTGCCGGTAGTCATTCAGCTTCAGGATGGCGAACTGGTGCTGGTGGAACAGTTTGATGGCGATAACCAGCTCGATGTCTGCTTTGTTAATGGCGACCTGCAACGTAACCGGATCGCCCTGAGCGAACTGCTGCCGACCATCCGCTTTATCATCGCGCTACGTCCGCTTTCGGCAGTGAAGGACAGCCGGGTAGACGCCTATGTTTCACGTTTTCGTCCCGACTGGCTGAAAAGCCTGGTGCTGAAAGATCTGCGTCCTTACGGCCCGGTGATGCTGGCGGCGCTGTTGATCAACATCTTGTCTCTGTCCGGGATCGTTTTTTCCATGCAGGTTTATGACCGGGTGATCCCGGCGCAGTCGTGGCCATCGTTGTACGTGCTGGCGGTAGGCGTGCTGATCGCAATGCTGTTCGGTTTTTTGCTGCGGCTCGCGCGCGGACATGTGATGGATCTGTTGGGCAAACGCGCCGACATGCGGGTTTCCGATCGCGTGTTCAGCCACGCGCTGCGCCTGCGCAACAGCGCGATCCCCCGTTCGACCGGCAGCTTTATTTCTCAACTGCGCGAGCTGGAACAGATCCGTGAAATGGTCACCTCCTCTACCCTTTCCACGATCGTCGATCTGCCTTTCTTCTTTCTGTTTATTGTGGTTCTGGCGATCATCGCCCCGCCACTGGCATGGATCGCCCCGGTGGCGGCGCTACTGATGATACTTCCCGGCCTGCTGCTGCAAAAAAAGCTCGCGGTGCTGGCGAACCAGTCGGCGCACGAAGCTACGCTGCGCAACGCCGTACTGGTGGAGAGCGTGCAGGGGCTGGAAGATATTAAGCTGATGCAGGCTGAGAACCGTTTTCTGCAGCAGTGGAACAGCTACATCCGCATCACCGCCGAGTCGGGCCTGCGTACCCGTGAACTGTCGCAGGGGCTGATCAACTGGGGGGTGACGGTGCAGGGGCTGGTGTACGCGGCGGTGGTCATGTTCGGCGCGCCGCTGGTGATCGACGGCACGCTGACCACCGGCTCGGTCGTGGCCGCCTCGATGCTCGCCTCCAGAATGATCGCCCCGATGGGCAATCTGTGTGGGGTGCTGGCTCGCTGGCAGCAGGTTAAGGCCGCCAAAAAGGGGCTGGACAGCATTATGGAACTGCCCACCGAGACCCAGCGTGACGAGACGCTGGTACATCAGGAGATCTTCCACGGCCATTATCTGTTTGAGAACGCGCAGTTTCGCTATCACAGCGAAGATCAGCGGGTACCGCTGCGCATTAACCGGCTGGAGATTGCCGCCGGTGAGCGCATTGCCGTGCTGGGGCGCAACGGCGCGGGGAAGTCGACGCTGCTACAGGCGCTGGCGGGCGGCGTGGATCTGGTTGAGGGCGATGCCCGTCTCGACAACATCAGCCTGCCGCACATTGATATGTCGGACTTGCGCCGCAACGTTGGCCTGCTCAGTCAGAACGCCCGCCTGTTCTTTGGCACCCTGCGCGAGAACCTGACGCTGGGTGCGCCGCACGCCAGCGATGACGAGATTTTTTCCGCGCTGGCGATCTGCGGTGCGGCGAACTTCGTAAAACGTCTGCCAAAAGGACTGGATCATCCGATTATGGAAGGGGGGACGGGCCTTTCCGGCGGGCAACGCCAGTCGATTTTGCTCGCACGGATGCTACTGCGTTCGCCAAATATCGTCCTGCTTGATGAACCCACCGCCTCGCTGGACGAGCATGCCGAGCGCGAGTTTATTCAACGTCTGGGGCAGTGGCTCGGCAATCGCACGCTGGTTGTTGCCACCCATCGCGTACCGGTGCTGGAACTGGTGGAGCGGGTGATCGTGCTCAAAGAAGGGCAACTGGTCATGGATGCGCCTAAAGCCCAGGCGCTGGGACAGAGTCGAATGGCCGCACAGGCTAACGCACGGGAGTGGAAAAATGAAAACCAGTCAGCCTGATCCTACGCTTGACGCACTCGACGACAGCCGCGAGCGAGAATTTTCAGGGGCCAGCCGGATCATCTGGCTAACCGGCATTTTGTGCCTGATGCTGGCGATTTGGGGATGGTTTGGCGTGCTGGATGAAGTATCGACCGGCACCGGGAAAGTGATCCCCAGTTCCCGTGAACAGGTATTGCAGTCGCTCGACGGCGGCATCCTCGCGGAACTGGTTGTGCATGAGGGCGATCAGGTGCAGGCCGGTCAGGTGCTGGCGCGCCTTGACCCGACACGTTCCGAATCCAACGTCGGCGAAAGTGCCGCCCGCTATCGCGCGTCGCTGGCCTCCAGCCAGCGTCTGACCGCAGAGGTGAGCGACAAACCGCTGGTCTTTTCCGACGAGCTGAAAGACTGGCCGGAACTGCTCGCCTCGGAAACGCGGCTTTATAACAGCCGCCGCGCCCAGCTTGCCGATGCGCAGTCAGACCTGAAAGAGGCGCTGGCGCTGGTGAATAAAGAGCTGGCGATTACCGAACGGTTGGCAAAAAGCGGCGCCGCCAGCCACGTTGAAGTACTGCGCCTGCAGCGGCAAAAAAGCGATATCGGGCTGAAGCTGACCGACTTGCGCTCACAATATTACGTCCAGGCGCGCGAGGCGCTTTCCAAAGCCAACGCGGAGGTCGCGATGCTTGCCGCGATCATCAAAGGGCGGGAAGATTCGGTAACGCGCCTGACCGTGCGCTCGCCGGTTCGCGGTATCGTGAAGAACATCCAGGTCACCACCATTGGCGGGGTTATCCCACCAAACGGCGAGATGATGGAGATTGTGCCGGTCGACGATCACCTGTTGATTGAAACCCGCCTGTCGCCGCGAGATATCGCGTTTATTCACCCAGGACAACGCGCGCTGGTGAAAATTACCGCCTACGATTACGCCATTTACGGCGGGCTGGAGGGCGTCGTAGAAACCATTTCGCCGGACACCATTCAGGATGAGGTCAAACCGGAGATCTTCTACTATCGCGTCTTTATCCGCACCGAACAGGACTATTTGCAGAACAAGTTGGGTCGACGTTTTTCCATCGTTCCCGGGATGATCGCCACCGTAGACATTAAAACGGGTGAAAAAACCATCGTCGACTATTTAATCAAACCGTTCAACCGGGCCAAAGAAGCGCTGCGCGAACGCTAACTGCCTGACGGACAGCAAAATGAGGGGCTGGTCACGACTGTCACAAGTCTGTTATACTTATCTTCACACATTGGGGCTGATTCTGGATTCGACGGGATTCGCGAAACCCAAGGTGCATGCCGAGGGGCGGTTGGCCTCGTAAAAAGCCGCAAAAAAATAGTCGCAAACGACGAAAACTACGCTTTAGCAGCTTAATAACCTGCTCAGAGCCCTCTCTCCCTAGCTTCCGCTCTTAAGACGGGGATCAAAGAGAGGTCAAACCCAAAAGAGATCGCGTGGAGGCCCTGCCTGGGGTTGAAACGTTAAAACTAATCAGGCTAGTCTGGTAGTGGCGTGTCCGTCCGCAGGTGCCAGGCGAATGTAAAGACTGACTAAGCATGTAGTACCGAGGATGTAGGAATTTCGGACGCGGGTTCAACTCCCGCCAGCTCCACCACTTTTGATAGGACTGTAACCGGACAGCGGCAATAAAAACAGCCACTTACGGACTCTGACCAGACAGAGCGCAGACCGAGAAAAGACAAAAATATGCACGTGAAATGCACGTGCACTTTAAAAGAACCCCAGATTTCACGGTCTGGGGTTTTTCTATTTGTAACTAAGGGTAACAAAAACCCTCCCCTTCCTCGCGCTGCGCTCACCTTGACACTGTTTATTTTTACAGTAAAAATACTGTATACAACCACAGTGGTTTTCCGGAGGCTTTTATGTTCGTTGAACTGGTTTATGACAAACGCAATGTAGAGGGACTTGAAGGGGCCAGAGAGATTATCCTGGCAGAGCTGACGAAGCGAGTGCACCAGATCTTCCCTGATGCCGAAGTGAGGGTGAAGCCGATGCAGGCGAACGGCTTGAATAGCGATGCCAGCAAAAGCGATCGGGAAAAGCTCAACCGCATGCTGGAGGATATGTTTGAAGAATCCGATATGTGGCTGATGTCCGAATTCCCGACAGTTCGCCAGGTTGGGCTTTAATTTGTACAGGCTGCCAGCTAATATAGCTCCGGCAGCCTGCATCATGCCTAAGCACTGCCCACAGGGAATTTCCTGTAAAGAGTCGAGACGCCTACGTCGTAAATAATTGCCACGCGCTGGCGCGTTTCCCCTGCCGCGATCAATCTTCCAGCCTGCGCCCACTGATCATCTGTTAGTTTTGGCCTGCGGCCGCCTATCCTCCCCTCTGCTCTCGCAGCTGCTAATCCGGCACGGGTACGCTCAACAATGAGTTCTCTTTCCATTTCTGCCAGCGCGCCCATTACATGAAAGAAGAATCGCCCCATCGGGGTAGACGTGTCTATGCTGTCAGTCAGACTGCGAAAATTAATCCCTCTCTCTCGCAACTCCTCCACCAGAACGACAAGATGCCGCATGCTTCTGCCGAGCCGATCGAGCTTCCAGACCACCAGCGTGTCACCCTCTGATAGCGTCCGGAGTACCTTTTTGAGTCCTGGCCTTTCGGATGCCTTACCGCTCATCTTGTCTTCAAAAATCAGCTCACATCCTGCGCTATCGAGCGCATTTCTCTGCAATGCGGTGTTCTGGTCATTTGTTGACACCCTCACGTAGCCAATAAGCACACCTTTCCCTCCAGGCAAAAGCCGAAACAATGCCAGACAAGGAGGAAATATTCATTCTCTTAAACCTTCAATTAGGAGAAGCGGCAAAACGAGATGTC
>NZ_LNHZ01000025.1:0-723 GCF_001463265.1 Citrobacter sp. 50677481
AACCTGTTTCGCGTTTGCCAGCGGCATCTGGGCAACATGTTGCTCCAGTTCGCCCATTGCGGCCTTCAGGGTTTTTTCAGCTTCACGCAGCGCATTGAACTCAGAAGCCATTTTATCAACGGCAGCTTTTGTTTCTTCTGACAGCCTGCCGGACTTCTGCGCCTCTTTGAGTGCGTCTTCTGCTTTTGCATTGAATTTGCCGGTTGCTTCTTCAATGCTGGCGGTGACTTTTTTCAGAATATCGTTAACTTCAGACATAAAGGGTCCTTATTTGACTAACGCCGCCAGGGCGTTTTCAAGTGAATTGAGGGTTTCAGGTTTGATGTCTTCGGCAGCGCCCGGCGTACCGTCGTTGGTGGTGACAGCGCCAGGCATGCCACCGGATAAGGCTTTAATGAGTTTTCTGCGCTCAGAGCGCGGGGTGTTGGTTTTAGCCAGCAACGCATCAAGTTTGCGAAGCGCGGCTGCGGGTGACTCGTCACCATCGCTGACCGCATCAGCAGAAAGCAGGCTGTCTGCCAGTCCTTTCGCCACGGCGTCACTACCGCCGATATAACTTTCGGCATCCATCAGTTTCTGTACGGCAGACATATCAAGGCCGGAACGCGCCGCGTAGATGTCTGCCATAGCGGTATCGAACGGCTCAAGAGACTGTGCCAGTTCCGCAAAGTCATGGCGGTTACCCATCGCGTAGACCCAGCAGTTGTGGATCATCAGGAAGGC
>NZ_LNHZ01000026.1:0-357 GCF_001463265.1 Citrobacter sp. 50677481
CGGTTCTGGTTCAGGTTGCGGTTCAGCGCTGGTATCAACAACCAGAGAGGTGTCGCTGCTGGTCTGCGAACCGTCCGGACGGGTGATTTCGGTGGTGATGGTGTGCCCGCCGTCGGCCAGCGGCTGCTCCGGGGTGACGGACCAGTTGCCCTGGTCATCGACGACGGCTTCGCCGATGACGGTGTCGCCGTCCCGGATAACCACCTGCGCACCCGGCTGCTCGCCGCTGCCGCCGAAGGTCGGGGTGTTGTCACTGGTGGTGGCGCCGTCGGCGATGGGGTTGCCCTCATCGTCGGTCATAAATGGCGGGGTGCCCGGCTGCGGTTCGGGTTCTGGCTGTGGCTCCGGTTCCGGTTA